>NZ_JBYCKM010000023.1:0-121585 GCF_057473385.1 Alkalihalobacterium sp. TH-98 | reverse complement strand
TCCTGCTCTATCTCTCGCTTTAAAGCAGAATTATTCCTTTTACTGGTAAAATAATGCCCTATCTCTCGCTTTAGTGCGAAATTATTCCTTTTACTGGCAAAATTCTGCTCTATCTCTTGCTTTAAAGCAGAATTGTTCCTTATTCTAATAAAATAATCACATACCGACAGCTTCAACACCGCTTTAGGCACCTAATCTCGTCGTGTGCAGTGTTTTTTCTCCTGCAAGCGCAAGGCACAACTCATAAAACAAAAAATGAGGTGACTCAGGACGTATGGGTTCCGTAGCTTCTACCCTTAACAGACTAGAAGTTCTGATCCATACGAACGAGTCGCCCTCATAACAAGAGATTATTGTTGTTGTTGTCCTGTGTTTAAGTGAATTTGGTACCGCGGAATCCCTTGCCGTAAAGCCGTTCGCAATTCCTTAAGTTTCTTTTCTTTCGCTTTCCCCTGGAAGTTTCCGTCGTCATTAACATTCACCCAAACATGACTTCCAGCCATAATAATCATTCCTGGCCTAAAGCCTTTTAACTCGACGATTTCTCTAATTTTATCTTGGTCGTCGCCTAAATCCTGCCTGTCTGGTGTTAATGTACGGAAACTCGCGCTATGATTTACTTCTCCTTCATGTAGAGGAAATGGTCGGTGATTAATGACGTGGTAATTAATCGGACCAGGACCTAACATCCCATAGCTAATGTCTTGGCCTGTCACCTGTTGCCCAGATCCGCCTGGGTTTCCACCTAACGCTTGCGGCGGATTGGCTGGCGTACAAGCCGAAAGCAGTAAAGCACTTAATCCACAGCCAATTATGAACTTCTTCATTGTAGGGCACCTCCATTGCAACATTCATGAAGCTGCATTTATAGAGTACCCGTAACCCATCATTACTTACTGCACAAATTTACCCAACCTAGCTTTACGTTAGCTTCGCACTTTTTCCACTTTAACGAGCTGTGGTTTTTCAGGAACGACGTGACAATGACGACAACGTGGTTCATAACTTTCAGAAGCGCCAACTAAAATAATCGGGTCATGATAACTCGCCGGTCGCCCTTCAATCAAGCGCTGTGTCCTGCTCGCTGGTGAACCACAGCAAGGACAAACAGCATGTAATTTTTGTACTTCTTCCGCTAATGATAAGAGTAATGGCATCGGACCAAAAGGCTCTCCGCGAAAGTCCTGATCTAATCCTGCACAGATGACTCTTTTTCCTTTGTTAGCCAGCTCATCGACCACGCCAACAATGTTTTCGTCAAAAAATTGAATTTCATCAATTGCGACTACTTGTGTATCCTCTTGTACCGATTCTAAAATGTCTATAACCTGTCCAACTGGCTGAGCCATTACTTTAGAGCCACTATGTGAAACAACTTCGACTTCACTGTATCGATTATCGATCACCGGCTTAAAGACTTGAACCTTTAAATTTCCGTAGCTGACTCTTCGGACACGTCGGATAAGTTCTTCTGACTTTCCCGAGAACATACTTCCACAGATGACCTCAATCCAGCCTTCCTTTTTCATTAAGTACATGCAACGTTCCCCCACCTTATGCATTGTTGTTCTATATAAAAAGCTTCCATGCTACTCGATAAAAATTCTATGTTGAAAAAGCATTTATGCCTACCGTAACGCTTCAATGTGAATAGAATTTATACGTTCGTAACACTGGAGCTAGAGCTAATTAGGTTTAGTTTTTACACCTCTAGATATGAAAAAACAGGCAAGTTGTTACTTGCCTGTATCTTCCGAATCGGATATTACTTAAGGTTATATTTTTTCTTGAAGCGGTCAACACGGCCACCAGCATCAGCAAGCTTTTGCTTACCAGTGTAGAATGGGTGTGAATCAGCACTAATTTCCACTTTAAGTAATGGATACTCGTTACCGTCTTCCCACTCAATCGTTTCGTTTGAGTACTTCGTAGAACCGCTTAGAAACTTGAATCCAGTAGTTGTATCTAAGAATACCACTTTACGGTACTCAGGATGAATTTCTGGTCTCATTCGTTCTCAACTCCTTCCGCCCTGAATCTTTTCGAAACAGAGTTTAAAATCACACATGACGAAATTATAACAAGGCATAGACCATTTTGCAACTTTATTTTGAATATAGTTACTGGATAATACCGGAACTTTATCTTCTGCCTTTTTTAAACCCGCTCATCTCTTTTTCCATCGCTTCAAAAAAGTCTTCATTTGTCTTTGTTTCTTTAATTCTGCGAATGAAGTGGTCCATGAAGTCTGGCGAGTCTGTCATTGTTTTGCGAATCGCCCACATTTTTTCTAACTGATCTTTCGGTAAAAGCAGCTCTTCTTTACGCGTTCCTGAACGTAAAATATCAATCGCAGGGAAAATACGGCGTTCAGCCAATTTACGATCTAAGTGCAACTCCATGTTACCTGTACCTTTAAATTCTTCGTAAATGACATCGTCCATTCGAGAGCCAGTCTCTACTAACGCAGTAGCTAAGATCGTTAAGCTTCCACCCTCTTCAATATTTCTTGCAGCCCCGAAGAAACGTTTCGGTCGGTGGAACGCTGCAGGATCAATCCCCCCTGACAATGTACGTCCACTCGGTGGAATGACAAGGTTATAAGCACGCGCCAGTCGAGTTATACTATCCATTAAAATGACTACATCTTTCTTATGTTCCACAAGACGCATTGCCCGTTCTAATACTAATTCGGCTACTTTAATATGATTTTCTGGTACTTCATCAAACGTGGAACTAACCACTTCCGCTTTTACAGAACGTTCGATATCCGTTACTTCCTCTGGACGCTCATCAATAAGTAAGACGATCAGTTCAACATCCGGCTGGTTTTCAGCAATGCTGTTCGCTACTTCTTTTAGTAGTGACGTTTTACCAGCTTTTGGTGGCGCTACGATCAGACCACGTTGTCCAAAACCAACAGGTGAAATGACATCGATAATTCGTGATGAAATTTTTTTTGGGTTTGGCGTTTCTAATTGAATTTTTTCATTCGGATAAAGAGGAGTTAAGGCCGGAAAGTGAGGACGTTCTTTTGAAGTGTCTGGGTCTTCACCGTTTACCGCTTCTACATGTAAAAGTCCGTGATAACGCTCGTTTTCCTTTGGTGGTCTTACTTTACCTGAAACTTTATCACCATTTCTTAAATCAAATCGGCGAATTTGTGATGCGGAAATGTAAATATCTTCTTGGCTTGGAAGATAATTAATAGGTCTTAAAAATCCAAATCCTTCTGATTGAATAATTTCAAGAACACCTTCCATAAACATTAATCCATCTTTTTCAGCTTGTCCTTTTAAAATTGCAAAGATTAATTCTTTTTTGTTTAACTTACTATAGTAGGATACTTTATATTCTTTCGCAAGCTCATAAAGCTCTTTCAGCTTCTTATTTTCTAATTCTGCTAAATTAATTCCCATTGGGACACCACGCTTTTCTTTTATACTAAAACATACCACTTATTTAAATCAAATAAACACTTTTATACGTCAGCAGCCACACTTATGTACTTTGTGTTAATTTTTTTTAAAGTTTTAAATCACTGATTATATGGATCAAAAATGATTTTAAGCTGAATAAAATGAATAGAATTCATTCGGGAAACGATCTCTTAATAAAAGAAGGAGTAAAATGAAGTTTAATAGCATTTGAAAATGTAGGATCTATTTATTTTGCGTATAGTTACTATTTTAACCACAATCTTGCGTTTTATTCAATTATTCTTTACTAAAATTCACAAAAAAATTGGATACCACAGATTTTATCTGGTGGCATCCAATTTTTTTATTTGATGACTAAGTCTGGTTTCTTTTTCATACTATGCTTACCATCCACAAAACGGACAGTTCCTGATTTTGCACGCATTACTAATGATTGTGTTACGGCAGTAGTCCCTTTATAACGGACTCCTCTTAGAAGCTCTCCATCGGTTACACCGGTAGCTGCAAAGATTGCATCGTCACCTTTTACTAAATCATCCATCATTAAAATGCGATTTGGATCGTCAATTCCCATTTTACGGCAACGCTCTAATTCTTCTTCATTTTGTGGTAATAACTTTCCTTGAAGTTCTCCACCTAGACATTTTAGTCCGACCGCTGCTAGTACGCCTTCTGGTGCCCCTCCAGAACCTAGCATAATGTCTACACCAGTATCCTCAAAAGCCGTATTAATTGCAGCTGCTACATCACCATCAGGCATAAGTTTGATTCTAGCACCAGCCTCACGAATTTCCTTAATCATTTGCGCATGGCGCTCACGGTTTAAGATCGCGACAACTAAATCTTCAATATCCTTATTTTTTGCCTTCGCAACGGCAGCTAAATTCTCAGCGATAGGTGCATCAATATTGACTTTACCCACTGATTCTGGTCCTACTGCAATTTTATCCATATACATGTCTGGTGCATGTAATAAACAACCGTGATCAGCAACAGCAATGACAGCTAGTGCATTCCACTGACCGGATGCTACGATATTTGTTCCTTCTAACGGATCTACAGCAACATCGACACGAGGGCCATAGCCTGTCCCTAGCTTTTCACCTATGTATAACATCGGTGCTTCGTCCATTTCACCTTCACCGATAACAACGGTTCCTTTCATCGGAATCGTGTCAAATACATCACGCATAGCTCCAGTTGCCGCTTCGTCTGCCTCATCTTTTTTTCCGCGACCCATCCAACGTGCAGACGCAAGGGCTGCAGCTTCTGTTACTCGTACAAGCTCCATTGATAGACTTCGTTCCATATCGATTCTCCCCTTTTATTCAGTTGTTTGGAAAGCTGAACTGCCTGCTCCGAGCAGCTATGTTGAGGCCGCCAATACGTGCCTAACGTTAGACACGTTGAAGAACCTTACAACCATAGTCGCCTTAAGCCAAGCATCTTTCCTAACGATAAACTGCCATAAAATTAATCTCTATTATACTATACTACATTCCAGCTTTAGGATTGAAGTATCTATGAACTTTTTACTTGTTCGACTTCTTCATCGGACATTTTTTCACGCCAAACTTTAGCACCTAGGTTTAACAGTTTATTCTCTAAGTCCTCATAGCCGCGGTCTACATGTTCTAGACCTGTTAATTCAGTAACACCTTCTGCTAATAACCCGGCAATAACGAGTGCAGCACCCGCACGCAAATCACTTGCTCTAACTTTTGCACCTTGAAGTTTCGTAGGTCCAGAGATGATCGCCGAACGACCTTCCACTTTTACATTAGCCCCCATACGGCGTAATTCATCAATATGCTTAAATCGGGCATTATAAATTGTATCTGTTACAATGCTCGTTCCTTCTGCTTGAGTAAGCAATGTGCAGAATGGTTGCTGTAAATCAGTCGGAAACCCTGGATATACTAAAGTTTTAATATCAACGCCTGTTTTCGCAAGGCAATTGTGGATTAACACTTGATCGTCATTGGTCTCGATCTTTAAACCCATTTCGCGAAGCTTCGCAATTAACGACTCGACGTGATATGGAATAATATTATCGATTAAGATTTTTTGCCCAATTGCAGCAGCCATGATCATGTAGGTTCCTGCTTCAATCCTGTCAGGTATAATCGAATGGCGGCAACCATGTAATTCTTCTACACCGTCAATTCGAATGACGTTGGTTCCTACACCTTTAATTTTAGCACCCATGCTATTAAGCAATGTAGCCACATCAATAATCTCCGGCTCTTTTGCTGCATTTTCAATAATCGTACGACCTTTTGCTTTTACTGCTGCTAACATAATATTAATTGTCGCACCGACACTAACGACATCTAAATAAATTTTTGCGCCTCGTAGTTCATCCGCTCGTAAATAAATGGCTCCTTGCTCATTTGTTACGGTTGCTCCGAGTGCTTCAAAGCCTTTAATATGTTGGTCAATTGGTCTTGGCCCTAGATTACAACCACCCGGTAATCCAATCACTGCTTTTTTAAATTTTCCGAGCATCGCACCCATTAAATAGTAGGAAGCACGAAGCTTCTTCACTTTTCCATTAGGCAGAGGCATGGCTACCATATCTTTAGGGTCAACAATCATCTCATGATCTTTCAGCTCGACCTTTCCGCCTATTTCTTCTAATAAGTCTGCTAATAATTGTACATCTGATATTCTCGGTAAGTTATCAATCGTCACAGTGGAATCAGCTAATATTGCTGCCGGAATCAGGGCTACAGCACTATTTTTTGCACCGCTAATTTGTACTGTTCCCTCTAGAGGGTAACCACCTTCGATAAGTAATTTCTCCATACTGATTCACTTCCTCATCCAATCTCATCATTTTTAAAGTGAATGACCTATAATTTTGCTCATGTTATCATGCACATACTTCCCATTATAACCAATTTCAAAACCGATAAAGGCTTTTTTTAAAATTTTAAGTATTTTTTCATACCATTTTGGTAACTTACAAAAGAAAAAAGCCGACTCTCAATTTGTGTAGCTCCCTCCCGCACCTGATCAGTAAAATAAAGATGTCTAGCATCAGTAATCGGTAGTAGGGTGCCTGACACTAAGGTTGAGTGAGTCAGCTATTTTTTCTGTTCTTTATCTATATTTACTTTTGTTGTTTTTCCCAGTCGGCTAGAAATTTTTCTATTCCTTGATCCGTTAATGGGTGCTTAACGAGTTGATGAATTACTTTATATGGAATCGTTCCGATGTGTGCACCTCTTGCCGCTGCTTCACTCACATGAACAGGGTGTCTTATCGATGCAGCAATAATTTCTGTTTGAATTCCATGGACGTCAAAAATTTCAGCAATCTGATTGATTAAATCTAAACCATTGTGTCCAATATCGTCTAAGCGCCCAAGAAATGGAGAAACATATGTAGCACCTGCTCTAGCAGCAAGTAGGGCTTGAACCGCTGAGAAGATAAGCGTCACATTCGTTTTGATTCCCAACTCAGAAAAAGCATGTACTGCTTTAAGTCCGTCTACTGTCATCGGGACTTTAATTGTAATATTAGGGGCAATCGCCGCAAGCTCTTTTCCTTCTTCAATCATTCCTGCAGCATCTGTCGCAATAACCTCTGCGCTCACTGACCCTGATACAATTGCTGTAATTTCACGTAAACGTTCATGAAAATCAACACCTTCTTTAGCAACAAGTGAAGGATTGGTCGTCACCCCTGCTAAAATACCTAGATCATTCGCTTCGCGAATTTCATTAATATTTGCTGTATCGATAAAGAATTTCATTTTGCTCCCCCTATCCATTGTCATCGATTGCGTTTTTTCAACCATTAATAATGAAGAGTTAAAAGCAGAAATTTGATTCTGCCCTTAACTCTTGCTGATGAGTATTATGCTTTATTTGAAGAACCAAATTCACGCATTTTGCCTTTAACCGTTTCTTTAATTGCATCACGTGCAGGCCCTAAGAATTTTCTTGGGTCATAAAGATCTGGCTTTTCAGCTAAAACTTCGCGAACTGCTTTCGCTGAAGAAATTTGGCTTTCTGTATTTACATTGATTTTTGCGTGACCATATTCGATTGCTTTTTGAATATCTTTTGTTGGAATACCTGTTCCACCATGAAGAACTAGAGGAATACCAACTAATTCATCGATTTCTTTCATACGGTCAAAACCTAAGTTAGGCTCACCTTTATATGGACCGTGAACTGAACCTAATGCAGGCGCGAAGCAATCTACACCTGTTTCACGAACTAATTGCTCACACTCAGATGGAATCGCGTATGCTGCTTCTGCTTCATCAACGATTAAATCATCTTCTTGACCACCGATACGTCCAAGTTCAGCTTCTACAGATACTCCTAGAGCATGCGCAACAGCAACAACTTGTTTCGTTATAGCGATGTTTTCTTCAAGCGGGTGGTGAGAGCCATCGATCATAACCGATGTAAATCCAGCGTGAATAGCCTCTACACACTTTTCGAAACTTGATCCATGGTCTAAGTGAATTGCCACTGGAACCGTAACATTGTACTCTTCCATTAAAGATTTCACCATATTTACAACTGTTTTGAATCCACCCATGTAGCGAGCAGCACCTTCAGATACTCCACAAATGACTGGAGATTTTTCTTCTTCAGCTGCTAATAAAATCGCTTGAGTAAACTCCAAGTTATTTAAGTTAAATTGTCCAACAGCGTACTTCTCAGCCTTTGCTTTATTAAGCATTTCTGTCATTGAAACTAAAGGCATTTCTTCATCCTCCTTAAATTAAAGCTACATCTAGCCATCTAACTTACCGATATACGCGGGTAAATTCTTTTTCAAGATACCCTTAATGAGAAAAAAATATCCAAAATAAATAGTATGTATTCTAATCATTTCCTTGACTGGTAAGCTTAATATGACCGTAACCCATTATAGCATAACAATGCTTTTTGTAAAAAAGGAGACTGTGTTAATTCTTTAAGGCGAATTTTTGTCTAATAGACGGTGTTCAAAAAGTCAGGGAAAAATCTCTGAGAAAACGATCTTCGACTAAGCCCCTCACGTCCTGTGGGAGCATCGAAGTTACCACATCTGTGGAAGCTCGTTGGTTGTCGCTCTGTTCCCCACGTATTAAAGCATACGTTCCGGTATTCGCAGCTACACCATCTCGAACTTCTCCGATCTTTTTGTCCTCCTTTTTGAACACGAACTAATAACTTTGGTTATCCAATACTTTTTGATTTAAAGTTTTCTTTAATGACATTACGCACATCGTCAATATCGAAAGGCTTAGCGAAGTGATTAATCGCTCCTAAGTTAAGGGCCTCATTAATCATATTTAATTCCCCGTACGCTGTCATCATCATCACATCGACATGAGGTTTGATTTCCTTAACTCGCTTAAGTATTTCAAGACCATCCATTCCAGGAATTTTCATATCTAATAAAACGAGATCTGGTACTTCCTCTTCCACGATTTTCAGCGCTTGAACTCCGTTAGCGGCTTGAAACATTGTATACCCATCTTTTTGAAGAATTTCATTTAATAACACACGAATTCCATACTGATCGTCTACGACTAAGATTTTTTTTGGCAATGGTTTACCCTCCTGTTTGTTATCTATGTTTTAGGTTTTATTCTTTTCATTTAAATCCAATTATTTATATTCTCTATAAATTTGTGATTTTCCTCTTTTTTGGTTATATTCAATGAGAAAAATTATTTGAATGACTTAGAGGAGTATTAAAAAATGATACAAATATTCACAACCCAATTAAGCGGAAAAATGAAGTCGATAAAAGAAAAACACGAGGAATTGATTGAAGATTGCAGCCGTATGATGGCCCAATCAGTGGTTAGCGGACATTCTCTTTATTTATTTGCTGCAGGTGAAATGAAAAGTGTCATTCCGCAGTTTAAAGATGGAAGCGACAACTTTGAAAATGTAAAAGTAATCGAGGGCATGAAGGATTTTCCAGAATTAGACGATCAAGATACCGTTTTGATCTTCTCACCTAGCAGCCATGATGAAACAGCACTTGAAATAGCCCGTGCCTTAAAAGCGAAAAATAAACTATTTGTTGCAGTCATAGGCGAAACAAAAGAAGATCCAGTTGATGGTAACGGTTTACATTCTTTAACCGATCTGACATTTCAATTACAAGCCAGTCCAATGGTTCCTACCGATGACGGCTCCCGTATTGGAACGCCGACAGCTCTTCTTGCGCTGTTTGTCTTTCATTGCCTTCACTTAACAACCACAGATATTTTAGCTGAGTATGAGTGATTGTTTGTTGTTGAGGAACGTTCTAGATGCGTTTATAGAGTAAGCAATATTTGTGCTGACGGCATGTCGTTATATAGAATACATGAGCAACCTACCTATTTGACGTTTCGCCGATATCTGGTGTAGTTTCGCCGATATATTCAAAGTTGTGCCGATATCCGCTCCTGTTCCGCCGATATTTTAAAAGTTACGCCGATATCTGGTACGATTTCGCTGATAACTATACGCTACTTCGCCACCAAACCGCATTCACATCAAAAAAATAGAAAAAAACGAGTAGATCGCACGGATCTTACTCGTTTTTTTGCTTTTATATAAAATTCAGCTTAATTCAGCTCTTAAACTGCACCGTTTGAAGTCGTTTCTTTTACAACAGCGCCTTTATTTAATGAGGCGTTAATAAATTCACGGAATAACGGTTGTGGTCTTGTTGGTCTTGAAACAAATTCTGGGTGGAACTGAGATGCTACGTAAAACGGATGGTCTTGGATTTCAACGATCTCTACTAAACGGCCATCTGGGCTCGTCCCAGAGAAAACAAAACCTTTTTCTTCCATTTGTTGACGGTACTCATTATTGAACTCGTAACGGTGACGGTGACGCTCGTAAACCACTTGCTCTTCGTATGCTTGGTGAGCGACACTGCCTTCCACTAATTTACAAGGATACAATCCTAGACGTAACGTTCCGCCCATATCTTCAACATCTTTTTGCTCTGGTAAAAGATCAATGATCGGATAGTTTGTTTCTGGATTTAGCTCAGCTGAGTTTGCACCTTCTAATCCGAGGACGTTGCGTGCAAATTCGATTGATGCTAATTGCATTCCTAGGCAAATTCCTAACATAGGAACTTTGTTTTCCCTTGCAAATTGAAGCGCTGCAATTTTACCTTCAACACCGCGGTCCCCAAATCCACCAGGAATTAAAATCCCGTCAGCATCTCCAAGTAATTCTTTCACGTTCTCAGGTGTTACTTCTTCAGAATTTATCCATTTGATTTCAATATCTGAATCGAATGCGTACCCTGCATGGCGAAGCGCTTCTGCAACTGATAAATATGCATCCGGTAACGCAACATATTTACCAACAAGGGCGATCTTCGTTTTCTTTGAGAGGTTTTGTACTTTATTGACAAGTGCCTGCCACTCGACCATGTCCGCATCGCCGCATTGCAGACCTAAATAGTTACATACAATATCATCTAAGTCTTGAGCTTGAAGGTCTAATGGTACTTGATATAATGTTTCTGCATCGCGTGCTTCAATGACCGCATTTTTATCGATATCACAGAATAACGCAATTTTTTCTTTCATATCTTGAGGTACTGGCTTCTCTGTACGAACAACAATAACGTTCGGCTGAATTCCTAGACTGCGAAGTTCTTTTACACTATGTTGTGTCGGCTTCGACTTCATTTCGCCAGCAGCTGCTAAGTAAGGAATTAACGTACAGTGAACATACATAACATTGTTTACGCCAACGTCACTTTTAATTTGACGGATCGCCTCAAGGAACGGTAAGCTCTCGATATCACCTACAGTACCACCGATCTCTGTAATAACAACATCTGCTTTTGTTTCACGAGCGGCACGGAATACACGCTCTTTGATTTCGTTCGTAACATGTGGAATAACTTGTACTGTTCCGCCTAGGTAATCTCCGCGGCGTTCTTTTTTAATAACAGTTGAGTAAATTTTACCCGTTGTCACGTTACTGTTTTGGCTTAAGTTAATATCGATAAAACGCTCATAGTGACCTAAATCTAGATCTGTTTCCGCTCCATCATCGGTTACAAACACTTCCCCGTGCTGATATGGGCTCATTGTTCCTGGGTCCACGTTAATATAAGGGTCAAATTTTTGAATCGTTACTTTTACCCCTCGATTTTTTAATAAACGTCCTAGGGAAGCAGCTGTTATTCCTTTTCCTAATGAAGAAACAACGCCTCCGGTAACAAAAATATACTTCGTACTCAATCTCATCTACCCCTTTTGAAAAATATTTATCTGTTAGAGGATGTTCAAAAAGTCCGGGAAAATCTCTGAGAAAATGGATCTTCGACTAACCCCACGTCCTGTGGGAACATCGAAGTCAACACATCCTGTGGAAGCTTGTTGGTTTGTTGCTGTGTTCCTCACGTATTAAAAGCATACGCTGTGGTAGTCGCAACTGCACCGCCTCGAACTTCTCCGATCTTTTGGTCCTTCGTTTTGAACACGCACTGTAAAAAAAAATAATAAATTCCATTCATCGGTTGGCTCAATATGTAACTGTATGTCGGTTAGTATATCCTTGTATTGGTGAAAGAACCCAATAAAAAAACAAAAGTGAGACTTCTCCCTAAAAAGGGGGCGCTCACTTTTGTTAAACTACAGTTTATATATATTCGAATATTTAATTCTTCTTCAATAGCCCAAAAATGATTTTACCTAGTTCGACAAGAAAAGTCAAGATTATATATGTTTTATTCCTAACTTTTGTTTATAGCTCGTCTATTTTCAATGAATGACTTTTAACTTAATTCATCGTCCTCTTCGGCAGCTTCTTCATCTTCTTCATCAAACTCTTCCTCTTCATCATCCGAGAAGCCATCTAAATCTTCCTCTTCAAAATCTTCGCTGTCTTCGTTATCAGCTAATTCATCCAGCTCATCTTCGATTTCTTCAAATTCATCTTCGAAATCCTCGAACTCTTCATCAACTTCGAAGTCATCTTCTTCAGTGGTTTTTGCTTTTTTACGCGGCTTAGCTGTAATGATATCTTCTTCAATTTTTTCAATCGGATACCACGCCTTAAGGCCCCATTCGTTATCGCCAATACACATAAATCGGCCGTCTACGTTTAAATCTGTATAAAGGTATGAGATGCGCTTTTTCTTTTCTTCTTCTGACATACCTTTTAGTTCTACTACTCGGTTTAGTAAGTCAAAATAATTAAAAGTTTTTTGTTTATTTTCTTTTAAAACATGATATGCCACTTCAACCATTGATAGTTCGTCTAGTTCTTCACGGCTGTATGCACTAATACTCATACTCACGCACTCCTTTGTCATTTCGTTCATCTATTATGTAATGCTCTAGTTTAACTAGTTAAAAAATCATACTTTTCATTATAAACATATTTTAAGGTAATATGCTAGAAATGTTAAAAAAAATTCTAAAATCTACTACTTGACGCGAGGACTTAGTTAATTGTTCTATTGCAGTTTATGTCCCAATTTGCTGATGGATGAGACTGCTGTCAAAATTGTTGCCAGTTTTCCGTTTTTTTTGATTATAGTAACTTTTATTGTTGAGTACTGATGTTCAATTGACTGTACCTTGACTTTTTATCTTAGATCGAAGAGTGATCTGGCTTGGTGTTTTAGTTTATTGTCCGAATTGGTGATTTTATTGTCGGATTTCTTATTTTATTGTCCGGATCGAAGAGTTTATTGTCCGATTTTTTATTTTATTGTCCGAATTCGTGATTATATTGTCCAAAGTATGTCCAGCGCCACTTTATTATTACAATATGAGTTCATTTCAATTAATCGATTACTAGTGAGCAATCTACTATAGTCACACGTTGAAGCCGGACTTGAGCGCATATTTAAACGACGAGATACATGCCTCTAAGCTGAAAAAGAAGCTGACTCGCCGGTGTCTGTCAGCTCTTCGCTGTTGCATACACTTTGAGTCAGCTTCTATTACCTTTAGAAGTTTATTTCTACTACTTACATGTTACGACGGTATTGGCCACCGACTTGATATAATGCAGATGTGATTTGGCCAAGACTTGCTACTTTAACTGTCTCCATCAACTCAGCAAAGATGTTTCCACCGCTCATTGCTGTTTCTTGTAGGCGTTTTAAAGCTGCTGCTGATTCGTCTTTATGACTCTCTTGGAACGCTCTTAAGTTCGCAATTTGTTGCTCTTTTTCTTCCTTCGTTGCACGTGCTAATTCCATTTCAAACTCTTCTTCTTCTGGTTGATTTGGATTAATGTACGTGTTTACACCGATGATCGGTAACTCACCTGTGTGTTTTAGCATCTCATAATGCATGGACTCTTCTTGAATTTTTGAACGTTGATACTGTGTTTCCATTGCACCTAACACACCACCACGATCATTGATGCTTTCTAACTCGCGAAGTACTGCTTCTTCCACTAAGTCCGTTAGCTCATCAATGATGAATGAACCTTGAAGTGAGTTTTCGTTTTTCGCAAGTCCTAACTCTTTTGTAATGATCATTTGAATAGCCATCGCACGACGAACAGATTCTTCTGTTGGTGTTGTGATCGCTTCATCGTATGCATTCGTGTGTAACGAGTTACAGTTATCATAGATTGCCATTAACGCTTGAAGCGTAGTACGGATATCATTAAAGTCAATTTCTTGAGCATGTAATGAACGACCTGAAGTTTGGATGTGATACTTTAACTTCTGGCTGCGCTCATTCGCCTCATATTTTTTCTTCATAACTGTTGCCCAAATACGACGAGCGACACGGCCGATTACTGTATATTCAGGATCTAAACCGTTACTGAAGAAGAATGATAGGTTTGGAGCAAAATCGTCAATGTTCATACCGCGGCTTAAGTAGTACTCCACGTACGTGAAGCCGTTAGCTAGTGTAAATGCAAGCTGACTGATTGGGTTCGCTCCAGCTTCAGCAATGTGATAGCCTGAGATCGATACTGAATAGTAGTTTCTTACTCTTTGATCGATGAAATATTGTTGAATGTCACCCATCATACGAAGAGCAAACTCGGTTGAGAAAATACACGTGTTTTGTCCTTGGTCTTCTTTTAAAATATCAGCTTGAACGGTACCACGAACCGTTTGAAGTGTATATTCCTTCACTTGAGCTACTTCTTCTGCTGTTGCTTTTCTACCTTTTTCTTCTTCAAACTTTTGTAATTGCTGCTCAATTGCTGTATTCATAAACATTGCTAGAATGATCGGCGCTGGACCATTAATTGTCATTGAAACAGATGTTGATGGCGCGCATAGGTCAAAGCCAGCATATAGTTTCTTCATATCATCTAATGTACAAATGCTTACGCCACTCTCACCGACTTTACCGTAAATATCTGGACGGTAATCTGGGTCTTCCCCATATAAAGTAACAGAGTCAAATGCTGTACTTAGACGTTTAGCATCATCGTCTTTTGATAAGTAGTGGAAACGGCGGTTTGTACGTTCTGGTGTACCTTCACCAGCAAACTGACGCTTCGGATCTTCTCCTTTGCGTTTGAATGGGAATACTCCAGCCGTGTAAGGGAATGAACCAGGAACGTTTTCCTTCATGGACCAATTTAAAATTTCGCCCCAGTCTTTAAACTTAGGTAGAGCTACTTTAGGAATTTTTAATCCAGATAAGCTTTCTGTTGTCAGTTCTGTCACAATTTCTTTGTCACGAATTTTCGTAACGAAAGAGTCTCCAGAATATTTTTCTTTCAAACCTTCCCAGTTATCAAGAATTGCTCTTGCTTGTGGATCAAGCTTGTTTTCGTAATGCGATTTCGTTTGCTCGAGTTGAGTGATAACGCTCTCGTCTGCATTTCCTACTTCTTGAAGAGCTGAGATTGTTCCTGTAATTTGGAATAACTTGCGAGCAATTTCAACTTGCTCTTCTGTTACTTTTTTATACTCACGAATCGATTGTACGATTTCACGTAAGTAGTGTGTTCTGTCCGGTGGAATGATTAAGTTATCCTTCACCACATCTTTACTTGTTTCAATGTTTGTTACCCAATCTGTTCCACACTTTTTATTTAACGTATCAACGATCGCTTTAAATAATGTGTTTGTACCAATGTCATTGAATTGGCTTGCGATTGTACCGTATACAGGCATGCTTTCTAAGTCTTGATCGAATAAGTTACGGCTGCGTTGGTATTGTTTACGCACGTGGCGAAGCGCATCTTCTGAACCTTTACGTTCAAATTTATTGATCGCGATAAGGTCGGCAAAATCGATCATATCGATTTTTTCAAGCTGTGTAGGCGCACCGAACTCACTTGTCATCACGTACATCGCTACATCAGAAACCTCTGTAATTTCTGCATCCCCTTGACCAATTCCGCTCGTCTCAACGATTACAAGATCATATCCTGCTGCTTTTGCTACGTTAATTGCATCTTGAATGCTTTCAGAAATCTCACTTCTTGAGCTTCTTGTTGCTAAGCTACGCATGAACACACGTGGCGTGTTAATGGAATTCATACGAATACGGTCACCTAGTAGAGCTCCACCCGTTTTTTGTTTTGTAGGGTCGATGGAAAGGATAGCGATCGTTTTCTCTGGGAATTCATTTAGAAAACGACGAACGATTTCGTCTGTTAATGAACTTTTACCGGCTCCACCTGTTCCTGTAATACCAAGGACAGGAACGTTTTGCGTGATTTGCTTTAGTTCATTTAATGTTTTTTCTGCTGTTGCTGCAGCTTCATTTAAGCCTATTGCTTGTTGCTCTGCTAGAGAGATCAGTCTTGCAACTGCACGAGCATTTTTTTCTTTTAGTTGATCGACTTCATCCGAAAGGTCACGTACTGTTGGGAAGTCACAATCTTCAAGCATTCCGTTTATCATTCCTTGAAGACCATGTTGACGGCCGTCTTCCGGGGAGAAGATACGCGAAATTCCATACTCATGTAATTCTTTAATTTCTGGAGGTGTGATTACTCCACCACCGCCGCCGTAAATTCGAATGTGGCCTGCACCTTTTTCTTGCAGTAAGTCATACATGTATTTGAAATATTCCATGTGGCCGCCTTGGTAAGACGAGATGGCGATCCCTTGTACATCTTCTTGAATAGCCGCTTCAACTACCTCTTCAACCGAACGGTTATGACCTAAGTGAATTACCTCTGCCCCACTTGCTTGAATAATACGTCTCATAATATTAATCGAAGCATCGTGTCCATCGAATAAACTTGAAGCTGTAACAAAGCGTACTGCATTTTTTGGACGATAAATTTCAACCGTTTGCATACTTAATTCCACCCTTTCTTCTCTACATTGCTGATGGTTATTTAATAATGCCTTTTAAAATATGTTCTATTTGAAGCTCTGTATATTGTTCTAATGTAAATTGCTTTTTCAATACCCAGCGTCTAAACGTCCACATATGTCCTTGAACAAGAATGTTATGAGCTACTAGCTTGATTTCCGCTTCTTCCTCTAAATCGAGCAGGCCGTCATCAACACAGTCTCGAACGATCGATTCGATCATTTCGGTCATTTCATTTTCTTTTTGAAGAACATATGGTAACGCTTCTTTTGGTAACGATTTAGCTTCTTGGTACATGACAAGTACTTCGTCTTTCATTTCGTCAACGACTTTAAAATAAGAAGCAATGGCTTGTTTGAGCCTGTCAATTCCTGAGCTGTCATTATCTAAATATTGTTTCAGGCGATCACGAACTTCCTCATAAATCGCATCACAGACAAGATATAGAACATCTTCCTTTGAACCAATGTATTCGTAAAGTGTCCCAATACTGAACCCTGACTCTTTTGCTATTTCTCGAGTGGTCGTTCTGTGAAAGCCCTTCTCTTTAAATAAGTTAACTGCACCTTTGATCATTTGCTCACGTCGCTTTTTAATGAGCTGTTGATCCTTTACCATCGAAGGCACTTTCTTTTTTCGCAATATAAGACACCTCACTTTATTCCGGTAGCAGGTACCTTTAGTACTGTACTCTGTTAAAGGTACCTGCTACCCGTCTCTCTTTTTCTATAGAATGAATTAGTCTGCTAGAAGCATTTTTGAGATAACGAGACGTTGGATTTCGTTCGTTCCCTCGTAGATTTGCGTAATTTTCGCATCACGCATGTAGCGCTCTACTGGGTAATCTTTTGTATAACCGTATCCACCGAACACTTGAACAGCTTCTACTGTCACTTCCATTGCAATGTCTCCAGCGAATAGTTTTGACATCGCAGCCTCTAGCGCGTTTGGAATTCCTTCACTTTTTTGCCAAGCCGCTTGATACGTTAGTAGGCGAGCCGCTTCAATTTTTGTAGCCATATCTGCTAGTTTGAAGCCAATCCCTTGTTGTGCTCCGATTGATTTACCAAATTGTTTACGCTCTTTCGCATAGCCGATAGCAGCATCTAATGCACCTTGTGCAATTCCTAATGCTTGAGCAGCGATACCGTTACGCCCGCCATCTAGTGTCATCATGGCAACCTTAAATCCTTCGCCCTCTTTACCAAGAATGTTTTCTTTTGGTACACGTAAATCTTCAAAGATGATCTCAGCTGTAGGCGATGAACGAATTCCTAGTTTCTTTTCTTTCTTCCCTACTGAAAATCCTGGCATGTCGCTTTCTACGATAAATGCTGTAATTCCTTTGTGCTTTTTATCTGCATCTGTTACAGCAAAAACAACATAAATGTCTGCAACTCCACCGTTTGTAATGAAGATTTTAGAGCCATTTAAAACGTAATGGTCGCCATCTTCTTTTGCTGATGTTTTCATGCTCGCTACGTCAGAACCTGCACCTGGCTCTGTTAAACCGTAAGCACCGATACTGCACCCTTCAGCTAATGCACGTAAATATTTTTGTTTTTGCTCTTCTGTTCCGAACTTGTAGATTGGCCAGCTGCAAAGTGAAACGTGTGCTGATAGTGTAACACCTGTCGAAGCACATACTCGTGAAAGCTCTTCAACAGCGATAGCGTAACTTACATAGTCGGCTCCAATTCCGCCGTACTCTTCCGGGAACGGGATCCCTGTAAGACCTAGCTCAGCCATTTTATCAAAAATAGCACGGTCAAAACGCTCTTCTTCATCACGCTCTTCAGCCGTTGGACCTACTTCGTTTTCAGCGAAATCTCTAATCATTTTTCTCAGCATTTCTTGTTCTTCTGTTAATTGAAAGTTCATTGTTATCTCTCCCTTTGTTTTTGGTTTTTAGTTCTCAAACTTATTGACGATCGTCATTTTTTTCGTTTTTATTAACAGGCTTTAATTAATCAGCCATCAAATACTTGTTAATTACCATCTTCTGAATTTCACTTGTACCTTCATAGATTTCAGTTACTTTTGCATCTCGGAAGAAACGCTCCACTGGGTATTCTTTCGTGTAACCGTAGCCGCCGAATACTTGAACCGCCTCAATCGCAACTTCTACTGCCGTACGTGATGCAAACAGTTTTGCCATGGAAGCTTGTTGACCACATTTTAGACCACGGTCTTTTAGATTAGCTGCTTGATAGACTAATAGTTTTGCTGCTTCAACTTTTGTCGCCATATCCGCTAATTTAAAGCCTAGACCTTGTTGAGTCCCAATCGCTCGGCCAAATTGTTTACGCTCTTTCGCATAATTCGTCGCTGCTTCTAAAGCGGCTTCTGCAATGCCTAAAGCTTGCGCTGCAATTCCAATACGGCCATTGTCTAAATTAGACATCGCGATCTTAAACCCTTCGCCTTCTTGACCAAGTAGATTTCCTGCTGGTACGATCGCATCTTCAAACATAAGCATAACCGTATTTGACCCGTGAAGACCCATTTTCTTTTCTTTCTTCCCTACTGTAAATCCAGGTGTATCTTTTTCAACGATAAATGCAGAAATTCCACGCGAGCCTGCTTCTTGGTTCGTTGAGGCGAAGACCACATACGTATCAGCTTCTCCACCATTTGTAATAAAAACTTTAGAGCCATTTAAAACGTAATGATCACCTTTTTTTACCGCTGATGTTTTTAAACTTCCTGCATCAGATCCAGCGCTTGGTTCTGTTAAACCAAATGCTCCTAAAAATTCACCTGACGCTAATTTGGGGACATATTTTTGTTTTTGCTCTTCTGTACCAAAGTAAAGAATCGGGTTTGTACCAACCGAAGTGTGTACCGATAAAATAACCCCAACTGTTGCACTTACTTTTGACAGCTCATTAATCGCAATAATATAAGAAGTAAAATCCATTCCTGCTCCGCCAAACTCTTCAGGAATTGGAATTCCCATTAAACCAAGCTCACCCATTTGGTCTACAATCTGGCGAGGAAATGTATCATTTTCTTCCATTTCTTCAATAAAAGGAGTAATTTGTTCGTTTGCAAAATCGCGAACCATTTTTCTCATCATTTCTTGTTCTTCTGTAAAACGTAAATTCATTTTTTATCACTCCACTATTAAAAAGTCTTAGTTGTAGACATAGAAGCCGCGACCAGATTTCTTACCAAGCCATCCAGCCTTCACGTATTTGCGAAGTAATGGACACGGACGGTATTTATCGTCACCAAAGCCTTCATGTAATGTTTCCATGATGTATAGGCAAGTATCTAAACCAATAAAGTCAGCGAGTGTTAAAGGTCCCATCGGGTGGTTCATACCTAATTTCATAACTTCGTCAACGGCTTCCGGAGTTGCTACTCCTTCAAATACCGTATAGATTGCTTCATTGATCATTGGCATTAAAATACGGTTTGAAACAAATCCAGGGAAGTCGTTAACCTCAACCGGGATTTTACCTAATTGACGAGAAAGATCTTCGATGACACCGTAAACCTCATCCGTTGTTGCTAGACCACGAATAATTTCAACTAGTTTCATAACAGGTACTGGGTTCATAAAGTGCATACCAATTACTTTTTCTGGACGATTTGTTACTGCTGCAATTTCTGTAATCGGTAATGATGATGTATTGGTTGCTAAAATCGTATGTTCAGGTGCAATTTGATCTAATTCACTGAAGATCTTTTGCTTAATTTCCATGTTTTCAACCGCAGCTTCGATCACTAAATCTACTTTTGCTGCATTTTGTAGATCTGTTGAAGGCGTAATGCGTGCAAGGATTGCGTTACGCTCGTCTTCTGTCATTCTGCCTTTTTCTACTTGGCGATCTAGGTTTTTCTTAATTGTGTTCATTCCTCTTTCAACGAATTCAGCCTTTAAGTCATGCATAAACACTTGAACTCCAGCCATTGCATGAACTTGAACGATCCCTGATCCCATTTGTCCTGCACCAATTACCATTACTGTTTGAACTGTCATTGTTTCATCTCTCCAATCTGACTATTTAATTTCAAAAGAATTTAGTTTAGCTTGCTATTGTGAAAAAAGCCTTTCGTGGACTTTGCACTTCTCTTGACATTCATAAGTTTCTTCCTTAGAGGCGGGAGAAGCACGAGTACCGAATTTAGCGGACACACAGGCCTTTATATTCGGTAAAAGCCGCTTTTTTCTTATGGTAACGGACTCTGAGGCCGTTATTTATTAGTTTTCCTAGCTTATATGGGCCATTTTAAGCAAATAAGGGCCTCTCAGTCCGCTAAGTGCTTAAAATTGCTGTTTTTTGTAGAAATAGCGTCTTCTGAGTCCGCTAAAATAGATCGGGTACTTGATTCCTAGAATACAAGGTAGTTTTAGCTGTCATGCGGAGGAGCTCCAGTTCTTACGACGCTGAACGACCGCTTCCGCTTTTCTATTAAACTTGGATCATGATGGCGTCGCCTTGGCCGCCGCCGCTACAAATGGAGGCAATTCCAATTCCGCCGCCACGACGTTTCAGTTCGTAGGCTAGGGTTAAGATAATACGTGTGCCACTTGCACCAATTGGGTGTCCAAGGGCAACAGCGCCACCGTTTACATTTACTTTTTCAGGATCTAATCCAGCTAACTGGTTACTCGCAAGTGCTACGGCTGCAAAAGCTTCATTTACTTCGTATAAGTCGATTTCTTCTAATGTTTTCCCTGTTTTCTCTAGTAATTTATTAATGACTAATCCTGGTGTTTTCGGGAAATCTTTTGGTTCGATCGAAATCGCTGCATGACCGATAATTTTCGCTAACACTTCTTTTCCTTCTTGCTTCGCACGGTCTTCAGACATGAGGACTACTGCACCAGCACCATCATTCACGCCAGGAGCATTCCCTGCTGTAATGGATCCTTCTTTCCCAAATACAGGTTTTAACTTACTTAATCCTTCAACAGATGTTCCAGCACGCGGTGCCTCATCTTGTGAAACGACAATTGGATCCCCTTTTCGTTGCGGAACTTCAACCGGAACGATTTCTTCAGCAAACTTTCCTTCTTCAATCGAAGCGAGCGCTCGCTCATGACTTCTGCATGCCCAAGTATCTTGTGCTTCACGTGTAAGACCAAGTTCCTCTGCCACTGAGTTTCCGTAGGTGCCCATGTGAACTTTGTTAAATGAGCAAGTTAAACCATCATGTACCATTAAATCGACTGCTTTGCTATCACCCATGCGCATTCCCCAACGTGCATTTGGAATAAAATATGGAGCATTACTCATCGATTCCATTCCACCTGCTACGATCACATCTGCATCGTTCGCACGGATGATTTGGTCGGCCATTGTGACACTTCGCAAACCAGATGCACATACTTTGTTAATCGTTTCCGTGTGAACATGCCATGGCAGTCCTGCATAATCACTTGCTTGGCGAGAAGGAATTTGTCCTTGCCCTCCTTGAAGAACATTTCCCATGATCAATTCTTGCACTTCGTTAGGATCTACATTGGCACGACGTAATGCTTCTTTAATCGCAATTCCACCAAGTTGACTTGCCGTTAAAGAAGATAATCCACCACCGAACTTTCCAAATGGTGTTCTTGCTCCCCCAACAATAACAGTTGCTGACATTGTATGTTTCCCCCTCATTTCGACCGAGCGTTCGCTCGACTATTATTCAAAAAAAATAATTCACTATAAAAAGACATAGATTGACAATGTTTACGCTTTCAACTAGCTATATTAATAAAGTATTCACTATTTAATTTATAAGTGCGAGGCTGACTTAAAAAAGGCAGCCTCGACTCTTATATTCTTATTGTACGACTTTTTCTTCTTGCTTCACAATAGATTTTTCTAAAATTTCTGCAAGATCCATTGTTTTTACTGTATCTTCTACTTCTTTCGCTTTCGTTCCATCACTTAACATCGTTAAGCAGTAAGGACATGCACTACCGATCACGCTCGGATTTACTTCTAGTGCTTGCTCTGTACGGGCGATGTTAATACGTTGTCCAGAATGATCTTCTGTCCACATCATACCTCCACCAGCACCACAGCACATGCCGTCTTGACGATTACGTTCCATCTCGACAACCTTCACTCCAGGGACCGCTTCTAAGATTTCTCGTTGCGGACTATATACATCATTGTAGCGTCCTAGGTAACAGGAGTCATGGTAAACGACCGTTTCATTGACTTCATATTTCGGTGTAATTTTCCCTTCTTTGATCAGTTGCGCTAGAAGCTCTGTATGGTGATACACTTCTACACCTTCTAAACCAAAATCAGGGTACTCATTTTTAATTGTATTGTAAGCATGCGGATCGATAGTTACAATCTTTTTCACTTCAAACTTTTGGAACATTTCAATATTCGCTTGGGCAAGCTCTTGGAATAAGAATTCGTTACCAATACGACGAGGCGTATCACCCGAGTTCTTTTCTTTACTTCCGATAATTGCGAATTTCACTCCAGCTTCATTTAATACTTTCGCGAATGATTGAGCAATTTTTTGGCTACGCTTATCGTAAGATCCCATTGAACCAACGAAGAATAGATATTCGAATTCTTCACCAGCTTTTTGCATTTCTTTGACTGTTGGTACGTGAATATCATCACGTCCGTCACGCCAGTTTTCACGCTCTTTACGGTTAATTCCCCAAGGGTTTCCTTGACGTTCAATGTTAGAAATAGCACGCTGCGCTTCAGCTGGCATTTTCCCTTCAGTTAAGACAAGGTAACGACGCATATCAATGATTTTATCAACGTGTTCATTCATAACTGGACATTGGTCTTCACAGTTACGACATGAAGTACAGGCCCAAAGTTCTTCTTCCGTAATGACATCACCAATTAAGTTAACATCATAACCAGCCGCAACTTCTTGGCCTCCAGCTGCTTGAGCAGCCATTTGGTTTCCTGTTGTATGGCTAAATGCAAAAGCAGGTAACCAAGGTGTACGAGATGTTACAGCTGCACCTTTTTCTGTTAAATGATCACGAACTTTGATCATTAAGTCCATTGGCGAGAGCATCTTTCCAGTTCCTGTTGCTGGACACATATTCGTACAGCGTCCGCACTCCACACAGGCATAAAGGTCGAGTAACTGCTGTTGAGTGAAGTCTTCTACTTTACCAACACCAAACACTTCTACATCTTCTTCTTCAAAGTTAATTGGCTTCAGTCTTCCAACCGGACCACCTTTTTTGAAGAATACATTGAACATCGCAAACACTTCGTGTGCTTGTTTAGACTGTGGTACGAATACCATGAATGTTAGAACCGTAACTAAGTGAACCCACCAAGAAGCATAGAATAAAACCGTTCCCGCTGTTGTTCCAATCCCAGCTAAAGCAGTTGCAATTAGACTAGAAAAAGGAGCATACGCGAAGTTTGCTTCATAACCAAACATAATTCTTTCGAAACCAAGCGTTAACAGAATTGTTGCCGACAATGTAGACAATGCGATATATACAAAAAGAGCTTTTCCATCTTTTTTCCATTGTAATCGGTTTAGCTTTTCCCCGTAACGACGGTAGCAAGCATAAAGAATGGCAACAGTCATAAGGAATGCCGTCCACTCCTGCATCGCATGGAATGGTTTGTGCAAGGCACCTATTGGATACTGATAACCTTCGATAAATCCTTTAATAATGATTTCAATTAATCCGACTTGGATAATGAAAAATCCATAGAACATGATTAAATGCATAATCCCACTTTTAACATCTTTAAACATCTTGCGCTGACCAATTACATTTACTAAAACACCTCGAAAGCGTTCTTTGAAATCTCTGTCAAACTCTTCTTTCTTTCCGAGCTTAATGTACTGATAGCGAGTGAATACTAGATTAGCAAATAGATAGATTGCATAACTTGCAACGATAATTAGCAGTACAAGATTAACTATCTTAAATACACCCATAATAAATCCCCTTCCTATTTCAATCCTTAAAAGATAATAACAATAGATAAATTTCTGAAAATTGAATTCGTTTTCAACATTATAACACATTTTACTCATGAATGAGCATTCAGTCGACCAAATTTACAAAAAAATTTTTCAGGATATTACTTCCATCTTAAAACAAGCCCAATTTGGTAAATACTAAAAAGAAAAGAGAAAGCATCTTGCTCAGCGACGTATGGACTGAAGTCCTCCTTATAAGATAAAGGGTATATGGCGACCAACAAGTGAGTCGATGGCAAGCAGCTAAACATTAGAAAAGCGGAAAGAAGCTCAACCTAACATTATAAAAAGTTTAATAATACTAAATACTTAGGAGGTTTATATGGCACTTTTTTTAATTATAGTGAGCATTATTATACTTATTGCAATATTACTTAGATTAGACTTTAAATTTGGCCTCAAAAAACAAAGAAAAGAAGCAAAGCGCTTTCATCAAGAAATGCGCTACAGCAACGTTAACTTACTTACAACTGGCGATGACTTATTCGATCACCTCTTTCAAGATATTAAACAAGCCTCCAACCATATTCATATATTATTCTACATTATAAAGGATGACAATATCAGCAAGAAAATGATGTCATTATTAATGGATAAAGCAAAAGAAGGGGTAAAAGTACGTCTGCTCGTTGACCGGATCGGCGGTGACATTAAAGGAAGCTCCTTAAAAAAACTCAAAAAAGCCGGGGTGTCTTTTTCTTATTCTCATCCCGTAAAATTTCCATATTTATTTTTTACCCTTAATCGACGGAACCACCGAAAAATTACGGTTATCGATGGCAAGATTGGTTATGTTGGTGGATATAATGTAGGAGATGAATATTTAGGGAGGGATCCTAAGTTTGGCAACTGGCGTGACTTCCATCTGAGGTTAGATGGAGACGGCGTTCAGGATTTACAGGAACAGTTTTATGAAGATTGGCATGCCGCAACAAAGGAAAAAATCTCACGAGATTGTTTGTATCCACCTTTAGTAAAAGGAAATGTTGCACTTCGTATTTTGCCAACGGACGGAGTTTATCTTGAAGATACATTTGCTGAGCTTATTCGCCAGGCTGAAAATAAAGTAACCATTGGGACACCTTATTTTATCCCGGGTATGGCACTGCAAGGCGAATTAATTAATGCTGCAAAACGTGGAGTTAACGTTCGTTTAATTGTACCTAAAAAAGCAGATCATCCTTTAGTAAAAGAAGCATCTTACCCTTATTTTAAAGACTTACTTGATGTCGGTGTCGATATTTATCAATACTATAGAGGCTTTTACCATGCAAAAATCCTTATTATAGACGACGAAATCTGTGATATTGGTACTGCTAACTTTGACAAACGCAGCTTTCATATTGACCATGAAATTAATTGCTTGATTTACGATAGTTCCTTCATTCAAAACGTTAATGAAGAAGTTGAATATGATATATCTATTTCCGAAAGACTTACTCTCAAACAATATAACCAACGTTCCATATTCCAAAAAGGAAAAGAACGATTTGCTACTATCTTTTCTGGATTACTTTGAGCCCATTTTTAGATTTACCTATATATTTTTTTCCAGATATAGTATGATTGAATTATAATAAGTATAAAAAAGATGAGTGAATAATTTATAACGTTTCTAACTTTATAACGGTTTTTAATCGTTGTTGAAGTCTGCTGTCACCCTTTGGTGGCAGCTTTCGTTGTTTTAGCAGCCAATTGATGTTGATTGTATTTCTCAATTAACTATTAAGGAGGAAATGATTTTGCTAAGAAAATGGGTAGAACACCGACAACTCCTTCTAGCACTGGCCAGTGGAATTCTTATTGTGATCGCTTGGATTTTAGACCTTTCAGCAAGCCCCGCTTTTTTGACAGTTAGTATTTTTATCAGTGCCTATCTCATTGGTGGTTTTTATAAAGCAAAAGAAGGTATTGAGGAATTTATTAACGAGCGAAAGTTCTCTGTTGAAATTTTAATGATACTCGCTGCGATTGGTGCAGCAACGATCGGTTATTGGATGGAAGGGGCCATTCTCATCTTTATATTTGCGTTAAGTGGTGCCTTGGAAACGTACACGATGAATAAAAGCCACCAAGAAATTTCTGCGCTTATGAACATGCAACCCGAAGAAGCTACCCTATTAAAAGATGGAATGGAAAAGACTGTAGCTGTGTCCGAATTAAGAATAGGTGACCTCGTTCGCGTTAAGCCTGGTGAGCGCATTTCAACAGATGGGGTTATTTTTACAGGAAGAACCACGATCGACGAGTCGGCTCTAACGGGTGAATCATTGCCAATCACAAAACAAGTAAGTGAGGAGGTTTTTACTGGAACCGTCAACCTTTCAGGAATGATTGATGTGTCGGTTACAAAGCCTGCTGAAGATACGTTGTTCCAGAAAATTATCACCCTCGTACAAACAGCTAAAGATGAAAAATCACCTTCTCAACAAACCATTGAAAAGTTTGAAGGGCCTTATGTGAAGATTGTACTAATTTTCGTAACGCTAATGATGTTTCTCCCTTATTTTTTACTCGGGTGGAGTTGGCATGAAAGTTTTTACCGTGCTATGGTTTTGCTCGTTGTGGCCTCTCCCTGTGCATTGGTGGCTTCCGTTATGCCTGCTACACTTTCAGCGATATCGAATGGAGCGAGGCAAGGCATTCTCTTTAAAGGAGGCGTACACCTTGAGCAACTCGCTCACATTAACGCCATTGCTCTAGACAAAACAGGCACAATTACAAACGGTACACCTATTGTGACGAATGTATATATTCACCCTGAATTTAATGAAAACGATTTACTCCATGCCATTTGTGCTATTGAAAACCAATCTTCTCACCCATTAGCAAGAGCTATTGTTACGTACTGTAAACAACAAGGAATCGAACCCATTAAGCCAGATTTCATTGAGAATAAAAGTGGTTGGGGGATTATTGGTACAGTAGACGGTGAAGTGTGGAAAATTGGCAAACCTGACTTTTTTTCATTTGAAGGCGAAGCTTTTCAAGAAATAGCTGCGGGGATGAGTGAATTAGGGCAGACACTTGTTTTTGTCGGAAAAGAAAATCAGGACGAAGTAATTGCTGTATTTGCTATTGAAGATACAATCCGTGACGTAGCCATCGATGCGATCAAAAATATCAAAAACGAAGGTATCGCTGCGTATATGATTACTGGCGACCATGAAAAAACAGCAAAAAAGATCGCTTCAAAAGTTGAACTCGATGGTTATTCAGCGAATTGCCTTCCAGAAGAAAAAGTAATTGAAATCGAAAAGTTAAAAAAACAGTATCAAAAAGTAGCGATGGTTGGAGATGGGATCAATGATGCTCCAGCCCTAGCAAGAGCAAACATTGGGATTGCTATGGGAGCAGGATCAGATGCTGCCATTGAAACAGCTGATATCGTACTCGTTAAAAATAATCTAGCAAAAATTACAAAAGCCATTCAACTTTCCAAACGATTAAATCGAATTGTCATGCAAAATATCATCTTTTCAATTGCTGTCATTCTTTTACTTATCGTTGGAAACTTCATGCAACACGTTTCTTTACCGCTCGGGGTGATAGGACATGAAGGCAGTACAATTCTCGTTATATTGAATGGCCTTCGCCTGCTTAAGAATTAAAGCTGAACTTTTCTCTTTAAAAAATCAACAACGATCCGGTTAAATTCCGGTGCGTGCTTCGTAGGAATTTGATGCGTGGCTTTATCGACTGTAACGATTTCAACATCTTTCAGTCGCTCCATAAACATTTTTGCATAGTGATGGAGATAAAACGATAATCGCCCATAAATGACGAGAACGGGTACTTGAATTTCGCTTAGCCGGTTTGTCGACCGATAATGTAAGCCCTCGTTATAAAGTTGATAGGTGATATGAGGATTAGCATGAGCAAAATAAGCTGCCATTTTCTCTCTAAACGCCGTTTCTGGTTTTTTAGCGTGTGCCATCGCAAGTACATTCGCTAAAAAGTTGATCCCTTTTAAGCGAGTAACGAGAAGGCCAAGCCGAAATTCGTTTCTTAATAAAAAGCTGTTCACTTCAGGAAAAGAACCGCTCATCATTACTGCTAACGTTCGTTCAGGATAGGAGATGGCCACTTCTTGTGCGAGCGAACCGCCATTAGAATACCCTAATATCACTGCCTTTTTAACGTTGAGATCGTCTAAAATACGAATAATATCTTCTGCGAGCAGGGACATTGTGATTCTTTCACTCCCTGCTCCACTTTTCCCATTCCCTCTAATATCGAAAAAGATTAATTGGAAATGTTTCGCTAACTCCCTTTGCTTATCGAAGGTCACCAGCCCCATTCCCGGTGGATGGATGAATACGATCGGAAGCCCTTCGCCTATCGTTTCGTAGTATATCGGCGACTGAAAACGACCTTGTACGTACGGCATGAGAATCCCCCTCAACTTACTTCATTTTTGACTATCCACTAAAATACGGTAGTATCCACTGAAATAATTTGTAACCTAAATATATCCCGACGATTCCGGCAATCCCTGGTAGCGCTGGGGGTGCTGGAATGGGTAGTTTAATTAAGGCAAATAAAAAACCAACAATTAATCCCGCTAATATCGCTAATAAAACTTCTTGCATGCTATTCACACCTTTTCAGTATCTTTTATTAAAGTCTCCAAAAAACAAGCCCTCTATTTATACCAAATAGAGGGACATTTTTTATTTATATGCTCTCCTTGTCGCGATAAGTCATTTTTGGGGCAGTGACCTATTGTAAGGAGGTGATGGTTGGTAGGTAGTGTCTGTCTGGAATTGAATTTTGTGTTTGTCGAGAATATAGCGGACTCCAAGGCCCTTATTTTCATAAAAGACAGCATTTTTTAGCTCTTAGAGGACTGAGAGGCCCTTATTCCATAATAATCATGCTTAATTATAATAAAATTAAGCAAATAGGGGCCTCTCAGTCCGTTAAACTCTGATTTTTATAGGTTTTCGCTAAAATAAAGGTCTCTCAGTCCGTTAAAGGATAAGATCTAAGGTCAACTGACCCTCACCGTGTTTCCTTTATCTCATACGAAGGAGCTCCAGTTCTTACGACGCTAAACGACCGCTTCCGCTTTTCTCACTGTCTAGCTGCAGACGCCATCGGCTCGAGGTCGCTTCGGTCCACCAACGTGTCCAAACGACAGGACACTTTTGGCTGGCCCTCCAGCGCTTGTCGCCGATAAGCAGGCGTCTTCCGCTTTTCTCACTGTCTAGCTGCAGACGCCATCGGCTCGAGGTCGCTTCGGTCCATCCAACGTGTCCAAACTACAGGACACTTTTGACTGGCCCTCCAGTGCTTGTCGCCGATAAGCAGGCGTCTTCCGCTTTTCTAACTACATGCGTTCTGGGGCGGATACTCCGATTAGTTTTAACGCATTTTGTAGTGTGATTTGGACTGATTTTACGAGTGCAAGGCGAGCTTTACTTTTTTCAACGTCTTCTGGGTCGATTACGCGTTCTGCATTGTAAAAGCTGTGTAGAGCCGATGCCAGGTCAAACGCATAGTTTGTTAAGCGGTGCGGTGAAAGTTTTTCAGCACTTTCAGCAATCGCTTCAGGGAATTCTCCGACTTTTTTCAATAAGTAGAATTCTTTTTCAGAAGCAATCAGGTTCAAGTTGCTTGTATCATCGACAGGTAACCCTTGTTCTTCGCCTTGTCTAAGCATACTGCAAATACGTGCGTGTGCATATTGAACGTAGAATACAGGATTTTCATTCGATTTACTTACCGCTAAATCCATATCGAAGTCCAGTTGAGTGTCTGCACTACGCATCGCAAAGAAGTAACGTGTTGCATCAATTCCTACTTCTTCCATTAGGTCACGTAACGTTACGGCTTTTCCAGTACGCTTACTCATTTTCACTTTTTCACCGTTTTGGAATAGAGAAACCATTTGAATGATTTGAACGTCCATTTGTTCTTTGCCGTAGCCTAGCGCTTGAATCGCTGCACTCATACGCGGAATATACCCGTGGTGGTCTGCTCCCCAAATATTGATTAATTTATCAAAGCCACGCTCTAATTTATCTTTATGATACGCGATATCCGGCGTTAAGTACGTATAGGATCCATCATTTTTAATGAGGACGCGATCTTTATCGTCACCATACGTTGTCGAACGGAACCATGTTGCTCCATCTTGTTCGTAAGTCTCGCCCTTTTCTTCTAAAAGCTTTAATGTTTCTAATACTTTTCCTGACGTATAAAGAGAGGTTTCTGAAAACCAGTTATCAAATTCAACACGGAAGTCACTTAAATCTTTTTTCAATTTTTCTAGCTCACGTTTTAAGCCATAAGCACGGAAAAATTCCATTCGTTCTTCTTCGTCGACATTCACAAATCGATCGCCATATTCCTTTGCTAAATCTTGACCAAATCCTACGATGTCCTCACCATGATAGCCATCTTCCGGCATTTCTTTTTCTAATCCAAGTGCTTGATAGTAACGAGCTTCAACAGATGTTGTTAAGTTGTTAATTTGATTACCCGCATCATTAATGTAATATTCTCTTTGAACGTCGTAGCCAGCTTTACTTAACACATTACATAAGGCATCACCGACTGCTGCCCCGCGAGCATGTCCTAAATGAAGGCTTCCCGTTGGATTGGCAGAAACAAACTCGACTTGAATTTTTGTCCCATTACCTACATTTGTCTGGCCATACTCTTCTCCTGCTTGAAGTACAGCTGGAACAATGTCACGTAAATAGCCGTTATCCATATAAAAATTAATAAATCCTGGGCCGGCAATTTCAATTTTTTCAATGGACGCTTTTTCTTTATTAATGTTAGAGACAATATCTTCAGCAATCATACGTGGTGCTTTTTTGGCTACTCGCGCTAATTGCATCGCCATATTCGTTGCATAATCACCATGCGCTTTATCTTTTGGGTTTTCTAACACAACATCTGGAACTTGATTTTCATCTATTCCTGAAGCAATTACGGCAGCTACGATTTCTTCTTTTAATCTTTCTTTCATTTGCTCTACACTGTTCATTCGTTTTCCTCCTCAATGGTAATCGTTACATCAAATGTTCCTGACGGTTCATTTTGTAAATAATAATCGTATTTAAGGTGAAGTTTCCCACTCGTTCGACTCGCAGGCCACTCATATTGGCAGATATGTGTTTTTGCAGAAGTTTGCCAGTAACCAAACGGGCTCCGGTATGTTCCTTCTGTCTTTTCACCAACCGTATAGATTTGCCGCATCGATAGATCACCACTTCGGATGATCGTAGCTTCTTGCTCGCCAATTTTTACGGTCGTCTGAACATTTAATTTATCGTTATGTATTTCTTTAAATAATAAATATGTATACCCGTTTTTCACATAAACGTTACCCTTTCCTTTAAGAGAGAGGTGTTCCTTTTTGCCGCCTTGGCGTATTGTTGTTTTCATTAGTACTGAGATTGGTCTTTTTTTGTCTTCCACGGACATTGGACTTGCCCACCTTTCTTTTTTCAAGTTTAGCGAGTTTGTCGCGCCGTTGCAAGAACAATCCTATGCAGACTGCGGAACGGTGTAACGGTGCCAGGCACCTTTAATAATGTAAAGCATTAAAGGTGCCTGGCACCGATCGCACGTGTGTACGCGTGTGCACCGCATTATAGTAAAGAAGCTGACTCAAGGAACGTATGAGTCAGCTCTTAGGGTGCCGTTTTACTTTTTTACCCATCCTAAAATAATTTCGCGGATAAATTTACTTGCTGCAATTGGTGTTTGTTCTGTCGGATCATATGCTGGAGCGACTTCTACTAGGTCTGCGCCAATGACATTTACGTCGGAATTCGCAATGAGGTGGATGGCTTCTAATAATTCTTTAGATGTAATTCCTCCTGCTTCTGCTGTTCCTGTACCCGGTGCATGTGCAGGATCTAAAACGTCAATGTCGATCGTTACATATACGTTTCGACCTGCTAACTGAGGCAGTACTTCTTTTAAAGGCTCAGCTACATCAAACTTCGACATGTGCATGCCTGACTCTTTTGCATACTGAAATTCCTCACGCATGCCAGAGCGGATACCAAATGAATAGACATTTTCAGGCCCGATCAGTTCACATGCTTTACGAATTGGTGTGGAGTGCGACAACGGTTCTCCCTCATATCGCTCTCTTAAATCCGCATGTGCGTCAATATGAATGATTGCCATATCTGAGTATTTTTTAAACATCGCACGGAAAATTGGCCAAGACACTAAGTGTTCCCCGCCTAATCCAATTGGAAATTTTCCATCCGCAATTAGCTTATCGATATAATCCTCAATCATATCTAGGCTTCGTGCTGGATTACCAAAAGGAAGTGGAATGTCACCCGCATCGAAGAAATTCACTTCTTCAAGATGCTTGTCCAAATAAGGGCTATACTCCTCTAACCCTAAGGAAGCTTCACGAATTCTTGTAGGGCCAAATCGAGATCCTGGGCGGAAAGAAACCGTCCAGTCCATTGGCATTCCGTAAATCACCGCTTCACTTTCTTCATAGCTCGGTCTGCTCATAATAAAAACTTTTCCTGAGTACGCTTCGTCAAATCGCAAAATAAGTTCTCCCCTTACTTAATTAAATCTTCTACAAAACGCGGTAAAGTAAATGCGGCTTTATGAAGATCTTTTGTATAGTATTTTGTCTCAATGTCGTGAAAACGACTGTCTTCAATGGCTAGTGGGTCATGCTTTTTCGAACCAATCGTAAATGTCCAAAGTCCACTTGGGTACGTTGGAATGTTAGCAATGTATAAACGAGTAATTGGAAAAATCTCTTTTACATCACGTTGAACATTCGTAATCAACTCAGGTGTAAACCAAGGGTTATCTGTTTGTGCTACAAAAACACCATCTTCTTTTAGCGCTTTGGAAATACCTGCATAAAACCCTTTCGTGAATAAGTTGACAGCTGGTCCAACCGGTTCTGTAGAGTCAACCATAATAACGTCATACTCATTTTCGCTGTTAGCAATATGCATAAATCCATCATCGACTTTTACTTCAACTCTAGCATCGTCTAACATACCTGCGATTTCCGGTAAGTACTTTTTCGAATACTCAATAACCTTGCCGTCAATTTCAACAAGTGTTGCCTTTTTAACCGAAGGGTGCTTTAACACTTCGCGGATCACCCCGCCGTCACCGCCACCAACAACGAGTACATTTTCTGGGTTAGGATGTGTAAAAAGAGGAACGTGTGCTACCATCTCGTGGTAAACGAACTCATCTTTTTGCGTCGTCATGACCATTCCATCAAGAACGAGCATGTTTCCAAATTCTTCAGTTTCAACCATATCTAGCTTTTGAAAATCTGTTTGTTCTGTATGTAACGTGCGTTTAATTTTCATCGTAATTCCAAAACGCTCCGTTTGTTTTTCCGTAAACCATAATTCCATGTTTGTCACCTCTTAATATGATTTCTTTCTATGTAGTTTGCCCTAGTTTCTAGCTCTTACTAAAAGGTTGTCCAAAAACATTGGAATCATCGTTATTTATAAGTTTCTAATACGACTTAGATTAAAGCACTTTATTGTAATTTCAGTGCCAAACAAAAAAAGTATAAATGAATTGTACAAAAATGCAAGAGAATTTTTAGATATTCAGGTTATTTGTGTTTAAAAATTCATTAATCTTCCAAAAATAGTGATGTTTATAAAAAATAAATCTTGGCTGATAAGCCTCCTTTTTACTATAGAAGCTTGCAGTTTACGAAGCCAGAATCCAATCTATTTCTAATTTTCTTTATCCAAGAATTTAATTCTGAATTTATTTCAATAAGTTATTCTCACTTTTTTGTGATGATACACGTTACGTTTTTATTTATTTTTTAAATCTGAAATGTAAAGAGGTGACTAACATGGAAGTCATCGTAAAGAGACGTTCGAGACGAAAAGTAAGTTGGTTTCGCAGACTATTTCGCTTTTCATTATTTCTGATCGTTTTATCGATGTTGGCAGCGGTCTTATTATTGACGTATTTAAAAATGGAAGGTGCACCCGTATTACAAGTTTCTCAGACGACACGGCTTTTAGATGCGAATGACGTCATTATCGGTGAAAGCCACCAAGGACAAAACCGCTATTGGGTACCCCTTGAAGAGATTAGTGAACAATTGCTGAATGCCACTCTCTCCATTGAAGACCGTAAGTTTTATGATCACTATGGGTTTGATCCGACACGAATTGCAGGAGCTGTTGTAGCAAATGTAAAATCCGGCGGGAAAGCTCAAGGGGCTAGTACGATTACCCAACAGTACGCAAGAAATCTTTATTTAACTCATGATAAAACATGGAAACGAAAGTTTAATGAGGCACTCTATGCGCTTCGTCTTGAAATGTATTATACGAAAGATGAAATTTTAGAAGGATACTTAAATACGATTTACTATGGTCACGGTGCTTACGGCATCGAAGCAGCGTCACGCTACTTTTTTAATAAAAAAGCTTCAGAATTAAGTTTAGCCGAAGCTAGTCTTCTTGCCGGGATCCCTAAAGGGCCAAGCTACTATTCTCCGCAAAATGATTTCGAACGTGCGAAACAGCGACAAGAGCTCATATTACGATCGATGGTACAAACCGGCCATATTACTTCAGCGGAAGCGGCAGCAGCGAAAAATGAGCAGCTACAGCTTGCAATATCTGAGAAAGAGGATACTGGTGCGATTGGCCCGTATTTTCAAGAGTATGTAAGAAATTTATTAATAGAAAAATATAACATCGATGAAGCGTTAGTTGAGCAAGGTGGTTTACAAATTTTTACTACTTTAGATCGCAATATGCAAGCTGAAGCGGAGCGTTGGGTAGAAATTGAACTGGGACCAACTGAAGAGCTGCAAGCTGCACTGGTGGCAGTTGATCCGCGGACAGGAGATGTAAAAGCACTTGTTGGGGGTAGGAATTACCTTCAAAGTCCATTCAACCGAGCCACACAAGCGCGGCGATCTCCAGGATCCACGTTCAAGCCCTTTTTGTATTATGCTGCATTGGAACACGGATTTACTCCGTCATCGACATTATTAAGTGAAGCGACAACATTTACTTTTGATGATGGAAGACCAGATTATTCACCTTCTAATTTTAATGATAACTATGCGAATGATTTTGTCACTTTGTTACACGCACTCGCGTTTTCTGATAATATTTTTGCTGTAAAAACACATCTCTTTTTAGATACTGAAACATTAGTGGAGACAGCAACACGATTCGGCATTAATAGTCCATTGGAGAATATACCTTCGCTCGCTTTAGGTTCAAATAACGTGCAGCTATTGGAGTTGACGAACAGTTATTCGAGCTTTACTAACGGCGGAAAACGAGTAGAACCGAGGTTTATTCGAAAAGTGGTTGATAAAACTGGACAGGTTATTTTTGAAAAAGAGTCAGTGACTGAACAAGTCCTAGATCCGAAATTAGCGTTTATTATGACCGATTTAATGACAGCGATGTTCGATCGCTCCATCAATGATTATGCGAGCGTAACCGGTGGATCTGTTGCACACCTTGTAAATCGTCCTGTTGCCGGAAAGTCAGGTTCTACTCCATTTGACAGTTGGATGGTCGGTTATACTCCTCAGCTTGTGACAGGGGTGTGGGTTGGTTATGATCTAGAAAAACGGCTCAATCACGCAACAGAAGGCCAGATCGCCAAACGCATTTGGGCCCAATTTACCGAACACGCGCTCAAAGATGAACTAAAATTGGATTTCCATAAACCACCAGGCGTAACCGGAGTTTACATAAATCCTAAAAACGGTTTACTTGCTACGGATGAATGCCCTGTTAAGCGCTTAACCTATTTCGTTTCTGGTACTGAGCCGACAGAATATTGCCAAGCCCATATGACAGAAGAACAAGAAGTCGAAATGACCGAGGAAGAAGTCCACGAAAAAGAAAAATTCCTCGACCGCTTTATCAAATGGTTTAACTAGGAAAAGCGGAAGGTGCCTGCTTATCGGCGACAAGCGCTGGAGGACCAACAATAAGTATCCTGTTCTTCGGACACGTTTGATGGACCGAAGCGACCTCGAGCCGATGGCACCTGTAGCTAGACATATAAAAGCGGAAGCGGTCGTTAAGCGTCGTAAGAACTGGAGCTCCTCCGTATGAGATAAAGGAAACGGTGAGGCAACGAACCGCTGTTGACTTATCGTAAGGAGGAGAGCGAAGTTCACTAGACGCTGACCGCTGCAGCTAGACAGAAGAAAAGCGGAAGGTGCCTGCTTATCGGCGACAAGCGCTGGAGGGCCAGCAATACGTGTCCTGTTCTTCAGACACGTTTGATGGACCGAAGCGACCTCGAGCCGATGGCACCTGCAGCTAGACGGCGAGAAAAGCGGAAGCGGTCGTTTAGACCGAAGGTACCAGGCACCTTTAACCAATTAATGTATTAAAGGTGCCTGGTACCGTTATTTTTCCGGATCAAACTACAAAAACGACAAAAAGGCAAAGCCGATGGTAGCAGGTACCTTTAACAATGTAATGCATTAAAGGTACCTGCTACCCTTAATTCGTCGTTGCATAACCAGGAAATGACAAAAGGCAGAGGTGGGTTCCTCTGCCTTTTGTCGGTCCTAGTATAAATATGTGTCGATTTATACTAGTTTTAAGTTTAATTCGATTTTACGAAAAGCTCAACCCTTTGAATAAGAGTTCATAAATCGTTCAAAGATAACAAAAAAATAGGCTAGACAAACTGAAATTTATTGTTCTTCACCAAGAAGTTCTTGTCTTAGCTTAAGTTCAGAGTGATTCCACATGTCTTCATTATGTGATTTAAGGAACTCCCCTAAAATTTTCTTTGATTTTTCATCCATATGGTCGACAATAATGTGGCCTTTTAATGACTTATCCATGCGATTGACGTGTTCTGGTAGACTCTTATAGCCACGTCTCGTTTCCATATCAATGACCATTTCGCATGCCGTTACGCCTGCGTAGAACGGGCTCGCTCCTTTATTGTTCACAGAAACCCACACTAACCAATACAGCTTACCGTTTGGTGAGTCTTCACGATTTGGTGTAAATTTAATTCGTTTTTCTACAGCCGAGCGTGCGTGTAAAGCTCCCATATCAACGAAAGCTTCGTCATTTTCTGGGTTAACGATAATCGGCGAAACATTATTTAAGTCAATAACGCCTGTCCCGTATCCACCGTGTCCGTCTGTTGAATCCGTGCTCAAAATATTAAAGCCCGTTTTTGTTTTTTTCTGCTTATCTTTATCAAAGAGATCCATTCATCGATCATCCCTTCATCCATATTCTATAATCAGCATACACGTTTCATGATGCGTTCATTCTATCTTTTAGTTTATCACATGATGTAAGTTAGGTCATTTCTCAAGTTAACTAACGTCCACACGTGAGTAAATTTTCTTTGTATATGATATGCTAATGAGGAAATTCTAATTTCATCTACATAAAAAAGGAGAATTCCTATGCCGTACGTAACTGTAAAAATGCTTGAAGGTCGTAATGAAGAACAAAAAAGAGAACTTATAGAACGAGTGACAGAAGCCGTATCTGAGACGGTTAACGCTCCAAAAGAAAACATCGTTGTTTTTATTGAAGAAATGCCTAAGAATCACTATGCAGTGGCTGGCAAGCGTTTAAGTGACGCTGAGTAATTATAACTAGCCAAAGGTTGTTCCAATATACTAGCAGCGCTTTAAAGCTGAATAATGTAAAAGAGACACATGAGACCATTTAATTTGTGTTTGCGTCTTTTTAGTAAGTAAAGGTTTTCATTCTATCTCAGACCGAAAAAAAGAAGCTGTAGTAAAAACAAAAAAACGCATGGATGCTCATACACTCCATGCGCCTTCAGCAGATATAAGGCTCGCTTCCTAAAGTTCTCTTTAAAAAGTAAGCTCCTGCATTAATGCTCAACTGATTTTAATTGTTCAATATATGTGAAAGCTCGTTCCATTTCTTCTTCTGTGTAATTCTGTTTCTTTTTTACCGTCATGACCTTTTCGACAATTTCCTCTTTTTCCATCTCATCAAAATAAAGGACCGTCGATACTAATTCAAGAAACCGTGAACTTTGACCATTCATGCTAGAAACGCAAGGTTGAATGTTCGGTAAATCAAGGTTATACATATCAAGGAACTTCTCGCCTTCCTCTGTTAAAATGTACCGGTATTGCTGGTAACCGCTTTTTGTTTCAAGAATTTCTTGTAAGAAACCAAGATTACAAAGTTCCTCGATCCGAAGCGTTAGCTCTTCAGAGTACGGGCCAAACATATGAAATTTAAACCGTTCTGAAAATGGAATGTCTAACTTTTTAGAAATATAAACGATCTTCTGCAGTTTTTTCCGCCCAACAATTTCACCTGCTTGTTGGAACATCGATAGCAGCTTTACATGTTCCTTTAGCAAAACGCTCCTCCCCTTCATTTAAAAAGTATAGCTTTAATTTTTTGTTTTATCGTTGCATTCTCTGTTTCATCTTCTAGAAAATCGAATGGAAAGTATAATTTATGATCGGTTCGTTTTTTTCCAGATATCGCCTCAACGACGTCTGATTCTCGTGACAACTCACGAATTTTTCCGTTCGGCATTTGCAAGTGGATCGGCAGCCGCTCTTCTTCCTCACCAGGACGATAAAAATCGTACGGCAGGTCAGAAGATGAGTCTACTACAAGGTAATATTCAGGGTCAATACCAGCCTCATGGAAAAGTTGGTAAAGAATTGGCCACTCTTTCATCTGCAAATTCGGATTAAATTCGACGTATTTAAACAATCTTCTATTTAAAAATCTACCACAAAGATCACGTAAAATGCGATCATCTTCATCCTGCCAAATTTGGAAATAATACAGGATTATCGCCTCATCAAGCCGCAAATAGTCTTCAATACTCTTTTTTTCATTAAAAAAAGAATAAAAATGTACAGGCTCTTGTTTAAACTCATATCCTGTCTCATATAAATGTTTTGTACGCATTAAAATTTTACTTAAAATGACTTCGGCACTTCTTGTGACGGGATGGAAATACACTTGCCAGTACATTTGATAGCGACTCATAATATAGTCCTCCACCGCATGCATGCCACTCTCTTTAATCACGACTTGGTCTTCCATCGGGCGCATAACCCTTAAGATTCTCTCCATATCAAAATGACCGTAGCTTACCCCTGTAAAGTAAGCATCTCGCTGCAAGTAATCCATTCGATCCGCATCAATCTGGCTTGAAATTAAGCTAACGACTAGCTTATTGCTGTACGTTTTTTCAATCACATCAGCTACCTTCTGCGGAAAATCGTCTCCCATTTTACGTAAAACTTGATTAATCTCGGTTTCTCCTAAAATAATTTCTCGCGTCCACTCTTCATGGTCCGTATTGAACACTTTTTCAAAGGAATGCGAAAAAGGTCCATGACCAACATCGTGTAAAAGGGCTGCACTTAAACATAATAAGCGTTCATTATTATCCCAATGCGGACGACCTTGAAACACTTCAATAATTCTCCGCATAATTTCATAAACTCCGAGCGAATGATTAAAGCGAGAATGTTCAGCACCATGGAACGTAAAAAAGGTTGTCCCTAATTGACGTATTCGTCGTAGACGTTGGAATTCCCTTGTACCGATTAATTCCCAAATGAGTGTATCACGGACATGAATATATCGATGGACAGGGTCTTTAAATACTTTTTCTTCACTTAATTGACCGTTTATATTTTGCATCAAGCACACTCCATCTCCATTTTATCTAACTTTATTATACAAAAGTTGCCACAGGATGTCTCAAGTCCCCTAACAGATTAACGAAATTATAATCTTTCAGAATTTTATGGTAAAATAATGGAAGTTTGTCTAGGGGGAGGGATTTTAGAGATGAATATAGATTACATTCGTCAAGAAGAAGCGAGGTACCACAACGAATTTTACAAAGAAAATAAGTTGTTTGAAAAAGGGTCTTGGCTTTTTAAGCCTGTTCCAAACGTGCTTCATTATTTAAATGCTGTTAGTCAGGATATGCGAGTTCTAGATCTTGGCTGCGGAGTAGGGCGTCATAGTATCCCTCTTGCTGAAAAACTAAGGCAAACAAACGGGATTGTCGATTGCGTGGATTACTTGGAAACGGCAGTTGAAAAATTAAGCGAGTACGGTGCTCAATTTAATGTTCGAGCAAATCTTCGTCCGGTTTTATCGCTGATCGAGCAGTTTCCAATTGAGGAGCAAGCCTATGATTACATAGTAGCTATATCCAGTTTAGAACATGTAAGGTCCGTTGATCATTTTATAGATGTTTTACAAAAAATGATCCGAGGTACGCGTGCGGGCGGGGTCCATTACCTTGTGATCAATTCAGAGGTTGAAGAAATCGATGTGGCAACTGATAACGAGCTAGATCCGCTGTTTGAAGTTAATCTACCGACAGAAAAAATGATGAGTTTACTCCAAGAGGTTTACCGCGATTGGGCCCATCTTGAGGTCGTGGTTAAACCGTTAGAGTACAAAATCAATCGAAAAGAGAAAGCCGTATTATTAAAAACAAACGCCATTACTTTAGTCGTACAAAAGCCAGTCGATTAAAAGTTAACAAAAAGAAGTTACCTGCGACCAAATGGATGGTCCAGATAACTTATTTAAGTTTTTTATCAATTTTCTCAATGAGTTGATCTTCATTTGCAGCCGATATCGGACGGTTGTTAACCATCGTAAAAGACTTTTTTCGGCCTGGTCCGCAGTAGGATTGGCACCCGATATGAATTTCTGCATCAGGATCCAGTTTTTTTAACCGAGGCAATAAAGTTTTTATATTCGTGGCTTGGCAAATGTCACATATGCGAAATTCGTTTGCCATTGGAGTTAATTCCTTTCGTTTCTTTATGGTAATATGAGATAGTGTCTTTTATTCACAAAGGATAGTATACCATATCTACTATCGTTCGCAATCTTTAGTAATTTTAGACCTGCTTATATTTTTTATCTTTGAGGAGTATAGAAAATGAACACAATAACCCATCATCTCTCCAATCAAACTTGGCGTTTTATAGATCAGTCGACACTAGGCGTTTATTTTGACGCTCTTCAATCGTTTGCTTATGATGATGCATTATGTATCTCTGTTGGAAACGACTGCTCAGACTCTTTATTAAGGACGTGGGTCCATCACGATACGATTGTCCTCGGTATTCAAGATAGCCGACTGCCTTTTGTTCAGGAAGGGATCGATTTCTTAAATGAACAAGGCTATAACGTCATTGTTCGCAATTCAGGCGGACTTGCTGTCGTACTTGATGAAGGGATCTTAAATGTATCCCTTATTTTAAAGGAAGAGAAAAAGTTTTCGATTAACGAAGGCTATGAGCTTATGTTTGCATTAATTCAGGAAATGTTACATCCTTATGGCGTTACGGTTGAAGCCCGTGAAATCGTCGGATCTTATTGTCCAGGCTCATATGATTTAAGCGTTGACGGCAAGAAATTTGCCGGCATTTCTCAACGTCGCATACGCGGGGGTGTGGCGGTTCAAATATACCTCTGTGTGTCAGGAAGTGGCAGCGAACGCGCGAAGCTCATTCAAACGTTTTATGATCATGCGGTCCAAGGACAGCCGACAACGTTTGAATACCCTCGCATCATCCCTGAAACGATGGCGTCTTTAACGGAACTAACAGGTGAGGATCTAACAGTACAGTCGGTTATTCACCGTCTCCTCCTTACCTTTAAAGAGCAAGGGGCACACCTTTCCTCTTCTTCCTTTACAGAAGAAGAAAGACAAGCATATGAAGATCAATACATCCGTATTATCAAACGCAACGAACGCATAAGTGCCAGGCACCCTTAATGCTTTACAGCATTAAAGGTGCCTGGCACCGTTTATTATTTTATGCAAGTACTTTTCTTGTGATGGACTGCATCGCTGTGATTAGTGAAAGTTTATACACATCGGCTACGTTACATCCACGGGATAGGTCGTTTACTGGTTTATTTAATCCTTGTAAGATTGGACCAATTGCATCGTATCCACCAAGACGTTGTGCGATCTTGTAACCTAAGTTCCCTGACTCTAAGCTTGGGAAGATAAATACGTTTGCCTCACCTTTTAATGGTGAATCTGGTGCTTTCTTTTGAGCAACTGCCGGCACAAATGCAGCATCGAATTGGAATTCACCATCGATGACTAAGTCTGGGCGTTGTTGTTGTGCTAACTTCGTCGCTTCAGACACTTTACGTGTTTCAATCGATGATGCCGAACCTTTAGTCGAGAAGCTAAGCATCGCTACTTTCGGATCAAGTCCGAATACTTTAGCTGTTTCAGCTGTAGCAATAGCAATTTCCGCTAACTCTTCTGCATTAGGAGCAATGTTAATCGCACAATCACCGAAGACAAACTTTTTATCGCCCTTTACCATAACGAATACACCGGATGTTTTTTGAATTCCAGGCTGTGTTTTTATAATTTGTAGGGCTGGACGCACAGTATCTCCTGTTGAATGTGCAGCTCCACTAACTAAACCGTCTGCTTTGTCCACATGTACAAGCATCGTACCGAAATAATTTTCTTGCATTAATTTTTCACGTGCACTTTCTTCTGTTTCTTTCCCTTTTCTTCGTTCAACAAAAGAAGCAATTAATTCATCTAAATGTTTATATGTTGCAGGCTCAATAATTTCAACGTCTTTAAAAGTAACGCCGAGTTCTTTCGCTTTTGCGTAAATATCACTTTCTTTTCCTATGATGATCGGCTTCACGACTTCATCATTTGACAACTGACTAGCAGCTTCAATAATTCTCTCATCCATACCTTCTGGCAATACTACATTCGGATAATGACTTTTGACTTGCGCTTTAATTTCTGTAAAGAGATCACTCACTATAAATTCCTCCTACAATTGATCAGATGACCTTACCAATAAGCATACTCCTCTTTATTTAAAAAATAAACTACTTGGGTTAATGTAGTAAAAATAGAAATTTTCTCACGGTTTTGCTAATTTAAGAATTAGTTATATTAGAAAAATTTTTTTCGAGTTTGTACGGCTTCTACTACGATTAAAGTACTCTTTTTCATCGTTTCCTTATTTGATTACACTCATGCAGAAGCGCGTTCGTTAATATTTTACAGAAATAACAGCTTGACGTTTTTTCAGAATTTTCGTATTTACATTGATAAAGTGAATGACTATTCATTATAATGGAAGAAGTTTCAACTATTTAAGGGAGTGAATGGAATGGAGCAAAAAGCTGTAATCTATGATGTACAACAGAACGTAGCAACAATCTCATTAAATCGCCCAGCGGTGAAAAACGCAATTAACTCAGACATGCATCGTGAGTTATATAGTGCCTTTGTACAAGCCAATGAAGATCCAGACGTACGTGTTATTGTTTTGACAGGATCAGGAGATGCCTTTAGCTCTGGAGCTGACCTGAAAAGTGTGGCGACAGAAAAATTAGGAGATATTGATTACGGTGACTACCTAAAAGAAACATACAATAAGCTGTTACTCTATATGGATACGGTCCAAAAACCGACTGTAGCTTATATCAATGGAATTGCTGTTGGAGCTGGGTTGAGTCTCGCACTAGCTTGTGACTTCCGTATTGCGGAGTATGATGCAAAGATGGGAATCAGCTTTTTAAAAATTGGTCTCGTTCCTGATGCAGGAGCTTCCTATTACCTTCCACGTCTCGTTGGGGTAGGTAAAGCACTAGAAATGTCTCTTGGAGAGCCTATTTCAGCCGAGGAAGCATACCGTATTGGACTCGTCCATAAAATAGGACAACCAGATGAGTTTGTTCAGCAACTTCTTACCCTTCCAACAACAGCTTACGGGCTAATGAAGAACGTTATGGGTAGTAGTTATGAGCATACACTAGCTGAAGTACTTCAAATGGAAGAAGACGCTCAAACGGCTGCCGGAAAAACAAAAGAACACATCATGGCCGTACAACGTTTCCTAACCAAATAAATATAAATTACGGTGCCAGGCACCTTCAACACAGTAAAGCGTTGAAGGTGCCTGGCACCGTTTGGTTTGATTATGGAATAGATTTATCTGTTTATGGTATAGTATGGTTTGATACATATATTTTATAATTTAAAGGAGTGGAAAGTATGAGTGAAGCAGCAGTTACTCTAGATGGTTGGTATTCATTACACGAATTTCGCGCAATCAATTGGCCTGCATGGAAAACGCTTTCTAGTGAAGAGCGTCAACAAGTATTAAATGAATTTATCGGTATGCTAGAAGAGTGGAACCAAACCGAAGAAAATAATGAAGGTAGTCATGCGCTTTACACGATTGTTGGTCAAAAAGCTGACTTTATGCTTATGCTACTTCGTCCAACTATGCAAGAACTTAATGAAATTGAGACTGCCTTTAATAAAACGCGTTTTGCAGAATTTACAATTCCGATGTATTCCTACGTTTCAGTCGTTGAATTAAGTAACTATATGGCTGGTAAGGACGGCGGAGACCCAATGGAAAATCCAGAAGTCCGTGCACGTCTTTTCCCTAAGTTACCTAAAGCACAGCATGTTTGTTTCTATCCAATGGACAAGCGTCGCCAAGGTAATGATAACTGGTACATGCTACCAATGGAAGACCGTCGTAACATGATGCGCAGCCATGGTATGATCGGACGTCAATATGCAGGAAAAGTAAAACAAATTATTACTGGTTCTGTTGGATTTGACGATTGGGAATGGGGCGTAACGCTGTTCGCTGACGATGTTCTTCAATTCAAAAAGCTCGTGTATGAAATGCGTTTTGATGAAGTATCAGCACGATACGGTGAATTTGGCTCTTTCTACGTTGGTAACCTTTTAAATATCGACGGTGTTGAGCGTTATTTTCACGTGTAAGCTTTAATTTAAATTAAACTTAGCTAACAAGCCTTTAAACCTTAAAACTAAAAGGCTTAATGCCTAAAAAAGATCCAGTTTCTCGACTAAAGAGACTGGATTTTTTTAATGAGGTTTTTATGAAAAAGTCATAGTCCCATTTTTCATTACATATATTTGAACTAACTGTGCTTGGGTATGCCGTAACACGATTAAGCTGTAAAAAACCATAGTCAATTGACAATCCTCCAACTCACCACGTACGGCACCTAATGAATTAGGAGGTGAACAGATGGCCGTTATTAAAGCCAACAGCAGTGATATTGACTTGATGGCTCGCTTAATGCGCGCTGAAGCAGAAGGTGAAGGAGAACTTGGAATGTTAATGGCAGGCAATGTAATGGTCAATCGAGTTCGATCTGCGTGTCTAGATTTTGTTGATATCAACTCGATTCAAAGAATGGTTTGGCAATCACCAGGTGGATTTGAGGCCACCCAAAAAGGCTACTTCTACCAAGGTGCGCGTGACAAAGAAAGAAGATTGGCCCGCAAGCTTATACAAGGTGAAAGACATCATCCAGCAGAATTCGCCTTATGGTTTTTCCGACCTGAGGGATCTTGCCCTGCTCAATGGTGGGGACAGTGGAACTCGGGCCGCTATAAGCTCCATTGCTTCTATACACCTTTAGCATCAGAGTGTCCGCAAGTTTATAGTACATTTTAAAAAAATAATACATTCAGAAAAGATAAAGGAGTGATACAATGTATCAGCAACAATGGGATAATCAACCTACAATGGATGGCCACACACATATGCAACACCAACAACCAACAATGGATCCAATGATGCAACAACCTATGATGGATCAGCATAAGATGCAGCAGCCTATGATGGACCATCATATGATGCAACAACCCATGATGCAGCAACACATGATGCAACAGCCTATGATGCAGCAACCCATGATGCAGCAACCCATGATGCAACAACCCATGATGCAGCAACCCATGATGCAGCAACCTATGATGCAACAGCCTATGATGCAACAGCCTATGATGCCACCGCTATTTTATGCACCACAGCCACAATTACAGCAGCAATTCCCGCAAATCCCAGGGATGCTACCAATGGAGATGTCCTATATTGAAAACATTCTCCGTCTCAACCGTGGGAAACGGGTAAGAGTGTATATGACGTTTGAGAATAACCCAGAATGGCCATCACGGGTATTCACAGGAATCGTCCGTGAAGCAGGACGCGACCACATTGTTATTAGTGACCCACAAACAGGTATGTGGTACTTATTATTAATGGTTAACCTTGATTATGTTGAGTTTGATGAGGAAATCGAATACGATTATCCGTTTGGTCAGGTACCCTTAGCTGCATACCCGCCACGCGAAGAAGAAGATTAATAAATAACAAATTAATACAATAGGCTGGCTCATAAAACAAAGTCAGGCCCTCCCTACACACTATAGTTGCAATCATTTGTTATCGATCTGCATTGTCTGTGTGCACATGAGGGCCTGACACTAAGAGTCAGCCTATTTTTTTTATGCTCTAAACATACTTACAGCAAGAAGTACCCAACCAGCGATAAAGGCTACTCCGCCTAATGGCGTAATCATTCCTAGCTTTGAAATTCCCGTAACTGCTAGAACATACAAACTTCCAGAGAATAAGATAATTCCTAATACTATAAGCCATCCCGCCCAGTGAACTAAACTAGACTCGACACCTTTCCAGCTGATTAATCCAATTAAAATTAGACCTAGTGCGTGATACATATGGTACTGTACACCCGTTTGATAAATTTTAAGATAGTGTTCTGTCAGACGACCTTCCAATCCGTGGGCTCCAAATGCACCTAAAGCAACACCTAATGCCGCACCGATACTGCCAAGTACAATAAATATGTTAATCATCTAAAAATCTCCTTTACTTTTCATTCTAATAATCATAGAATATCATATCTCATCAGGTAATTAACAAAATGGAACTTTAAGCTTCTATCATCCAGCCTTTTAAAAATCCAACAAACTACCTTCATCTTTGTTTGAATTCAAACTGCTTGTTGAAGGTGTCGTCACATTAGCACTTGGTAAAATACGTGGTTGTTCCGATACGGTCGTTTTTTTTGTAGCCGTACTTTCTTTATCCAACACTAGCTCACAATAAGCTTTAATCAGCTTAGCCGCTTCTTGCACTCCCCGTTCATTACCTTCAGCCGCTTCTGACTTCATTTCGTTCAGTTGCTGTTCGACTTTGGCGATAATATTCTGGACTGGTATATTCATATCTTCCCTCCTGTTCACTAATCACTTTATTTAAAGAAATAGTTACGGTTGTGCCTTTTCCTTGAATACTTGAAATGTCCATTTTCCCGTAATGATGCTCAATAATACGATCACAAATCATTAAGCCTAACCCTGTCCCTTTTGGTTTTGTCGTAAAAAATGGCTCACCGATTCGTTCAAGAACATCGTGGGGGATTCCATTTCCTGTATCTTTCACTTGAATATGAATCATATTATCCTTCTCAAAGACGTGGATATGAATTTGTCCTCCGTCATCCATCGCTTCAATACTATTTTTCAGTAAGTTAATGAGCACTTGCTTGATTTGATCAGGATCACATTCGACTGTCGTATCGTCAATTGAAAACTCGGACGTAATCGAAATACTTTTCATGATTGCTGAAGTGTCTAACAGCGTCACTACTTCTCGGATTAAATAACAGATTTTTACGTTTTCAAACTTTTGAACCCCCGGTTTGGCTAATAACAGAAACTCACTGATAATTTTATTGATTCTTGCAAGCTCACTTAACATAACGGGTACATGGTTATTTGTATTTTGTTCTCGTTGCTGCATTAACTGAAGGAACCCAGAAATAACCGTAATCGGGTTACGGATTTCGTGAGCAACACCCGCTGCTAACTGACCAACCACAGAAAGTTTTTCCGACCTTCTCATGAATTCTTCGGTTTGTTTCTGTTCCGTAATATCTCTAATAATCGATGCTAAGGCAACAATTCGCCCATCTTCCGTTCGAATCGCTGATACCGATATAGCAACGTCTAATTGTTTTTCATCCTTCGTCCCATTCTTTAATTCGATTTCTCGGACCGTTTCACCCCTTGAAACCGACTCCCATTGCTCTTGTAAATACTTAAGTTGGACTTCGTTTAATTGCGGCATCGCTTGGCCGACCACTTCTTCAGTTTTCCAACCAAATGTTTCTGTAAACCCATGATTCACTTGATAGATCCTGCCTTTTTCGTCATGGATGACGATCGGATCCTTTAACTGGTTAAATAAAGTATTTATATAACCTTTGGCCTCGATTAACGCTTTAGATGTTTTCGCCGTTTTCAGTTGCGCCTTTTCCAGTAAATCTTCCGTAAAACGACTAGAAAACACTAAAAATATTGTGACGAGTATTCCAAATAGCGTAACATAGATCACATCCACTTGGTCGGACCCTGGGAATAACTCGTTTTGGTACTGAAAGAAAAAATAGATGGTCGCCACTGTTGTCAGAAAACTAGCAAACAAAATCGGCCGTACCATATGAAACATGGAACTAATGATTAACCCTAACCATATGTATATAAAATTAATGAGTAACGGTTCATAGATAATCAATAAGGAGAAAAAACTGAACACAAAAAAGATTGATAAATACATCGTTAATATCGCAAACTGTTTCTGTTTTGATAAAAAATAAACAAGAACACTAATAAAAAAACCTGTAGGGGCAATGAACACAAGTATGGCCGGATCAATAAAAGTATTAATCACTATGCTGGATGCATAAAAAATCATTAAGAGTTTTGCCATTAATTGATTTCGTTTGAAAATAAGGTCTAAACGCCTTTGCTTATCGATACCCATATACTTCTCCATTTTCCGACATGTTTTCCTCTATTATACCATTACTTCAAAACTGATGTTAACGCCCAAAAGAAAAAGAAAAAAGAGGTGCCAGGCACCTTTAGCGAACTAAAGGTGCCTGGCACCATATTTGTTACTTTGTCAGCTCTAAGAATTGGTCTACATCTTTAACGACGAGGTCAATGGCTTTCTGCCAAAATTCTGCTTTAGTTAAATCAACATTTAAGTGTTTTTGTGCTAATTCTTCGACATTCATACTACCTGTGTCACGTAACAACTCAACATAGCCATCTTCAAATGATGCACCCTCTTCAAGAGCATGTGCGTATACACCAAGGCTGAATAAGAAGCCGAATGTGTACGGGAAGTTATAGAACGGTACGCCTGTAATATGAAAATGTTGCTTAGCCGCCCAGAAATGTGGATGGTATTCTGATAAAGAATCACAATACGCTTCTTTCTGTGCTTCGACCATTAAATCGTTTAACTCCTGTGCCGAAAGCAGTCCTTCTTTTCTCTTCTCATAAAATCTCGTTTCAAATAAGAAGCGCGCATGGATGTTCATAAAGAAAGCAATGGCTCGACCGAGTTTACTTTCAATAAGAACTAGCTTTTCTTCATCCGTTTCTGCCTGCTGCACAGCTGCATCACTTACAATAAGCTCAGCAAAAGTTGAAGCCGTTTCTGCAACATTCATCGCGTAAGACTGCGCAAAGTTCGGCATGTCACGCATTACATATGCATGGTAGGCATGACCTAGTTCATGTGCTAAAGTCGACACGTTCGATGCACTACCACTGTACGTCATAAAGACGCGCGTCTCACCGCTTGCCGGTAACGTTGTACAAAAAGCGCCTGGGCGTTTTCCAGCACGATTTTCTGCTTCAACCCAATCTTTTTCGAACGCCATTTTTGTGAACTCAGCCATCTTTGGACTGAACTTACCAAATTGATCGATAATTGACTCTGCAGCTTCTTCATATGGGATTGATGAGCTTGCACTTCCGATTGGAGCATGTACATCATACCAAGCTAATTTTTCTAAACCTAGATACTTCGCTTTTTGCTCTAGGTACGGCATAAAGCGTGATTTATTTTTAGTAATCGTATCCCACATCGCATGTAATGTTGCTTCTGACATCCGGTTAATTTCCAGCGGTTCTTTTAAAACATTTGTCCAGCCTCTTTTTTCGTAAAGGCCAAGTCTAAAACCAGCAAGGTGGTTAATCGTCGTAGCAAATAAATCTTCGTTTTCTGTCCATGTCTTTTCCCACTTTTCAAAAGCATCAACACGAACGTTACGGTCATTATTTGCTAATTTATTTTCAGCTTGCCCGACTGAAAGTTCTTCTGTTTTTCCATTTTCTTCAAACGTAATTTTCATACTATTTACGAGGGCATTGTACATATCTGCCCACGCATGGTACCCACTTGTCGATAACTTTTGAGCCAATTTTTCCTCGGCTGGCGATAACTTATCTTTGGCACGCTCAGCTCTTTCATTTAAATAAAATGCAACATCAGGAAAATGGTCATTGATCATTGCCTGTAATTCTGTTTCTTCCAATTCTAGAATTTTTTCATCAATACTCGTTAAAACCCCTTGATAAAGTGATGAAAGCTCTTTAGCTGTTCCACTTAATTGGATCGCTTTTTTGTCTGCCATATTTTGCGCTGTTAAACAACCGACAAATGCACCGACTTCTCGTACTTTTGCAGCTGCGTTTTGTGCGCTCTCAATAATTTCAATTAATTTTTGTTGTTCTTTATGTAGTTCCGTTAATTGTTGAAGAGATTGTTCAAGTGCGATCAACTCTTCTTTAGTCTCTTGAATAAACCCTCTTAATTCAGTTGATTCGCTGCCACCTGGAAAAATGCTGTCTAAATCCCATAGTTGATTATACTTTGTTTGCATGCCTCTTACTCCTCTCAAACTTTGTTTCGCTACCCTAAATATTTTACAACACTTCCCGGGGAAATAAAACGAAAATCCCCTATCCACACTTAGTAAAACTCATTTTTGAGTAAACCACTTCATATTGAAATGATCCATGGTATTTATTATGACTCAGTTGGCTAATTTTATTGAGTCTTCAAAACTGAAATGAGAAAAGTCCAAGCACGCGATACAGCAATCATATGGTAAAGTTTGATACTTGATATACAGGAAGACGCGCATGCAGTGTATGGATCTTTGAATGATTTATTTCCTGACAGCAAAGAGCCATAATCATAGGGAAAAGGATTTTTTGCGGACTCAGAAGCCCCTACTTTACTAAAAACCATCGTCTTTTCAAGTTTAGAGGACTGAGAGGACGCTAAATGCCTCAATTCATCAAAAGTAACCTCGAAAACTAGGAAATAAAGGCTTCTCAGTCCGCTCAGCTCTAAAAAGTACAATTTTAATCGAAATAGCGGCCCTGGAGTCCGCTAAATTTCCAATAGCGATAATTCTATCAATGTCACCTCTCTTGCTAACTTGTTAACTAAATCGCAGCTACAGAATGGACGCACCAGCTCTCCTCGTATTCGCTTAACACCGCTTCTAAAAAACAAAATAAAGACTCGGGTTCCCCAGCCTCTCCATGGTCTGGAATTCCCAAGTCTTTTCACAGTCTAGAAGTCCTAAAATTTTTTACGAAATTCCACCTGCCCTATACCTTTCAATCAGGTCAAACCATTCTTCCTCGGTGAAACGTAGCATCGAGCGGTCTTTTAAGGTAGGAACGACATTTTCTCGATCCTGGCGTCTAGTCATAAAAATTGCTTTAATTCCAGCAATATTTACGCCTTGGTCAATGAGAGTCTTAATTTCTGTAAATCTCTCAATGTCGTTTAGTGAAAAAATCCGGTGATTCCCTTCATTACGAGCCGGTTTGATGAGTCCTTGCTCTTCGTAGTAACGAATTTGTCTTGCTGTTAACTGGGTCATTTCTTTAACAACACTAATTGGGAAAATCGCCACATGACGAGGGAAATTTTTATTCATCCCCTCCCTCCTTTAAGCTCTGTAATGGGTGTAATCTTCTTCATTTCGCTAACTCGGTATACACATCTTGCAAGGTGTGAAAGCCTAACCCTTTTACCTTTTGTACATTCTTAATCCATAATTGAGCGGTCATTTTCGCATCTTCCAACGCGTGGTGCCGTGTTAAAACCGGAATATCAAAATAATCACAACACTCATCCAATGTTTTTAAACTTTGATGCGGCAGGGCTACTTTGATCAGAAATGATGTGTCAATCACACGATGGATAAAATTTGTCCGTAACACATGCCAAGAGACATGCTGCATGAACGCTTTTTCATGCTGCGAATGATGGGCCACTAATGTACGCCCTTCAACATAATGAAAAAATTGCTCGAGAACTTGCTCAATCGTCGGCGCTGTAAAAAGATCTTCTTGTTGAATTCCGGTGAACGCTAAAATTGGCTGAGGCAATGGCTCTTCATGACGGACTAACGAATAAAATCCTTCCTCTTCCACAAGCGAATCTCCTTTTACTTTTACCGCCCCAATGGAGAGAATTTTGTCCCCTCGATCTGGATAAAAGCCTGTTGTTTCGATGTCAAACACAACGACTTCAAGTTCTTCAAATTGTTTATTTAGCACACTTTCTTTCTTTAATTCTTTTTGGAGTTGTCTCATGTAGGCCATTTGTGAAGCACTCGATTGGTGCTGTACAGAGGTATATACATTCGGACTTAACTTTCCTGATAGTTGTTTCATATATTGAATCATGTGGTTGATCACTTCATGCCACACCCTTTATCGATGTGCTTTTTCGTTAGTTTATAGAGGCGCGCACCCGAGCGGATATACTCTTTTAACTCCTGCTTCTCAATAGAAGTTAACTTGTCGACTTTTAATAGATGAATCGTTTCATAGCTTTGTTCATTTCCTTGGAAACGAAGCCTGAACTGTAAAAGTCGTTCAAATGTCTCTCTCAGTTTTTTTACTTCTGTCAATTGATCAGGAAGTTGCTCAAACCTCACTAATGTTTCAGGCGCTTTAATCTGCTCTTGTAACGCTAAAAGCCGTAACGAATTTACATACGGAAAAAGAACAGTATTCTTTAAATGAATAACATTTTTATGTGAACCATACGATTCAACCAACAACTGACCAAACACACCAATTGCTTTTTTACGTCGCTCTACATTGTCATACAACCGTTGAATTAAGGTTGGTTTTTCATTTAATTGTAAAAAAATAACGTCTTTTAACTCATCTAACAGTAACGGGTTTCCAATAAACACTCGTGAATCAAAAAAGGTGAGTAAGTGACGCAATGTTTCAAAACTCTCTTCTTCGATCCAGCCTTGGATTTGTGCCTTCCAAGATAAGAGTGATTTGCACCATCTCTCACTCGAGGCCATGACCAATCCATCACATCTAACGTAACCAACACACTCTAATGCTAATGAGATTTCTTTTCCGAGCTTTAAAAAGTAGTCTCTTTCACGATCATCTGTAGAAATATATACGAGCCCATGATCCTGATCACTCCAAAGTGCTTGTTCAAAACGTGCAGCACTTCCCATCATAAAGAAAGCAAAGTGAGCAGGGGGAGGACCCCACTCACTTGTTACGTTTTCGATGGCTGCTTTTACTGTTTTTGTGATCAAATCGTCGTGGAATTCATTTAGTTTCGTATGATCATATTTTACATGCTCGATAGACGACATTCTCCACCTTTTTAACTGCTCATACGAATTCACCAAAGGTTGTTTCATGTGGTATACACCACCCTATTCTTAAGCACCTGTTTTTTCTGATTTCATACTTTCAGGGTATCCATAGCTTCCATGCTCACTGATGTCTAGACCCATGATTTCTTCTTCTTCCGTTACACGAAGTCCTCCCATTACTTTATTCATCACATATAGGATGATGAATGAAATGACAAATGCGTAAATTCCTCCAGCGACAACACCTAACGTTTGAACGCCTAATTGTGTAAAGCCACCACCGTAAAATAATCCAGCTTGACCCCAACCTACTTCAGTAGATAATGCGGGAACTGCGAAGAAACCAGTTGAGATGGTTCCCCAAATACCTGCCATACCGTGAACTGATAAGGCAAAAATCGGATCATCAATTTTCGCACGATCAAAAATTTTCATACTTACGACTACGATCAGACCACCAATAATCCCAATAACAACTGCTGCCCAAGGTGCGACGAAACCACATGATGCTGTTATAGCAACTAAACCTGCTAAAGCACCGTTTAACGTCGTCGGAACATCTGCTTTTCCGCTCATCATCCAGATTAAGAACATCGCGGCAATCGCCCCAGCTGCTGCTGCTAATTGCGTGTTAAGGATGACATATCCAAAGAATGCATCAGCCACTTCAAATGTACTAGCACCATTAAATCCAAACCAACCTACCCATAAAAGAAGAACCCCTAAAGCAGTGTAAACTTGGTTATGACCCGCTAAATCATTAGATGAACCGTCTTTATTATATTTTCCAATACGCGGTTTTAAGATAATCGTTGCAGCAAGAGCTGCCATCGCACCTGTTAAGTGAACAACTGTTGAACCTGCAAAGTCTTGTTTTCCAAGGCCACCTAACCAACCATCACCCCATACCCAGTGTGCGACTACTGGATAAACTAGAGCAGAGAATAAAACTGCGAAAATGACGTAAGCTGATAGTTTTGCACGTTCAGCGAAACCACCGAATGCAATGGTTAAAGCGATAAGTGCGAACATCATTTGGAACATGAAGTCTACAGATCCTGCTAATCCACCATCTGGACCTGAAGCATCCCCGAAGAAGAAATCAGATATTCCGAGAAATCCACCTGCTGACTCGCCATAGATGAAGCCCCAACCGACTGCCCAGAAAACAATCGAACCAAGACTAATTGTGAAAATTGTCTTTCCTGCAATGTGACCCGCATTTTTCATTCGAGTCGAACCTGCTTCTAGTAAAATAAATCCACCTTGCATAAGTAAAACTAAAAAAGTACCAATAATGACCCACAAATTATCCATTAAAACTTGTTCCATCTGTCAACCTCTCCCTTCGTTTCTGCGTTAGCTTAGCTAACATCTTTTGTTAACTTAATTATACATTCCCAATTTTCAGAAACTATATTTTTGGAAGATGATCTGACACAGTTTCTCGAACAACGTTTTTATGGGGAATTAAAGTGGGCTCCTCTTCTAGTTGTTTCAGGGGGTTCCAGCTATTAAGAGGGTCGGTTGGCCGTTTCCTTATCTTTGTTCTGTTTTATTGTGAGTTTCTATAATAAAATACGGATCTTCAGCTGTTTTAATGATATCTCGATAGTCATATGGTGTTCACGCAGCTTCTATCAACGTTCAAAATGATCATATTTTCAATCTGGCCGTGTTTATTTTTAACTTTGATCGGTTTATTTTTAACTTTCGATGATTTATTTTCAAGTTTAGTCGATATCTTTTCAACTTCATCCCATTTATTTTCAACTTCTCCTGTTTTAAAGATTTCTCGACAAAAGAAGTCAATTTTCAACAACTACCAACTTCAATTCATATCTCCTAATCCAATAATAAAAACACGGTTGAGCCCAGATAAAAGAAGCAACCGTGTTCAAAATTAATTTTTATAACCACTTCATTTATTAGATGATTTGCCACTCGATCGGTGTTTCGTCCATCCTCATTAAATACTCATTTACTTTCGAAAATGGCTTACTTCCAAAAAAGCCGCGGCTTGCTGAAAGCGGACTTGGGTGGGCAGATTTAATGATGACATGCTGTTCTCCTGTCACTAACACTTCTTTTGCTTGGGCGTGGCGTCCCCACAAGATGAACACGACTGGTTTTTCACGTTCATTCAAGCTTTGAATTACACGATCCGTAAATAACTCCCAGCCTATTCCTTTATGCGAATTCGGTTCACTTTCTCTTACGGTCAATACAGTATTCAATAGGAGAACCCCTTGCTTGGCCCACTTGATTAAACAACCATTTTGACTAGGCTCACATCCAAGGTCATGATGAAGCTCCTTATAAATATTTTTCAGCGATGGCGGCAGTTTTTCTCCAGTGTTTACTGAAAAGCTTAATCCGTGCGCTTGATTGGGGCCATGATACGGGTCTTGTCCGAGAATAACGACGTTCACTTCTGAAAAAGGGGTATAGCGAAAGGCATTAAAAACGTCGCACTGACTCGGATAGACTGTTGCATTCCTATATTCGTCTTGTAAAAATTGCTGCAGCTTCAAAAAATAGTCTTTTGTAAATTCATTTTCTAGTACCCTGTTCCAATCATTGCTTACATTCCACAAAACCGTTTCTCTCCTATCCCAGACTGTAGGTTTAATCCCGCTTAAAGTCATTAAGTTCCTTAAGCTGTTAAACTTCTGTTCTAATTCACTGTTTAGTATACTTAAATCCCGCATACTGCGAATTTATTTCTAAACCACAACTTAGCTTAATGTTATTTTTCCCACTCAAGAATCGCTGAAAGTTCATCATATATCGCTGGCGTTCCTACTAACACTTGATAGCCCTTTTCTTTTTTTACACTAAAGGTTTGCCCTTTTGCTTCTTCGACGATTAATAGACCTGCGCAAATGTCCCATTCTTTCAGCTTGATCTCCCAATAAGCGTCAAAGCGCCCTGCTGCTACTTGGCATAAATCAATCGCTGCACTTCCTGTTCTGCGAATACCACCGATTTTCGTAATAATGGCATTGAAGTTATTCACGTTGTTATCCGGGTCCGTTGCACGGTCATACGGAAAGCCTGTCGCTACCACAGCTTGATTTAATCGCTCCGTAACAGAAACAGTAATGCTTCTTCCATTTAACATCGCACCGCTTCCTTTAACAGCCTCATACATTTCATCCAGCTTTGGCACGTAAATGACTCCAATGACTGTTTCTCCTTTATATTTAACACCGACAGAAATACAAAAGAAAGGAAAGCGATGAGCAAAGTTTACCGTTCCATCAATTGGATCGATCACCCATTCGTAATCTGCTTGCCCCTCATGCCATCCGCTTTCCTCTGACATAATGGAATGATCCGGGTAATCCGTATGAATTTTATCCATAAGAAATTGCTCGCTCCATTCATCGACTTCAGTTACCAAGTCAATGTCAGATGACTTTGATTTCATCTGAAACGGCTGTTCCATACGAATTAACTGTTCTTTTCCTACTTCCCTTACCCACGTCTTTATATTTTCTTTGATTGCTAGCCATTGTTCCATTATTGATCCACTCCTAAGAAATACTTACTCGTTTACTATTGTAGGCAACTCTTGTTGTAAAGGCAAAGTTATGATCAACTCGCAGCCGCTGCCTTTTTCTGTTTTTACCGTCAATTTGCCATTCAGCATCTGAATTCGATTTTTCATGGCATTCAAACCAAACCCATATTCTATCTTTTCCTCGCCGACACCGTTATCGATTAATTTAAATTCTAGAAGCTTATTCTTCACTTGCAATGTAAAATGAAAGTGCGTACTCTTCCCGTGGCGGATTCCGTTGGTTATTCCTTCTTGTAGCGCATGATAAATCACTTTCTTTTGTGCGTGATTCAACTTTGGCAACTCTTCTATTGAACTTGTAATCAACACACCTGTTGCTTTCACTGTATCATCGACTAACCCTTTTAATGCCTCTTCTATTTCAATCGATTCTTGCACTTCACCAAGCACTTTTACAGACTCTCGGATTCGATCTAACCCTTTACGCAACAATTCCTGTGAAAGTTCCATTTTTTCATAGACTTGGTCTGGCTTTGCCTTGGACAGACGCTTTCCTGCCTCAAGTTGAACAATGACAGTAGTTAACGAATGACCGATAATATCATGAAGTTCATGCGCAATTCGGTTTCTCTCTTCAAGTACCGACATTTCAATTAGTGCTTCTACCGTCTCTTTTTGAGATTTTTCTAGCCCAACCGTTCGTTCCTCTACTTTCTTTTCAAGGTTTTCATTCAATTCTTGCAGCTCTTGTGACATTTCCTCCACTTTTGAAAACGCGCGTGAAAATTGGGTAGATAACTGAAAGGATTGTCCAAACAAAAAGATAAACAGTCCAAATGGTGATAATTCTCTCGTTGTAATCAACTGATTGTAAAATAAGAAATCATTAATAACCGTTATGACATAAATAACCCCTACTCCAAGGTTAAGTCTAATCATATCCCGTTGATTTTTTAATGCCTTAATACCTGCCACCACCACTAACAAGATAGCGACAATGGTGATGATTTGATAGGCAGTTAATGTAAGGGTAAAAACTCGCGCTGGTGTAAAAAGGATTACGAAAACGAACAAGCTGGCAATCCCCCATAGCGTACGCGTCATATTCTTATGAACTTCATTGGGATACAACTGTCTAGCAAATGAAACAAAAAGCGGCACTGCGATATAAAAACAAATATATTCGACTTTCTTTAACCACTCCCATGGGAAGTCTGGTAACACTTGATTGAAAAAAACTTCACCTACCATCATCGCCCGTATGCCAATGACGAGACAAAATAAGCCAAAAAATAGCGTTGATTTCTCTTTTCGTCTTAACATAAACAACCCTAAATGATAGAGACCCATAACAAGCAGGCTGCCAATGAGGAACATTTCAAATGCTAGCTGTTTTTCTCGCAGGCTTGTAATCACTTTGTCTTCCCCTATTCGAATGATGCGCCATAATCCACCTTTCGAATGATGAAAGTTAGCAACATGAAAAACGAGATCAATTTCTTGAGAATTTGGCTTAAAGTAAATAACTTGAGGTTGATAGGCCGGTGTCGTAGCTTCCCGAGTGGTACCAGGTACCCCTGCTCCGCCAAGCTCTTCACCATCGATCCACACTTTATAGGATGTAAAAGCATTCGGTAAATAAAGTCCCAACATCGTATTTAGGTCATCTTCAGATAATACGACTTTCAACTGATAGGTTGCATAACCTTCTCCTGGCACCTGCTCCCCTCGCCACACCTGACCATTCCATTTGGCCGGCATGTCAATCAGCATCCCCGAATCAGTCGGTATATGTTTTGGGTCTAACCACTCGTTCCAATAAAAGTACCATTCTCCCGTTAACGATGTAGGGCCCAGTTCTTTAATGGAAGTAGCTGATAAGTCTAGTTTCCCGTCAACTGCAGAATAAACTTTTTCACTTTTTTCATAGAAAAATAAGAAAAAAGCTGCAACAATGACGGTTAGTATAGGAATGATATAAAGGGGAATTTTATTTTTCATCAAACTACCTCTAGTTTTTCATTTTAAATACGCATATCACCTTCACTTATTATAAAATTTTCATAACAGTATGAATAGTTTATTGGCTAAAATAGTAAAATAAGAGCTTCAAACTTGCTTACTACGTGCGAACCCTTTTACTATTTAGTATGATAAGGTTAAGTGAAATAATGGACAGTTACATTTCCCCCATTACTTACGAACAAATAATACAAACTTTACAAACGAATTGTGTAAAGGAGGAATAGCAAAGTGGAAGCGATTAATAAAGCGTTCGTTCAACAAATGATAGATAAAATGGCCAATCAAGATGTATACCTTCATCTCGAAACAACAAACGGGGCCTATACCGCTTACCGGAATGGAACCCCTTTTACATCAGGCGTTTTTATTCGAAACGGTAAAGTGTCTTACGAACACGGAAAAATCACAGGTAACGGTCCCCACCGAGTAGGACTTAAAATAGACCTAGGCTGGGTCTATGCAGAAGGGCTTACGCATTGCGAAATGAACGGAGACCAATTACTATTAGCCGGCTTAGATGATAAAGGACGTTTAGCCGTATCACTTCAATTAAGTCCTCAACCATTTAAATAAAGGAGGCTCTTATGGAAAATCATTTACTAGTGATCTTGCCGCACCCTGATGATGAGTCATTCGGTGTCGCAGGAACGATGTTGAACTATAAAGAAAACGGGTGGAAAGTTACATACGCATGTATGACATTAGGAGAAATGGGGCGAAACATGGGGAACCCACCAATTGCCAACCGTGAAACTTTACCCCAACTTCGTAAGCAGGAGCTTGAAGCCGCTGCAAAGATTTTAAAAATTGATGATTTAATCTTTCTTGGGTTGCGAGATAAGACGATTGAGTTTGAAGATGAAAATAAATTAGCCGAGCGAATGAGGACATTAATAGAAGATTGCAAGCCGACGCTCGTCATTACATTTTATCCAGGATATGCCGTGCACCCTGACCACGACGCATGTGGTGCTGTCGTGATAAAGGCTGTCGCTTCAATACCAAAGGAGAAGCGCCCACCGGTACATGCACTAGCCTTTTCAAGAGACTGCATCGATGATTTAGGTGAACCACAAGTTATAAACGAAATTAGTCGTTTTCATCAAGAAAAGCTAGATGCCTTAAAAGCACATAAAACACAAACTCAAGAAGTGGTTAGACAAACAGAGATTGCGCTTCAAGAAGGTAATGATGAAGCGATGGACCGACTCAAATATGAACGGTTTTGGCTTTATTCTTTTGATGACTAAATGAATGGTTAACAAAAAGCATCGACATATTTTCGCTACTTTTTGCCAAAACTGACAAAAAAACGTTTCACGTGAAACACCGCATAGCGTCACTGCTATGCGGTGTTTCTAATTCTATCCTTAGAATTTTGTTTGGTAATTGTCAATTTCCCAGCCATGAACTGCTGTTCTGAAGCTGTCATATTCTGCACGTTTTAAATCTACAAACTCTCCAAATACGTGATCCCCTAATGTTTCGCGTCCAATCTTCCCCTCTTCTAGCGAGTCTACTGCCGCTTCTAAGCTCGTTGGCAAGTTGCGAATGCCTCTTTCTTTTAACTCGGCTGGTGACATACTGAAAATGTCATCCACTACTTCAGCAGGTGCCTCTAGCTTACGATTTACACCATCTAGACCCGCTGACGCAATAATCGCAAAGGCTAAGTAAGGGTTAGCTGATGGATCTGGGCAGCGAATTTCTACACGAGTTCCTGCACCGCGTGTTGCTGGAATACGGATTAACGCTGAGCGGTTCGATGCTGACCAGGCAACATAGCATGGTGCTTCATAACCAGGTACCAACCTCTTATAAGAGTTAACTAGCGGGTTAATCACCGCTACGAAGTTATCAATGTTATCAATTAACCCACCGATAAATTGATACGCTTTCTCAGAAAGCTCTCGGCTGTCACTTGGATCGTAAAACGCATTTTCTTGCTTTTCAAGATCAAACAATGAAATGTTCGTATGCATTCCGCTTCCATTCGCCCCTGCAATCGGCTTTGGCATAAACGAAGCGTGAAGTCCAAATTGTCTCGCCACTGTTTTTACTACCCATTTATACGTTGTTGCATTGTCTGCTGCACCAAGTGCATCGGCATACTTAAAGTTAATTTCATGCTGACCTTCAGCCACTTCATGGTGGGACGCTTCAATCGTAAAGCCCATCTCTTTTAACGTACGATAGATTGCTAGACGAACTTTCTCACCATAGTCATGCGGAGACGGTTCAAAGTATCCACCAACGTCTTGTGTATTTAATGTAGGACGGCCTTTTTCATCCGTTTCAAATAAGAAGAACTCTAATTCTGGACCAACACTAATCCCATAACCTTGTTCATTTGCTTTTTCTACCGTTCTTTTTAGTACATGGCGCGGATCTCCTTCAAAGTCAGTACCGTCCGGATTTTTTACCCCGCAAAGAAAGCGAGCTTCTGAGTACCCTTCTTCTACAGACCAAGGAAGGACACAAAATGTATTTAAGTCAGGCAGTAAATATAAGTCCGATTTATTAATTGGAGAAAAACCAGTAATCGACGATCCATCAAACATAATTTTCCCTTCAGCCGCTGCATCGATTTGTTCTGCTGTAATCGTTACATGTTTTAATGTACCTTCAATGTCAACGAATTGCATATGCAGAAGCTCCACATGCTTTTCCTTAATAATCTCTTTAATCGCCTCTAAAGTTAACTCTTTTGTAGAAGAAACTGTACTCATAATTAACACTTCCCTTTCATGTAATCTTTATTAACATCTCTTGTTAACTCTTATTTTAAATTATCTAAAAATTACTTCAATGATTTTGTCAGGTAATCTGACACAGTGATTTTTATTTATTTAAAATGGCCTGAGTACAAAAACATTAGGACATCCTTCCACTCCCTTTTTTCCTATATATCACGTTTGTTAGGTCGCCCTTACTAAGCATTAGCTCAACAAAAAAACTGCACCCCAATTGTTTGTTGCGTCTAACAATTGGAGTGCAGTTCAAATTTGAGCGTTTTTGTCCTATCTTAATGTTTGATCAATAAAACTTAGAACATAGGTGTAAACAATTCCACAAAAATAAAAAGGGAACGATTTATTATTCGTCCCCTTTCCATATGTTATTTCATTAGTCTTTTTTCTTTTTACGTGACGCAGCAACTCTTACTTTGTTGCTGTTTTTAGAATTGCCTCCTCGTGATCCACCTTTACGGTCACGATCGCCACCACGATTACGATCACGGTCTTTATTTCCACGGCCATAACTACCGCCGCCGCCACCGCCTTTACCTTTGCCTCGGCCACCGCCAGATTTAAAGCCTTTGATGCGTAACGGTGCTTCTTCTGTTAACTTAATTGGAACATCATTTGGCTCCTTCGTTAACATTTTTAAAGCAGCTGAAAGTAACGTAACCGAATCCGTCTCGTCAAGCAGCTGTTCAGCAGACATGCGGTACGATTGGAAGTCATTTTCTTCTACCATCTTCATTAGGCTTTCAACCGTCATACGGAGTTGACCTTCCATTGCCTCAGCTAAAGTCGGTACTGGCTTGCGCGTAATTTTACGATTCGACGTTTTTTCAATTGTTTTTAAATGTGGAAGTTCTCTTGGTGTAACTAAAGTTAACGCTAGCCCTTTATTTCCTGCACGACCTGTACGTCCAATACGGTGAACATAGCTTTCAGGGTCTTGCGGAATATCAAAGTTATAAACATGCGTCACACCTGAAATATCCAAACCACGAGCAGCAACATCTGTCGCAACAAGAACTTCAACTGTACCTTCTTTAAATTTCTTAATCACTCGGTCACGTTGGTTCTGGTTGATGTCACCATGCAACCCTTCTGCTCCGTAACCTCGTTTATTTAACGCTTCAGACACTTCATCAACACGACGCTTCGTACGACCAAATACGATTGCTAGTGTTGGTGAGTGAATATCTAACATACGACATAGTACATCGAATTTTTTTGATTCAGGTACTTCCATATATTCTTGTTCCACGTTGGCTGTTGTGATTTCAACTGATTTCACAACAATTGCTTCAGCGTCTGGTTTCATAAATTTTTCTGCAAGACGACGAATTTGCTTTGGCATTGTTGCAGAGAACAATAGCGTTTGACGCTCATCAGGAACTTCCGCTAAAATTGTTTCAATGTCCTCAATGAACCCCATGTTCAGCATTTCATCTGCTTCGTCTAGAACAACCATTTGAATGTTATCCATACGAACGGTTTTACGACGCATATGGTCCATAAAACGACCAGGTGTTGCTACAATGATTTGAGGTTTACGCTTTAATGCTTTAATTTGACGGACAATATCTTGTCCACCGTAAATCGGTAAAGCTTTGACGCCGCGAAGGTTCCCGATTTTATTTAGTTCTTCAGCAACTTGAACCGCTAACTCACGAGTAGGTGCTAATACAAGACCTTGAATTGTCCCTGCATCTACATCCATCTTCTCAATTAACGGAATTCCAAAAGCGGCTGTTTTCCCTGTTCCTGTTTGTGCTTGTCCGATAACGTCTTTCCCAGAAAGTGCTGTAGGAATCGTTTGTTCTTGAATTGGCGTTGCCTCTTCAAATCCCATGTCTGTAATTGCTTTAACAATTTGTTGGTGTATTCCAAAGTCATAAAAAGTTGTCAATGGATCTTAATCTCCTTTGTATCTAAATTAATTTATATTAATAGCGTTTGCTTTTTCTCAGAGATTTATCATACTGAATTCATGGAGTTAATCAAATTACTTCGTAAATAATCTACATAGGGGCCAATTTTTGGTAGTAGGAATGGAAACAAGAAAACCATATTCCAGTCATATGGAATATGGCCATTATCTTAACGTATATGATATCAATCGATTATAGACGAGTTACGTTAGCAGCTTGTGGACCACGGTTTCCTTCAACGATTTCAAATTCAACGTCTTGGCCTTCTTCTAAACTCTTGAAGCCTTCACTTTGAATGGCACTGAAGTGTACGAATACGTCGTCTCCACCTTCACGCTCGATAAATCCAAAACCTTTTTCTGCATTAAACCATTTTACTTTTCCTACCATGTTATATGGCCTCCTTAAAAAAACAAACTTTGTTAACAGTAGCAAACTGAAGATGACCCGGTACAACTCTAACTGAATAAAGAGGCCGCAGTAAAATCAATTCCTGACTAATTAACACTATTGTAACTATATTACTTTTTATCCTAAAAAGCAAATGAACATTATCGGTTTGTAATCGTTTCAGGGTACAAATCGTGGTTCATTAGGCGGAAGTTTGCCATTTCTTCATATTTAGTTCCTGGTCTTCCATAGTTGCAGTAAGGGTCAATGGAGATGCCTCCACGTGGCGTGAATTTCCCCCACACTTCAATATATCTCGGATTCATCAAATCGATTAAATCATTCATAATCGTATTGACACTATCTTCATGGAAATCACCGTGATTACGGAAACTAAATAAATACAATTTTAGCGATTTACTCTCCACCATTTTAACATCAGGGATATAACTAATGTAAATCGTAGCAAAATCCGGTTGTCCTGTTTTTGGGCATAGCGTTGTAAACTCCGGACAGTTAAATTTCACAAAATAATCTCTTCCCGGATGTTGATTATCAAACGTCTCTAATACGCTTGGGTCATACTCATAATTGTATTTTGTATTTTGGTTCCCTAATAATGTAACATCCTGTAAGTCTTCATCTTTGCGGCCTACCATTATGTTTTCCACCTTTCTCGTTTTCGAGCTTATATTTGATGTCGTTGTTCTATTCACATTTTGGCAAATAAAATGGTGAATTCGGACAATAAAATCAAAATCTGGACAATAAATGCTTCACTTCCGACAATAAAATTAAAAATCGGACAATAAATAACCGAAATTGGACAATATTTAGTTCGCAGATCCTTTTTGAAGAGATGCTAAGCCTTTTTCTCGAGCAACATCGTTAATTTTGTCACTAAAAAACAAAAAACGCACCCTAAGGAAGGATACGTATGGATTCCCTTAGTTTTTTATAGAGGGTTTGTGCTAGAACCTCTCCTGCGTTTTCACAGTTTTATTATTCTTTTATAACGAAACTAATTATAGGGAGATCAATAACCAATGTCAACGAAAAAAGTACATTTAGAAATACTTACATCATTTCAAAAAATGCGAGAAAATAAGAAAAGCGTAAGGTGCCTGCTTATTGGCGACAAGCGCTGGAGGGCCAGCAATAAGTGTCTTGCTCTTTAGACACATTTGATGGACCGAAGCGACCTCGAGCCGATGGCACCTGGAGCTAGACATCACCGAATTTTATACTTTCTTATCACCCATGAAAAAAGAGTGATAGTTGGACTATCACTCCCTGATTTTACACATCTGTATTCTTCGGTTTTTCACTAGTCGGTAATGCTTCACCCTGATTCTGATAACTAATATTATTCGGGTCCAACCCATGTCCGAGTGACCCATATCGATTACCTGCACGCGGGTCGACCAATTCATTTTGCTGATAATACAGTCGCGGCGTTTTAAATAATGCAATCATCGCCTGTAAGAAAGGCATTTCATGGTAGCGCTCAGGCCAACGCTGTTTGATTTGCTCTTTTACTAATGGATAGTATTTCGGGCTAATCGATGGAAATAAGTGATGCTCTGTATGATACGAAAAATTAAAGTGAATTGCATCTACCCACTTCGGAACTGTCACTGATAAACTGTTGGCTAGCGGGTCATTCACAGGTACTAGTGGATTCAATCGATGGTTCGTCGAAATATACGACATGACAATGAAATTTGCTATTAATAATGGAAGTAAGAAAACAAAGATCCAATTTGTAAATCCAATCCAAAACAGAAGACCAATCCATGATGCCCAAGGCAAGATTAACTGTAACCAAACTTTAGGACGGTTTCTTGGATCAAAATCTTTAATGTATACTTTAAACATTCTTGATGAATGTACAGTAAACGTCATTGCGAGTGAGAATAAACTAAATGTAGCACGAATAAATAAAGGAATACGATACATTAAACGCACTAACTTATTTTTTTCTAAATGCTCAGCTGTGATCCATGCATCTGGATCTTTATGTTCGTCTTGCGTGTGAACATGGTGATTCATATTATGCCATTTGCGCCACAAGCTTGGCCCTGTACATAACGGCCAAAAGGATATTGCCCCCAATAAGTCACGGAGCCACGGTTTTCTTACCACGGTTCCATGTAAAATTTCGTGTCCTAAAAAGCCAAGGCTAGCATAACAAGCTCCTAATACAAGAGCTATAAGCAGATTGAGCCAAAGGTTTAACTCAAGCAAACCAACAGCTAAAAAGCCTGCGACAATCACAACCAAAAATGCTAATCCACCTAATAAACGAGATGGTACTGGCTTAAACGCCTCTTTAGGAAGATGAGGTTTTATTCGGGCAGCGTACCAAGATAACGATTGATATTCTTTCATTTCTTTCCCCTTCCGATTTCACTCAAATTGTTTTCATACATTTCCTATTGTTTCTTTAAAATCTTCCTTTAAACACTAAAAGTTCCAATTAACTTTCATTAGTTTTATCGTAACAGTATTTAGTGATGAAAATCAATAGTTTTTTATTACCTGATACTAATAGCTATTATTATTAGTTAGTATTGGAAATATATGCATTTCTATCCATGAAGAATTATAAAGTTTATTCATTTCTCAAAAAAAAGCTGACTCCCTATTGTGTAATCCCCTCGACGCTAATGAATTAGCTACTTTTGAGAAGGCTCACACTTTATGGAGTCAGCATGTCTTTTTATTTAATTACAGGTCGACGTCTTCTTCTGTCCGGATTCCTTTGTTTTGGTTAAACATTTTTTCTACAAGCATTTCCGGTTGCTTTTCAATAATGAGTAAGTCTACATTAGCTTGTGGCATAAACCCTGCCGTTGCCGCTTTTTTTATCAGCTCACTAACTGGTTCATAGTAATTTAAAACATTTAAGGCGCCGATCGGTTTCTTATGGATGCCAATTTGGGCCCAGCACATGACTTCAAATAACTCTTCAAATGTTCCAATTCCGCCTGGTAATGCAATATAACCATCGGCTAATTCGGACATTAACGCTTTTCGCTCATGCATCGTTTCTGTTTCGTGAAACTCCGTTACTAAAGGGTGAATGATTTCTCTTTTAAATAAATTTTTCGGCATAACACCTGTCACTTTTCCGCCTGACTTTAAGACACTGTCAGCGATACTTCCCATTAAACCTATTTTCGATCCGCCATAGACTAACTCAATATTTTGTTCCGCTAAAATACGCCCTAACTGAACAGCACTCTGTTCAAATTCAGGACTTGCACCTACATTTGAACCTGCAAACACACATATTCTTTTCATCGTGTCTCTCCTACATCAATAATCTTAAACTTACTGTAATTTTAACATGTTCATCAACCTATCTTATTGATTGGTTTATTTTTTTTACTAAAAAGAAAACATAATAGAATAAATCTATTTTTATGATAACCTGTAATAGTATGAATGAAAATTAAAGGAGCTATAACAAGATGACTGAAAAGAAAAAAATTAACTTACAAGAAGCAATTAAACAGCAGCTAGCCAATAAAAAGAAAAACCAAGGACAAGGTGGTGTTAACTCACATTCGTCCAATCAACCTAAAAAAATGAAAAGCCAACAAACGAAAAAGATCAATAACCAGCGCAAACGGATGGGAACGTAATGAACGGACAAAACCGAAGTGATATTTCACCAGGGACTCAAGTGAATATCGTTCTAAAACAAGACCAGCGAACAGGAAAATTGACGAACGGTATTGTAAAGGACATCTTAACGAAATCAAGCTTTCACCCCCATGGCATCAAAGTTCGCCTTCAGGACGGTTCCGTTGGTCGTGTAAAAGAAATTCTTTAATAACCAGTATGATATATGATCGTTTGAAAATGACACAATAAAAGGTGTTGCATAAAAAAAGGTGACACATACAAAAAAGGGTGCCAGGTACCTTTAGTACACTAAAGGACCTGGCACTCTTTTTTTATAATTTAAACGAACTTTTTAACGATACAATTAAGTTAAAGACTAATTGATCGGTTGTTGTATGTTTAGGGTCCACATTGAAGTAACCATGTCTGAAGAACTGGAACTTATCGTTCGCTTTTGCTTCGGTCATGTTCGGCTCTACAAACCCTTTAAAGATTTCTAATGAATTTGGATTCACATGATCTAAAAATGTTTTGCCTTCTTCTTTATCTTCATCTAAGATCAAAGGGTTATATAAGCGGAACTCGGCAGGTACAGCATTTGTTGCCTCTACCCAATGAAGAGTTCCTTTAACCTTTCTCCCCGTAAAGCCCGTACCACTCTTTGTTTCTGGGTCATACGTACAACGAAGTTCAACGACATTTCCATTGTCGTCTTTAATCACTTCTTCACATTTAATAAAATACGCGTGTTTTAAACGAACTTCATTCCCTGGGAATAAGCGGAAGTACTTTTTCGGTGGATCTTCCATGAAATCTTCTTGTTCGATGTAAATTTCACGAGAAAATGGAATTTGACGCGTCCCCATTTCCGGATTTTCAGGGTTAATTTCCGCATCAAGCATTTCGACTTGCCCTTCAGGGTAATTCGTAATAACCACTTTTAACGGTTTGATAATCCCCATCGTACGTGGAGCCTTTAATTTTAAATCTTCACGAACAAAGTGCTCTAGCATTTGGACATCTACTGTACTATAGCTTCTCGCTACCCCGATTTCTCGGCAGAAATTACGGATCGATTCAGGTGTAAACCCTCTTCTTCTTAAGCCTGAAATCGTTGGCATGCGCGGGTCATCCCAGCCGTCTACTACATTTTCATCCACTAATTGTTTCAAATTTCGCTTACTCATAATCGTGTTTGTTAAGTTCAAACGAGCAAACTCAATTTGCTTTGGAGAAGCTTCCATTTCACAATGTTCAACGACCCAGTTGTATAACGGGCGATGATCTTCAAACTCGAGCGTACAAATCGAATGGGTTACCCCTTCAATCGCATCACCTAGTGGATGAGCAAAGTCATACATCGGATAGATGCACCACGTATCTCCTGTATTATGATGTGTCGTGTGCGAAATACGATAAAGAACCGGATCTCTCATATTTAAGTTAGGAGACTCCATATCAATTTTTGCTCGTAATACTTTTTCACCGTTACCGAATTCACCGTTCTTCATGCGCTCAAATAGATCTAGGTTTTCATCAACCGAACGATTGCGATTTGGACTCTCTTTACCAGGCTCAGTCAACGTTCCACGGTACTCTCTAATTTGTTCAGCGGTTAAATCATCCACATAAGCTAAACCTTTTTTAATCAGCAGTACTGCACGCTCATACATCTCGTCGAAATAATTAGAAGCATAGAAGAGTCCATCCCAGTCGTAACCTAACCATGTTACATCTTCTTTAATCGAGTCAACAAATTCTTGATCTTCTTTTAGTGGGTTTGTGTCATCAAATCGCAGGTTCGTTTTTCCTTTAAACTCATCAGCTAGTTCAAAGTTTAAGACGATTGATTTAGCATGACCAATATGTAAGTAGCCATTTGGCTCTGGAGGAAACCGAGTGACTACCTCATCGTTTCTTCCTGATTTTAAATCTTCAGTCACAATGTGTTTAATAAAGTTTGACGAATTATTCGTACTCTCCATCCACCTCAACCTCTCTATTTCACTGTTCATTTTATTAGTAGTTATATCATAAAAACACAAAGATAGCTATGAATGACACGCTATTAAAGTAAAATTCATCCACTACTATCATACTCACCATCGCGTCATTGTAAACGTAGGTCTAACCCTCCTTCTAAAGTCTGATTTTTCCCACATAAATCACCCATCCAAATATGTAATCGAACTTCAACCCTCTGCCAGACGTTTCCAAGTACAATCCATCTTAAAATGAAAGTAACAAAAATACAGGAGTGATGAAAGATGCAACATTTTGGATACGATGGACTAATCAATGAAAAGAAAAGGAAAGTTGACCAAATCTCAAAAGATGGTTGGAAATTCTCCACAAACCCCCTCAACAAACACTCTTGGTTCAATAAACTAAACAGGAAAGTCACCACAAAAAAGAGAATAAATCTAAATACACACTGCTGCTAGGGGTGCCAGGCACCTCCAGCGCAGCAACACAATAGCGCATTAAAGGTACCTGGCACCACCAGCAGAGTACTGCAATAGTGCGTTAAAGGTGCCAGGTACCGTTTTTCTAAGGGGGGATAACAGTGGATCGCCATCAAGAGATGACAAAGTTAAAGACAATTAAAGTGATTGCTGAAACATTGAATCAAGGAAATAACTTGGAAGAAATGCTGCAAACGGTATTAAAGGAACTGTTACAAGTGACCGAACTCCAAACGGGTTGGATCTACTTAATTGATCCAGAAGGAGACTATCAATTAGTGGCTGACATCGACCTCCCCCCAGCCTTAAGCTGGCAAGCAAAAAAACCGATGTGCGAAGGAAACTGTTGGTGTGTTAAAGAATACAATGACAATACCTTAAATAGAGCATTTAATATTATCGGCTGTAAACGACTAGACGATGCCATTAAATATCAATGGGGTGAAACAAACGAGATCACCCACCATGCAACAGTTCCCCTTCAAGCGGGAGACGAACGCTTCGGCCTGCTCAATGTTGCAGCACCTCATAAGTCACGTTTTGCGAAGAATGAGCTTGATTTGCTAGAGGCTGTTGCCTTTCAAATCGGTACTGCTATTAAACGAATGAAACTATACCATAATGAACAAAAACGTGCCGAACTCTACCAAACGTTAGGTCAATTCAGCGTAAACATTAACGCCCAGCGAGCTACCGAAGAACATCTAATATATTGTGCTGTAAATGAAATAAACCGTTCATTTTCCTGGTCCGGAATTGAACTACAATGCAACCAACTAAAAGCAGCCATACAGCCAATTACTAAAGTCCCTCTTCATACAATAGAAAAACAGTTCCAGATTGGTGAAACGAACGGAAACTTAACCATTTCACATGAACAACTTGATTCTATTGATGACGAAATCATCCAACAGCTAAGTCACCATCTTGGTATCTTATTTGAAAATTCACGGATTGACTCAAAATCAAGAGAAATTGCCCTCATCCAAGAACGTAACCGACTCGCAAGAGACTTGCACGATTCAGTCAATCAGCTGCTATTCTCACTATCTCTTACAGCTCGCGGTATGAAAGACTTGAAAGACTTAGATAAGCTGCACAACTCCCTATCCTACATCCAAGAACTCTCACAAGAAGCCTTACAGGAAATGCGAAGTCTCATTTGGCAGCTACGGCCATCTGGCTTAGAAAACGGGGTCATAAGCGCGTTAAAGTCGTATGCTGACACGTTAAAATTAAACATCGACGTCGATTTATCCGGAGTACTCAATGTACCTAATTCAATTAAAGAGTGCTTGTGGCGTGTTGGACAAGAAGCATTAAATAATATTAAAAAACATGCGCATACCCCTAAAGCGAAAATAAACATTGAAGCCGAAAGAAATCTAGTCAAAATGACCATAGAAGATGAAGGAATTGGGTTTGACCCTGATACCGTCAAAAATGGTGCTTCCATCGGGCTCTCTAGTATGAGGGAACGAGTCGAACTGCTTGGAGGAACCTTTCAAATCAATTCAACTGTAGGAAAAGGTACGTTATTATCTATTTCTTTTCCTAAATAAGGAGAGATAAAAAATGACCATTCGTATTCTCATTGCCGATGACCACCATGTCGTACGCAGAGGATTACGCTTTTTTCTAGATATGCAATCAGACATTCAAATAGTTGGCGAAGCGATCGACGGCCAGGGTGCCATTGATAAAGTCAATGAATTACATCCAGATGTAGTCTTAATGGATTTGGTAATGCCGACAATGGATGGGATTGAAGCAACGAAAAAAATTAGAGAAACGAACCGTACGATAAAAATTCTTATATTAACGAGTTTTTCCGATCAGGACCATGTAATTCCTGCCATACGAGCAGGAGCTAACGGCTACCAACTAAAAGACATTGAACCAGATGAATTGGTTAAAACGATAAAGGCTGTTTATAACGGACAAAGTCAATTACATCCCGAAGTCACACATCACGTGTTAACGCATATGTCTGGAGAAAGAGAAGAGCAATTAATTGATACACTAACAAAACGCGAAAAAGAAGTGCTGCTTGAAATTACAAACGGAAAAAGCAACAAAGAAATTGCGGCGGCACTTTTTATCACAGAAAAAACGGTAAAAACACACGTTTCCAATCTTTTAAGTAAACTTGAACTGTCCGATCGAACACAAGCTGCGCTTTATGCAATTAAGCATGGACTGAAATAAGATCTCCATCAAAAGTTGTAGAAGGATTTCAGTATGATTCCGTCTATTTCTCTAGGAAAATTTCAATCCTTTCACGGATGGTCTAGCTATTATTTTTTTATACAATAATACTATAGACAACGAGCAAAGGAGAGAAAAATAATGAATGTATTAGTTATAAACGGAACACCAAGAAAACACGGCAGAACACGGATATTAGCTTCATACTTAGCTGATACGCATAATACAAACTATATAGATTTAAGCAGCTTCTCGCTTCCTCTATATAATGGGGAAAAAGACCAACAAGACATTCGAGAAGTAACTCAGTTAAAGGAAATGGCACTAAAGGCCGAAGGCTTTATTTTATGTACACCAGAGTATCATTCAGGAATGAGCGGCGTATTAAAAAATATGCTAGATTTCCTCGGCAGTGACCACTTCAAAAATAAACCTGTTGCTTTAATCGCTGTTGCAGGTGGAGGTAAAGGCGGCATTAATGCCTTAAATAACATGAGAACGGTCGTCCGGGGATTATACGGTAATGCCATTCCTCGCCAACTCGTCTTAGACCCTGTTCATTTTGACAATGAGCAAAGAATGTTATCTAGCGATGGTAAAGAATTAGTAGAAAATGTAGTTGATGAGTTTAACGTATATTTGGAAACAGCTAAGAGACTGTCTTTCATGTAATAAGTGCAAAAGAGTCTAGCTTCTCAACCATTAGTTGGTGCGAGGCTAGACTTTTTTAATTACCTTGACTTCGCCCTACTACCTTTTCCCCTAAAACTAGTTATAATTATTCCCATATATTAATTATTATTCCATATTACGGACTCAAAGCGACCAAATCCACTCCATTATTTTCTATAAATACATGATCATATTCCTATCTTTCTACTTCTCTATCTTTTTATGTACCAACTACTACTTAATTACCCCTTATTATTTCGTTAAGCGAAACTTTAGGAATAGGAAATTAATCCTGCTTCGACCGGTTTTTGCAGTTTTTTATGCTAATATATAAAATTTTCACTCTATTAAATAAATCTTTTATACCAAGAATTTCACCCTACTTTATATTAATATACTAACTACCGTGACTTTTTAGAAAATTCATTCTCCTGCACAGAGCTGGATTTTCACAAACTACTATTATTTAAGGAGAGGATTTTATTGTTTCAACGCAGCAAGAATTCCTTTAAAGGAATTATCTTTTCACTCGTATTCTTATTAGCATTCTCATCGTTTGCTGGCTTTGCTGGAGCAAACACAACTCAAAATTCAGCTAAAGCATATGGTGAGTTTGACTTCTCATCGTCTGACGTAGTTCCAGTTATTGTTCAGCTGAATGAGCCTTCAATCATTGAAGCAAAGCATAAAGGTCAAAAGCAGTCTAAACAAAACTTAAAAAAGGTACGTGACAACGTAAAAGCGGACGTACAAAAAGTAGCACAAAACGCGAAATTTAACCGTGAATATGATTACGTATTCTCAGGTTTCTCTGTAGAAGTAAAAGAAAGTGATATTCCAGAACTTTTAAAAGTTCCTGGCGTAAAAGCAGTCTATCCAAACGTTGAGTATACTGTTGATACGGTTGGTGAAGGCGTAGAAATTGATGCATTTGAAATCTCACCTGAGATGCTAGACAGTGCTCCATTTATTGGATCTGACAAAGCATGGGCAGAAGGTTTCACTGGTAAAGGAATTACAGTAGCTGTCCTTGACACTGGTGTTGACTATAAACACCCTGATTTAAAAGATAACTTTGGAGATTACAAAGGATGGGACTTTGTTGATAACAATGACTCTCCTCAAGAAACTCCAGTTGGCGACCCTCGCGGTGGTGCAACTAACCATGGTACTCACGTAGCTGGTACAGTAGCTGCAAATGGAGCAATTAAAGGTGTAGCTCCAGAGGCAACATTACTTTCTTATCGTGTTCTTGGTCCGGGTGGACGTGGAACAACTGAAAACGTAATTGCAGGTATTGAAAGAGCGGTACAAGATGGTGCCGACATAATGAACTTATCTTTAGGTAATTCATTAAATAACCCAGATTTCGCAACTAGTCTTGCACTTGATTGGGCAATGGCTGAAGGTGTTGTAGCCGTTACTTCGAACGGTAACAGCGGTCCAAATAACTGGACAGTAGGTTCACCTGGTACATCTCGTGAAGCAATCTCTGTTGGTGCTACACAATTACCATACAATCTATTTTCATCAGTAATTGAAACTTCTGACGGTGTTGAATACCCATCAGCAAAAGTAATGGGCTTCCCAAGTGAAGAAGAATTACTTGCCCTTAATGGTGAATTTGAATTTGTTAACGTAGGTTTAGGTTATGCAGCGGACTTTGCAGGTAAAGACGTTGAAGGTAAAATTGCATTAATCAGCCGTGGTGAGTTTGCATTCGTTGATAAAGCGACAAATGCTGAAGCTGCTGGTGCAGTTGGTATTATTATGTACAACCACCTTGCTGGTGAAATGCCAGATGTTCCTGGATTAGCATTACCAACTATTAAAGTAACTAATGTTGATGGACTAAAACTTGTTGAAGAATTAGAAGCTGGAAACAATACCGTTTCATTCGATATCGCATTTGACCGTGAAGTCGGTGAAACAATGGCAAACTTCTCTTCTCGTGGTCCAGTTATGGATACATGGATGATCAAGCCTGACGTTTCAGCTCCTGGTGTAGCGATCGTGAGTACAGTACCGACTCACAACTCAGCACAACCTCATGGTTACGCGTCTCTACAAGGAACTAGTATGGCTGCTCCACACGTAGCGGGTGCTGCAGCACTTATTTTACAAGCGAATCCGAACTGGAGCGTAGACTTTGTCAAAGCTTCTCTTATGAATACAGCTGAAAACCTTTATGACATTAACGGTAATTTATACCCTCACAACTCTCAAGGAGCTGGAAGTATTCGTGTCGTTGATGCAATTAATGCAAAAACTTTGGTTACGCCTGGTAGCCACTCTTTCGGGGTATTCTTAAATGGTGAAGAAACGGAAGTAAGATCTCAACAATTTACAATTAATAACCTATCAGAACAACGTAACCGTTATTCATTTGACGTGAACTTTAAAGAAAAAGGCGTTAAAGTAACAACAAGCCGAAATCTTGTCGTACAACCTAACCGTTCACAAGATGTAAACTTCAATGTACATGTCGATGCTAATCTAGCACCAGGATACTACGAAGGAACAATTACAGTAAGTAACGGAACAGAAACATATGAAGTTCCAACCATTCTATTTGTTGGCGATCCACGTCCATAATGAAATAGAAAGACATGAAAAGGATCAGAGACTTATAATCTCTGATCCTTTTTAAGGTATCTAAAATTTGCACTTAGCCTTAAATTCCACATGCCGTGTTCTTCTTCATATAATCTAGAACTAGCTCTTTCCCTATCGGCTTCCCCACAAAATACCCTTGAACCGCATCACATTGTTTGAACTTTAGAAACTTTAACTGCTCTTCGTTTTCAACACCTTCGGCCACAACACCTAGTCCTAAACTGTGAGCAAGCGAAATAATGACGGATGCAATGGCTTGATTGGCTTCATTCTCATGTGCATCATAGATAAAGGAACGGTCGATCTTTAACGTATCAATAGGAAACTGATTTAAATAACTTAATGACGAAAATCCTGTGCCGAAATCATCAATAGAAATGAAAACCCCTAATTCTTTCAACTGCTTCAGCTTATACGCTGCCTGTTTCGGTTCCTTCATCACCGTACTTTCGGTTAATTCTAATTCTAAAGCATTAGGACTGAGACCTGTTTCTTTTATTATTTTTGCGATCAGTTCAGTAAGGTCATGCTTTTGAAATTGTTGCGCTGATAAATTAACACTGACCGTTAGTGGGTAACCTGCGTCATGCCACATCTTGCATTGTTTACATGCCTCACGAAGAACCCACTCTCCCATTGGAATAATTAGGCCCGTCTCTTCTGCTAATTCAATAAATTGACCAGGATATATGAGCCTACTATCATCTTGCCGCCAACGGATCAGTGCTTCCATTCCATAGATAACCCCCGTTTTTATGTTCAGCTTCGGCTGGTACTGGAGAATAAACTCATTTTTTTCTAATGCTTGCCTCAAAGAGATTTCCATTTCCATTCGCTTTTGTGCACTGTCCTTCATGACCGTATTAAAAAAGCGGAAACTATTTCTCCCCTGTTCTTTTGAACGATACATCGCAATGTCAGCATTTTGAATTAAAGTATGGATGTCTTCACCATGATCAGGGACGATACTAATTCCTATACTCGTTGAAACTTTAAAATTTTGCCCTTCAATAAAAAACGGCTCGTCCATCGCTTTCATGATTTTTTCACAAACTGTAACGGCTTCTCTATGATCCTTAAGATGAGGAAGAATAATAATAAACTCATCCCCTCCCAGTCTAGCCAGTGTATCATTTTCACTGATGGAGTAATGTAATCGTTTTGCGACTTGCTGCAACAAAAGGTCACCGGCTTGATGCCCTAAACTATCATTAATCACCTTAAAGTGATCTAAATCTAGCAGTAAAAAAGCTAGTTTTTCATTGGGAGTTCGTTCTTTCGTTAAATATCTCTTAATATGGGTATGGATATACCAGCGATTAGGAAGTCCTGTAAGGGAATCATGGTAAGCCATATGTTCCACCTGTTTTTCTGCCTTTTTACGATCGCTAATATCCCTGCTTAATCCTAAATATAATGTACGCTCTCCAACATGTATTAAACCTACATTCGTATCAGCTGGAAAAATAGATCCGTCTTTCCGTAACATCCCATGTTCATAATTAAAGGTTTTAAATTGAGCTACTTTTTCATAAACATTCGCTAATTCATCAGCAGATAAGGAGACAATATCTTTAATTGATAAATTCAACAAATCTTCTCTAGAATAGCCTAACTGGTTACACGCTGCGGTATTTACGTCGATTATTTTACCCTCACTATCACTTAGAAAAAAGCTGTCTGCAGCTTGGTCCACTAACTTCCGAAAAAGCTCTTCGCTTTCTTTTAGCCGCTTTTCAGCCTTCACCCGGTCCGTAATGTCTAGTGCAAACCCAAGAAGATACTCTTTCTTTAATTCATCTTCTATTGAAATAATCGTTTTTCCTGTATATACATAGCCTTCTAGACCTTGGAAATCAGTCATTACTTCTTTCGTAAACAGCTGCTTTGTCTCCCACACGTGTAAATCATCTTGACGAACTTTTTCAGCAATAGGCTTCGTAAAAAAATCAAACACTTTTTTTCCAACCAACTCTTCACTTGTTAACCCATTGCAATCACACGCTTGCTTATTCGCAAAAACCGTTCTTCCTTCATAATCTTCTAAAAAAATATTAATCGGTAGAGCATCAAGGATTTTTGTATTCAATTTTTCTTCCGTACGTAATTGAAGTAAAAGTTGAGCCTCTCTTTTTTCCAGCTCTTCTATCCGCTTGCTCAACTCAACTTCTATCGGTGACTGATTTCCCGATTTCATTCCTGTCACTCCCTGAGGTTTATAGTTTTATAGAAACTATTAAATCTGCTACTTATCTATTAGTAAGAAACTCTAATCAGTAAAAAATTCTATATAAATCTATCTTATATTTTCAAAAAGCAAAAGGTCTGTTAAACGACCATATATTTACCATTTTACTATAAAAATTTAACAGAAACTCAATATTATCGATTGACGTTCTTGTCTTTTTTAAGACAAAAGTTGTAGTTTCACATTATATGTCCTCTCATATAATACCAAATTATCTTATTATCTACTTCAATACATTCCAAAAGTACTAAAACCGATCTATTTCTACTTTCAAAAACCATTCTATTGAATTATTTTCCAACATTAACAATATAGAAACAGTTTTTAAATAATTCTTTAAAACTCGTTTGCTAGATTTTTTATAGAACAACTTCTATGTTTTGCATCCTAAAAATTATTAGGGAGGCATATTAATGGTAAACAATGGTATGAACAGGAGAGACTTTTTAAAAGTTGGAGGAATGAGTACGCTTGCATTAACGTTAGGAACTACGGGTGTAATGTCTTTGGCAGATCAAACAAAGGCCTTAGCATCAACAGCAGACCTAACAAAAGGCAGAGGCTGGGGTGGATACGGCCCTCTAGTAAAAGACCCGAATGGAATTATTGACCTGCCAGAAGGATTTAATTACAAAATCATATCTACAACTGGAACAGCCATGGTAAATCCAAGTGGTGATTTAGTTCCTGGTTTACCTGATGGAATGGCTGCTTATCAAGGTCCAAAAAAGAACACTACTATCCTTGTTCGTAACCATGAGTGTGGTACAAACCACCAATACCCTGTAAACGGTAAAAACCCTTGGAGCAAAGGTGCAGCTGGTGGAACGACTGCACTTGTCGTTGGCCCAAATCGTGAAGTCATTGATGAGTACGTAACCAACTCAGGGAACATTCGTAACTGTGCTGGTGGTGCATCGACTTGGGGGACATGGTTAACGTGTGAAGAAACACGTAACCTCGGGCATGGGTTTGTATTTGAAGTCAACCCTCTTGATCCTGAAAATGAAATGTCTAAAACACCAATTCGTGATATGGGTTATTTCTCTCATGAGGCATGTAGTGTCGACCCGGCTACTGGCATTTGGTATTTAACAGAGGATAGTGAGCCTTCATTCTTCTATCGATTTACCCCTCATGATCGCAGCCAGAAATTAGGGTCACTTCAAAAGGGCGGAATTCTTGAAGCAGCTGCACTTGATGAGCTTCCTGGTAATATGGCAAGTACATTTGCACCTGGACAAAAAGTAGGTATTGTATGGAAACAAGTAAATCCAGAACGTGCAAAAGAAGATGCGAGAGATCTCGGTTGCATTCGTTTTACACGACTTGAAGGTTCTTGGTTTGGAGGCGGGGCATTCTGGTTTGATGATACTAGTGCACGTTCAGAAACTGCACCAGCTCGTCATGGCCGTGTCTACCGTTACTTCCCAGCTACAAATACGTTAGAGCTATTCTTTGAATCCAATGATATGAATGATTTGCGTCGTCCAGATAATGTAACGATCACACCTTGGGGAGATCTTTGGATTGCTGAAGATGGTAACCCGCTTGGAGATCGTATTATCGGTTTAACACCTGAAGCTAATGTTTATACGTTTGCTCAAAATTTCATCGATGAATTTGCCGGTGTTTGTTTCTCTCCTGATGGCCGAACAATGTTTGTCAATATTCAAAATAAGCCTGGTATGACCCTTGCAATTTGGGGGCCATTTGCTAGAAGAAATAACGCTAACCAATTTGCGATGAGCCATGCAGCTCCTCCAGCAGGTTTTGCTCCACAGCTTTCTGATAAAGTACTAGCCTATGCAGAAAGAGAAGGCATGTCTCCTTTAGCTGCAGCTGTATTAGATCGCCATGGGGTCACTTTATAATTCTAACTCCATGCCTAATAAGCCCGTTAGATTTTAATGAGGAGGTTTTCCCATGTTATCAAACATTGGTATTCCAGGACTTATCCTTGTCCTTGTCATTGCATTAATTATTTTTGGGCCTTCCAAACTACCTGAAATCGGAAAAGCATTTGGAAGTACTTTAAAAGAGTTTAAGAAAGCAACGAATGAATTAGTCAATAGTGATAGAATGAAAAAAGTAACATAGAAGAAAAAACAACTCTTCAAGCTTTAGAACAAACGAATAGTAGTAAAACAGGAAGTTAAAATTGCAGGTGGAAAGATGTAAGCAGGTATTAGCTATCACTTACATCTTTCTTTCTCTTTTTTGTAGAAACAACCCGCATTAGCTAGAGCAACCAACCGCACTCGTATTTAATCTACTAAAACAGTAGCTCTTACTTTATTTCATATTTACAAATAATTCATGAAAATTAACAAAAAATTTAGAACCTACATACCTTTTTTTCTACAATCATCATACAAAAGACCCGAACAAAAATTCTTTTTCTCTTGCAAACGCTGTGCATTTTAATTAAGAAACTTTCTATTAGAACACAAGTCATTCTAATAGTTTTACTATTACACAAAAAATAGCACTTTGGTATTAAATGCTTATTTTTACATATTAAACACAAACTATACATAAACCATTAACACTTCTCTGCTAAATTTTTAATAGAGTTACTTAACATATCAGGCTTTTAAAACAAGGGAGGTACATAGATGGACAATAAACAAATGAATAGACGTGATTTTCTACGAGTAAGTGGAATAAGTACAATTGCCTTAACTTTAGGGACAACAGAATTATTTCCTCTTAGTGGACAAGCTAAAACGATCCCCCAGGGACGTGCCAATAACCCTACGAGTGGGTTTGGTGGATACGGTCCATTAGTAAAAGACCCAAACGGGATTCTCGACCTCCCAGAAGGGTTTCAATATAAGATCATCTCTCAAACAGGAGATAAACTCTCCAATGGCGCCCCTATTCCTGGTGCGATGGATGGAATGGCAGCATTCCAAGGAAAGCACAATACAACTGTTCTAGTTCGAAACCATGAGCAAGCATTAGATGCTAAGTACCCCGTTTACGGTAGTAACCCATTTAATAGTATGGTAGCTGGTGGAACAACTGCTCTTGTTGTAGGACCTGATCGAGAAGTTGTTAAGGAGTATGTAACGAATTCTGGAACTGCAGTTAACTGTGCAGGTGGTGCTTCTACATGGGGAACTTGGTTAACCTGTGAGGAAGTAGCATACAACGATGGTGCGATGGAGCATGGTTTTGTATACGAAGTAGACCCAAATGATCCAGAAAACCAAATGTCTAAAACACCGATTAGAGATATGGGCTTCTTTTCACACGAAGCTTGCAGTGTCGACCCTGCTACTGGCATTTGGTATTTAACAGAAGATGCTCGACCTATTAGCTTCCTTTACCGCTTCACTCCAAATGACAGAAGCCAGAAATTGGGATCGTTACAGAAAGGTGGAAAGCTCGAAGCCGCAGCTATTGATGAACTACCTCACTCAACTGCAAGTCAATTTATTAATGGTCAAAAGTTCGGCGTCGTCTGGAAAGAAGTAAATCCAGAAGATGCTCATCAATCTGCCCTAAAACAAGGCTGTATTCAGTTTAGACGACTCGAAGGCGCTTGTTTCTCAGCAGGTGTTTTCTGGTTTGACGATACAACTGCACGCCGGGTTTATCGTTACCTCCCGTCGACAAATACGTTAGAGCTATTCTATGAGTCGTCTGACGCTAACGACTTGAAATCTCCCGATAATATAACTATCACTCCATGGGGAGACCTTTGGATTGCTGAAGATGGAAGCGGTCACGACCGTGTGATTGGCTTAACACCTGAAGGAAATGTGTATCCTTTTGCTTATAATCGATGGAACGATTCTGAATTTGCAGGACCATGCTTTTCGCCTGATGGAAAAACATTTTTCGTTAACATTCAAGAACCAGGTATGACATTGGCCATATGGGGCCCTTTTGCTCGCAGGAACGCTGCTAGACAGGTTGTGATGGGGCATGCTGCACCTCCTGCTCATTATGCGCCAAAGATCTCAAACAACGTAGCCGAGTTTGCTGAACAAAATGGAATATCTCCATTAGCAGCTGCAGTATTAGATCGCCACGGTGTAACTATCTAAATCAATCATTACATCTTAAATACTTTAAATAAATGGAGGTTGTTTTTATATGTTAGCCAATATTGGGATACCAGGTTTAATTCTTGTTTTAGTCATTGCCCTTATTATTTTTGGGCCTTCTAAGTTACCTGAGATCGGAAAAGCGTTTGGAAGTACTCTTAAGGAATTTAAGAAAGCCACAAATGAACTAGTCAATGATGAACATGAAGCCAAACCTGAAGAAAAAACTAGACTTCAAGCTGTTGAACAAAAAAAGTAAAGCAAAACGTAAACATAGGGTGGTGCAGGTAAGTTTTATCTACCTACACCTTTTCTCGAGAAAGAAGGGCTCTAGATGGAAAAAGAAGAAATGCAGCTCGTTGATCATTTAACCGAGTTAAGAAAAAGAATTATTGTAACATTTATTATTTTTTTCATGGCACTCATTGGTGCTTTTGTCTTTGTACAAGACATCTATCAGTATCTCGTCAAAGATTTAGACGGAAAATTAGCTTTATTAGGTCCTGGTGACATCCTATGGGTTTATATGATGCTAGCGGCTGTTGTTGCCATTGCTGTGACCATACCAGTTGCAGCCTATCAAGTATGGAAGTTTATCAAACCAGCCCTGAAAAAGGAAGAACAACGAGCGACTCTCATGTTTATTCCAGGATTATTTTTCTTATTTATTGGCGGAATTTCGTTTGGGTACTTTGTTCTCTTCCCACTCGTCCTTTCCTTCCTATTAAATATTGCGGGTGATCAATTTGAAACGTTTTTTACAGCAGAACGGTACTTTCAATTCATGCTCCATTTAACCTTACCATTCGGTTTTTTATTTGAAATGCCTGCTGTTGTTATGTTCCTTACTAAGTTAGGAATCGTTAACCCACAAAAGCTTGTTAAAGGAAGAAAGTTTGCTTATTTCATTCTCATTGTTGTCTCTGTCTTAATAACACCACCTGATTTTATATCAGATGTCTTAGTAATTATTCCTTTACTAGTTCTGTATGAGATTAGTATTACTTTGAGTAAATTTGTCTATCGAAAAAGTAAAAGTATTTCTACCGAAGCTGAAGCGGCTTCAAGTTAAAGAGGAGGAGTATTACAATGGTATCGGTTTGTCCTAGACACGTAAAAGAAGGCTTAGATGTTCTAGATGTCCCACACGTGTATAAAATAGACCAAAAGAATGAGGAAAAGAAAAAAACCTGTAAGTGTCAATTTTGTCATCTGAATGCAAATTACAAATTAGATAGTTTGACCTCTTTTCAAAAGCAACAAAAACCCCTTGATAAGTAATAAAGAAAAAGCCTTAGATGAGAATTTAAGGCTTTTTTTACGTGTTATCGTGTTCCCCGACATATTTTAACTAATCGAGCAGGTTCCACGTAGTTTAGATCATCCTAGCTTTTCCTAACAACAATGTCCCTCTCCTGCTACATCCTTCGTTTTATTACTAGCCTCTAAAACCGTTCACTATATTCCTTTTACTCTATTGAAACATAGTCGTAGCGCTTTACGTTGAGTGTGTGTTCGCGACCTTTACATTAGATACATAGACCAATAATAATCCAGCAATACTAGGGTATTCTCTCACTTTATTTTTGCTCTACCATAGAAGCAAAGTAAAAAGATGTCGATAAGATCAACTTACCGACATCTTTACAACTTTTTTATACAGCTTTTTCTTTTTTCGGTTCTTCTATTTTACTTGGTTCATCACTCATAATTTCACTAGTAGAACGCTTGAATTCACGTAAAGTTTGTCCAAAAGCTCGTCCAATCTCAGGGAGTTTTGATGGGCCAAAAATAATTAAAGCAATGACTAGTACTAAAATAAGACCTGGTATTCCAATGTTCTGTAACATATCATATCACTCCTTTCTTAAAATCCTTTAATTGCAACAACTGCAGGTCTAGGCATTGTATCCCCCGGACGGTGTGGCCACATACTTGTAGGTTTTTTGATATCTCTTGTTTGTTCACCTGGGTGTTGAACAGATAAGAATAATGTTTTCTGGTTAGGCGTCCACCAAGGCCCTGTCAATTCCGATTCAACTGGACCAGAAGCAAATTGGAAAGCTTGTCCCTTCTTGTCCCCAGTCGTAGGGATAACAAACATTCCGTTATTTTTGAAGGGCTCATAGGCCCCTTTGTTTAACGAACTTGTTGAAATGTCAGTTACTGTCCAGAGGTTCCCATGACGGTCGAAGTCTAGGTTATCTGGAGCACTAAAGCCGCTTTGCGTTCCACCAACAGCAAAGATTTCAAAAGAGAATTCAAGTGAACCGAGGTCACCATTTTTCTCAAAGAAACGTGTAATGTGACCATGGAAGTTCCCTCTATTCGAGTTGTTTGTATGCGCGATAAAGATTGTGTTATCTATCGGACTAATTTCAATATCTTCTGGTCGATCTGTTGGAGTTGCCCCAAGTAAGATCGCGGCATCATGTGCATGTACAAGCACATCTGCTTGAGTTTGGAACTTGTTTAATAACGCACTCTCGTTATCTTTTCCCTTAGCTGCTTCACGAACATTTTCAATCGTTAAAGCCACCCATTGTCCAGCCGCCATATCAGCTGCGTAGAGTGTGCCATCCTCAAGTAGTTTAGAATTTTCTTTTCCTTTAGCTTCGTTATATTTACCTTTACTAATATATTTATAGACGCAAGCATCTCTCTTATCATCACCAGAGTAGACGACTACACGACGATCCTTTGATAGACCCATTGCGCAGTTTTCATGATGGAAACGTCCTAATGCAGTATGTTTGCGAGGCTTGAAGTACTTATCATCTTTATCAAATGGATCAACTTCAACAACCCAGCCATAGTGTGTCGTATCAAGTCCTGCGGTGTCAGCAGTTCTTTCCCAATTTTCTTCACATGATAAAACGGTGCCCCAAAGCGTTGCTCCACCTGAACAGTTAGCAAATGTTCCTTGCACTATCGTTGCCCCATTTACGGCGGCAGTCCCTCTTGCCGGTCCTACCATTTCAAATGGAGCTAGTCCAGAAATTCGGCGAGCATATTTAGATGTAGTATCCATCTTCCACTCTTTCGTTTTAGGGTCTTGATACACTTCAATAATTGCTAATCCTTGATTGTATAACAATGATTCAATCTGCTTTGGAGAATAGCCTTTTGAGACGTCCCCCTCTACAAACAACGGATTTGTATATTCGTGGTTTACAAGAAGAAGGCCTCGTTGACTACCTTGGATTGGTAAATACATTGTAAAGTCACAGTTAAACCCGAATGTATCTCCCTTTTGGTTAATGACATCTCCATATGCTGCAATGACATTGTATGTATATCCTTCTGGAAGAACAAGCTCGTCCATTGCTGTCGGCGCAATGGGTTTAAAGTCAATTCTTGATGCACGATTTTCATATCCGAATAAACTACTTCTTCCTTTATCTGCAGCCGATACCTTCGGTGCTAGTGCTCCTAAACCTGTAGAAGCAACTGTTAATGCCGTCATCCCCGTACCTACATAGGTTAAAAATTTTCTACGACTTACATCCATTTTTCTACACCTCTTCATTAAAGTTTATGTTCCAACGAACTCAATAATATATAAACAGTGTTAAGAAAATTTGGTTACTGTGTAAGTAATTTGTTGAGAGAATGTAAGGATTGTAAATTTGCGGAATATTAGTACTGTGTCCTTTTTCCTTATTTCCATTTGCTATGTATATCTTTACTAGTTTTGAGTAAAAAGACATCCTTTTACGTAGTTCCTAATGTTCAATCATAATTTTGATAGAAATTAATGCGGTTTACCATCGGGTATTGAATGTTAAAGTGCAAACTTCAATCGTAATCTCCTGTCCTTTCATCTAAAGCTTAGATTTTAATAAAAAGAACCAAACCTCCGAAGAAGTTTGGCTCTATTCTTATACTGCCTGGGATACCTTTTTACCCTGTTGCAGTTGATGCATTTGATAATACTTGCCTTTTCGTTGCAATAGCTCATCGTGTGTTCCTCGCTCGACGATTTCACCTCGGTCTAATACGAGAATTTGATCTGCATTTCGGATCGTTGATAACCTGTGTGCAATAATAAAAGTTGTTCTTCCTTTTTTTACGACATTCAACGCATGTTGGATCATCGCTTCTGTTTCCGTATCGATATTTGCCGTTGCCTCGTCTAAGATTAAGATCGCCGGGTCATAAGCTAATGCCCTTGCAAATGAGATCAATTGACGTTGACCAGCTGATAGAGTACTTCCTTTTTCTAATACGGGTTCGTCGTATTGCTGTGGTAGTTTTTCAATAAACCTGGTTGCACCAACGTCTTGTAAAGCTTTTTCCACTTGTTCATTAGAAATTTTAGGATCCTCTAAGCTCACGTTCGAAGCAATCGTTCCTGAAAATAAGAATGGATCTTGCAGAACAATTCCCATGTGCTTTCGCAGTTGCTGTCTTGGAATATCGTTTGCATTCATGCCGTCAATCGTAATTTTGCCTCGATTGATATCATAGTACCTAAACAGGAGATTAATAATCGAGCTTTTCCCTGATCCCGTATGCCCAACTAACGCAACGGTCTCTCCTTTATTGGCTGAAAACGAAATGTTTTTTAGAACATCATGTTCTCCGTCATAGGAGAACGATACATTTTCAAAACATACATTTCCTTCATAACGCGGAATTTCGCCTTCATTCACGACTTCTCCCTTTTCATCAAGAAGTTCAAATACTCGTACAGACGCAACCCGTGCTTGTTCTAATTGGGCCAGCTGATTAACAATGTCAGTAACCGGTTGAAACAAGCGGTTTAAATAGTCAACGAAGGCATACAACATACCAATCGAGATGACTCCTGCCATTCCAATCGACTGCCCGCCAAAGTACCAAATCAAAACAACAAAGGCGATATTTCGAAGCACAAACACTAAGTTATGCGAAGTCATTGCATTTAAGCTTAGGAGCTTGTTTTGATACGTAAAATGCTCCTCATTTAACTTCTCAAATTCTTTGGCCGTTTGTTCTTTTCGGCGAAAGGCACGAATGATTGGCATCCCTTGAATCGATTCGTTAATCATTCCGTTAATGTCACTTACTCTTGATCTAATCAGGTGATTATACTTTGAAGCGAACTTTCGGTACAAGATCATCCAAAGGACAATAACTGGTACGAGAAGCAACGTAATCATAGCTAATCTCGAATCAAGTAAGAATAACGCAATAAATATCCCTGTCATATAAATTGCACTTGTAAAAAATGTAGCTAACACTTTCACATAAAGCTCTCGTATCGCTTCTGTATCATTTGTTACACGTGAAACAATTTTCCCTGCTGGTCGATTATCAAAGTACGTAATCGGCAGGCGCTGAATATGCTCGAACACGTCTGTACGCATCTTTTGAATGATTCGGTTCGCTGCTGTTTGAAGCATTAACGCCTTACCGTATTGGAAAAACGCTGCAATAATGAGCAGAACCACATAAAAAGCTAAGAGCATCACCATCGGCTTTATTTCAGGTTGATAAAAGGCAAATATCTGTTGTTGGCTCAGTTTTTCAACTTCAAAGCTCGCTGTCTCTGTTCCTTGCGTTACGGTTAGGGTACTGCCTTCGACTGTTCGATTTCCATTGAAAGGCAAATGCTCTGAAACGACGTAAAAAGAACGTCCAGCTTGAACAATTTGTATTTCGTTACCTGTCTGCTGTTCTGGTGCTGCATGGATGCTGCGCGTATAAAATCCATCGTTATACCAGACCGTTTGATCGCTTTCCTCCGTAACCTCGACCCATGGACTTTCAATTCCTAGCATATGGTCATCTATCATTTTCTTAGCAATAAACGGACCTGTTAATTCCGCTGCAACAGCAATCGTCAGCATGACTAGTGCGATAAAAATTGTCTTTTTATAAAGCATTGCATATTGAAAAAGGCGCTTTCCTGTTGTTTGTTGTTTCATTTAACTCACCTCACCGTATGAATCAGCTTGTTGGCGATCATATTGTTCTTTATACCAACCATTTTGTTGCAGGAGCTGATCGTGTGTGCCTTCTTCCACAATTTGTCCCTCGTCCATAACAACAATCCAATCGGCATGCTGTACGGCCGAAAGGCGATGCGCCGTTATAAATGTTGTCTTTCCTGCACGCTCACGGCGAATATTTTCGATAATTTTTGCCTCAGTTTTTCCATCTACCGCTGACATCGCATCGTCCAAGATCAGGATTTCCGGATTTTTAATTAACGCTCTTGCTATCGAAATTCGTTGTTTTTGTCCACCTGAAAGAGCTACTCCTTTTTCTCCGACTAACGTATCGAGTCCCTTTGGCAGGGCCATTAAGTCTTTTTCAAATGCTGCTAGTTCCAGTGCTGCATCAATCTCTGTTACGCTAACTTCTGCCTTGCCAAACTGAAGATTTTCACGGATCGTACGTGAAAAAAGAATTTGTTCTTGCGGTACATATCCGACCCAAGAGTGTACTGTATCAATCGGCACTTTTTGCAGTGGTACATTATCAATATGCAGATCACCTTTGCCAATCGGATACTCTCGCAGAAGCTGCTTCAGTAACGTCGTCTTCCCGCTTCCTGTTTTTCCGACAACTCCTATTGTCTCGCCTCTATCAACAAATAATGAAATTTCCTTCAAGTTATCTGTCGTTGAAGACGGGTAACGAAATGAGTACTGAGAGAGGGATATGGTACCAGGTACCTTAAGATCTGTCGGTTCAGCATCATCTTGAACATCAGCTGGATAACCAAGCGTTTCATTTACTCGGTCTAATGAGGCATTTCCTCTTTGCAGGACATTAATTAGTTCACCTACAGCAAACATCGGCCAAATTAACATTCCTAAATACACATTAAAGGAAATTAACTCCCCGAGTGTTATCGTCTGATGAAAAACTAGATACGCTCCGTATCCTAGTCCAATGACGTAACTAAAACCGACAAGAATTTTTACAGTCGGTTCAAATAAAGCATCGACTTTTGCTACAGCAATATTTTTGTTGTACACATCTTCTGTCATTTCGTTAAAACGCTTTTCATCTGCTTTTTCTTGAACATAAGCACGAATGACTCGAACACCTGAAACCGATTCTAGGACATTATCATTCAACTTCCCAAATGAGTCTTGTGCAATCGTAAAACGTTGGTGAATAAGCTTTCCGAAATAGTTGATCGCAAGGGCCATAAACGGCAACGGCAACAATGCAGCAAGTGTCAGCTGCCAGCTGATCGTAAAGCCCATGACTCCGATAATAATGATCATGAAGATCGTCGAATCGACTAAGGTCAAAATTCCAAATCCTGCCGTCATTGAAATTGCTTTTAAGTCATTAGTAGATCTCGCCATTAAGTCACCGGTACGGTTTTTCTCATAAAACGTAGGCGTCATTTTTAGAAGATGAGCCATAAAGCGTGTTCTCATAATTCGTTCAATTAAATATGCGCCACCAAATAATTGGTACATCCATACATACGTAATGATGTAACTGACAACGATGAGTCCACCGTAAAATACGAGTAGTTCAACAAGGCGCTCGGTTGTCATTTGTCCGAAGTGTATATCATCAATCGCCATCCCTATAAGTTTAGGTGGAATGACATCTAAAAAACTTACAATAATTAATAATGTAATTGCGACAGTATATCGCTTCCAATATTGTTTAAAAAACCAGCCTAATTTCCACAGGACTGAAAACATAATCTACGTTCCTCCTCAGTTGCTCAATTCATAAAAGTTCGTTAGCCGCTATCTATCAAATCCCACCCAATCATTTGAATAACCATCTTTTTCAGCATGTTAAAAACTCCCTTCAACTTTTCTATTTATTGCAACGAGCATGAAAAGCTCGGAACAACCACAACATATGAAACCGCGGCACTAACAATGTAACGTATTCAGCTTTAGTGTAATTAAACATATCGCTTATTCCATCAGAGAAAGGAACGAAATTAAACTACGTCCTTGGAATGAAACCATAATTACATCTCTACAACTTTAGTGTTGCATGTGCTAAAGCACAAAAAGGCACCATGCTTGGGCGCACGGTGCCTAAAAAAGACATAAAAATAACGTACGTCACTTTGTTCGTGACCTACGGCTGAATTAGAGTATACGCACAAATATAGACGTAGCTTACACTCGGTCCTTATGGCGGGTCACATGTACATTTGAAGTTGTGTTTCGTGTCAATTGGAACTGCTTCATTTCGTAACCCTCCTTTTCAATGTATATTTGCATTTATAAGTGTATATTTTTCCAATAATTGTGTCAACAAGATTTTGAAAACTTCTTATTTTTCGGCAAAATAATATTGCTTTTTTAGTATACACTACAACTAACGAAAAAAATGAGGAGGTCCATGATGGATAAACGGAAAACAACGATTGCAGGTACCGATATTGAAGAAGTGAAACGGCTCAATGCTCAGTCTGGCTTAACTTACAATCAGGTAAAAGAGTTGTTAGCAAAACAACAGGGGACATTCACAAAACATAATCAAAACTAACTATTGCAACCGTGTCTGCTTTAAGGAGACGGTTGCTTTTTTGATTTTCTAACCATTTTATTTTTACCAATAGTTATTTGTTCATGATGTTGCAAAAAAGTACCTCGAGGAGCGAAATAATCGTTATAATATTATTGTATAATTATATTAATACATTAATAAAGTAAAGGAGTTCTCACTTATGCTACCTTGTCGTGATGACGTGTTATTTTTAACAAATCAACTTGTAAATATAGAAAGCATTGTCAATTCAGATGGCGAAAAAGAAATTAGCCGGGCTATTTATATGTTATTGTCTTCCTTCCCTTATTTTATTGAAAACCCTAAACACATCATTAAGCAACAAACCATCGATGATGAGCAAGAGCGTTACAATATACTAGCGTTCGTTAAAGGAACGAAAAAGAAAAGTGATAAAACGGTTATTTTAATGGGCCATATGGATACGGTCGGAATTGACGACTATAATCATTTAAAAGAAAAGGCATGCCAACCCACAGAACTAATGGAAGCCTTAAAACAAGAGAAGCTGCCTACTGCTGTCGCAGATCATTTAAACTCTGGAGAATATTTATTTGGCAGAGGCGTCCTTGACATGAAGAGCGGGGTAGCTAGTCATCTGTATCTATTAAAATACTATTCTGAGCATCCAGAGGAGCTAGAAGGAAATCTTCTGGTGGTCATTGAGTGTGATGAGGAAGACGGCTCTCACGGGATATTATCAGCATTAAAAGAATTAAAGCAATTAAAAGCTGAGCACGGGTTTGATTATATAGGAGCGATTAATGCCGACTTTGTCTCTCCCCGTTTTGAAGGTGATGTGAACCGCTATATTTATAAAGGAACGGTCGGTAAATTACTACCGTCGTTTTTTATAACTGGAGCTGAAACACACGTCGGTTCATGCTTTGAAGGAATTGATCCCAATTTTATTGCTGCTGAATTAACTAAGCAAATTAGTTATAACCCCGACCTATGTAATGAGGCGTTCGGTGAAACGACTGTACCGCCTGTTTCTTTAAAACAAACGGATTTAAAGCCAACCTACACAGTTCAAACAGCCTTATCGGCATACGTCTATTACAATTTCTTTATTCATTCTTGGTCCCCGAAAGAAGTGTTAGAAAAGTTAAAAGACCAAGCTAAAATTGCGTTTACGAATGCACTAATTGAATTCAATAAAAAGTATAAGCAATTTAGTCTAGCAAGTGGACAACCGTATATAGAAATGCCATGGAAAGCTAGAGTGTTAACTTATGAAGAAATAAATCAAATGCTCATTGACGAAAATGGGTCTGATTATATTGACCATATGACTCAATTTAAAGAACAACTTCTATTAGATAAAGAACTAGATACAAGGATGTATGCTGCAAGGGTCGTTGAAGAAGCATGGAAATGGATGGATGATCGAAGCCCAGCAATTATTCTTTTCTATTCTTCCTTATATTCACCTCGAATTGAAGTAACTGGGAAAGATGAAAAAGAAGAAAACTTAATCGCATCGCTTGAGCAAGCAATTACAGATATCCAACCGCATTATGAATATCCGATTGCAACCAAGAACTTTTTCCCTTATATATCAGATATGAGCTTTGTCGCTTTAAGTGATGATGATGCTGGCATTCAGGCTGTTTCGAGTAACAATCCAAGCTGGGGGACAAAACACTATGTGAACTATCAAGATATCCGAGATATTAATGTACCCGTTATTAACATAGGGCCATACGGCTTCGATGCACATAAGCAGTACGAACGAATGGAACTAAAATATTCACTTGAAGTGGTCCCGAACTTAACGAACAATGTAATCCAAAGCCTACTAAGAAAAGCGTAAACAAATAGGTAGCAGGTACCTTTAATGCACTAATGCATTAAAGGTACCTGCTACCCTTTCTTTATTATTTATTCATTTGGGCAAGGAATCCGCCGAGCAGGTCTTCGATGTCTTCTTCTTCTTCAGGTTCTTCAGCAGAAGCAGCAATTTCTTGCTTCGCCTCGTTCCAATTGAAGTTTTCTAAGTCGTCATCTAAGTCAATATCCTTTAGTACTTCAACTTCTTCCTCAATATCATCTAGGTCTTGGTCTTCTAATGGACTTTCCGTACTAACTGTCACCTTCTGCTTTACTATAGGCTCTTCACTCTCAACTTCTTGTAAATAAAGTGCCTCATCAATATCTAGTGAATTACTATTTAGAGCAGCTAAAATTGAAGTCGCACGAACCGGGTCGCTTAGTAATTGGTAGACAATCGTTCCTAATAATGCTTCGGAGTGAGAATGCTTCAACCAGTTTCGTTGTTCTTTACTTAACGGCTTTGGTAGCGGAATCGTTAGTGTTTCTCTTTCTTTTACTAACGAATGATTGACACCTTCCAAAGCAAACTGAGCGATTTTACTAGAGAAGTTTCTCCGCTCAGTTTCTTTTAATTTCTGGAGTTGCTTAATAATATGATCAGGTGTGTCCGAAGGAAGGCGAAACGTTATCGCCTGTCCTCGTTGTATTTCCGTTGTCCCCTTTTTCTTCATCGGATCACCCTATTTTTCTACGGTTTGTTTTTGTGCCACTTTCGTTTCCTTACTATTTTTTCTTACAAAATCTGAAACTAGCTTATAATACGCATTCGCCATCATCCAGATACTTTCTTTTTCATCTTCAAAGAATTCAATATTGTACCCGTCCAGGTTGTTATTTAGTGTTTTAATATATTCCTTTAACACCATTGCTCCACCACCAACAAAATAGCAGATCTCCGTTTGCGAGTTCTTTTGCCATACATTACGAAGATGACGGTATTGTTTCTTTGCTAATTCTAAAAGAATTCGGTCCGTTATATCGTGAACGCTTGTCCGACTTCCTTTAACCATAATATGGTTACGATCATTCTTTCTCGTAATAATTTCTACGACATCACGGCGACTATCAAGTTCAACGCCGTGCTTCGAACGAATTTCTTCACGGATCGCCTCTAATGACTCAGAAACACCAATGTTGAAACCTTGTGCTTTATCATCGTCAACGTTTCTGTTTTTAATAACAGCGACGTCAGTTGATAGCCCACCGATGTCCTGTATTAGGATTCGCTTATCAATTAAGTCTCTATTAATAATGTTTAAATCTTTATCCATAACTAAATTAATATAAGCAGCAAATCCTTCTGGATAAACTTTCACTTCGTCAAACTTAATATTAACTTTTAAACCTTGATACTTTGGTGTTACAAGAAATTCAACTTGATGAACTGATCCCAATAGTTGCGAACGATAGCCTACATCTTTACCTTCTTTTACTTCTCGAAGTGGTAAGCCTGTTCCTAGAGTGTAATTAGCATCAATTACATTCTTAGTGTTATTGGGAGATTTAGCAGTTTCGAGCCCAACTGCATCTAATGCTAATGTAGTGAACAGCATAACTAACGTTTGATCTTCTTCGGACTTACTGCTCCCTGGATCAAGCTCATTTGCATTGTCACTTTTCGTTGCTAGATTTCCGACACGATAAATAACATTGTTTTCGTTTAGAGCAGGGGAGTGGATACGGATATGAATTCCGTCTAGCGGGTCCTTTTCATTTAATTCTTCAATTCCAATAACAGGTCGATCTTCTGTATCTCTAGCAATTACGTTTGGTATGTACAACTCTGATTCATATTTACCGAAAATCGCCTTTACACAATCATTACCAACATCAATCGCAGCTATTCGAGAAACACTCATCCTATCACCCTTTCAAAAATAAGTATTTAAACTATTATCCTTACATTATTTTAAGGGTATCAAACAATTGCTAGAAAGGTCAATAATTCATAAGTTGCGTTCATCTGTATACATGAATACATTATTGTATACAAATATACTCATTTCGTATACAACACATACAAAATTGTAAACATACCGCCGTTTAGCGATGTGTACGTGTTTGTGTTCAAGTATACGTTAATGTAAACATCGCGTATACATCCTGTTTACTTGTATACACTTTTGTAAACAGGAGTCTCTTTTTGCTTTTAGTCTTATAATTCGACTCTAGACTACTTCTTTCTACAGCTTTAGATAACAGATCTCATAACTTATATTGAAAAATAAACTAAAATTTTATTTAGACAAATTTTCCTACTGATAGCAAACCTATAATATTGCTACACTACGCTATGCTCCCCTCCCCCACTGGTTGGGTAAAACAATCTACCTCCTCAGCTCTTCTTACGTTTGATGTTAGTTATTTGAACTGACCTCAAACGTAACCCCAGTAACTCGAGATCGTCCTTCTTTAGGTGTCACCCAGCGATTACCACCTTCTCTTGCATCACAACAAAAAAAGCCGCATCAGCAGCTTCACTTAAAAGTGTCTTAGTGTAACTCTCTCCCCTACCCCACCTAGACAAATCATCTTAAACCGATTGATTACCACTTAGGAACCACTAGAACGATTAGTATCTATTGAAACCAATCGTTCAATATAGTGAGCGACTCGTTGAAAGTTACTCTTCGAAATATATGCTCTTTCTGGATAGTTATCAAACCTCGCTAAGTAGGAGTCCCCAATGTTACTTACTTCAGAAACTTGCTCAATATTCAGAATGTAAGATCTGTGAGATTGTATAAACCTTACATCTAACCTTTCTAGTAGTGAACTCATTGTTTCGTTTGTTTCAATAACTTTTTTGGGCGTATGAATAAGAGCTTTTCTGCCCTCTTTTTCTATAAAAATAATATCCCGAAAAGCTATATAAAAAATCGTCCCTTCATACCTGCAAACTAACTTTTTCTTTCCGTCATGTAACGGCTTAGGGTTTTCTATTTTTGCTCGCTCTAATTGACGGTGGTAATAGATAGCCTGTTTAGCCTTGTCTAACGCACAAAATAATCTTTCCCGATTAATCGGCTTTACAATGTAATCTATTGCCGAAACATCAAATGCTTCTAATGCATAATTATTATGGCCAGTGATGAAAATGACTTTCATATGAGGCATGAATGTAATACATTCTTTCACCGCATCAATACCATTGACCATAGGCATCGTCACATCTACTAAGGCAAGGTCCGGTTCTTCTACTAACACTCGAGAAATCATTTCACTGCCGTTTTCTGCCTCTACTATTGAATAAATATCAGGATCAGATTTTAAGATTTTATTGAGCAGCTTTCTAGATATACTACAATCATCGGCAATAATCACTCGTATGCTTTTCATTCCTTATCCCCTTTAATGAGTACATATAACTAGGGCTATATTATCATTTAACTGACAGCTTTTAAAGTGAAATTTACTTTCTTAAGAATATTTATAGAGCTCCCCCATCTCCCCTACTTTACTTAAGAGAATTTTATTATATCTATTTGTTACTCCTTAATTTGCTTCAAGATGAGAGTTAAAATGGCCCTCTGGAAAAGGATTACTGATCACAGATTCCGCAGTAACCGCATGAACGAGCTCTCCCCTCTTCATAAAAACAATAGCTAAATTAGTAGATCCGGTATCATTTTGTAACATGTTAATTTCAATACCTTCTTCATGTAACGAAAAGAAAACGATACATCTGACTCTTTCATGTTCTGGCGGTATAATGTTCTCCAGCTGGTCAAAATCGATATAGGAACGATTTAAAGTTACGATTTCTATATGCCAATCTTCATGTATGAGTTCAGCCCAATATTTGCTCATGTAATGATTAAATAGCTTTAATGGCTTCATTTTCTTCCTCCTCTAACTTTAAATTTAGTAATTTTGTTCTTTCTTTAAATCTAAAAACTTACGAAATTCATCTTTGGATACCCCAGAATCCATAGCTTCTATAACAAGTTCTCTCCATTTGACATCAAGGACCCCAACTAAAACAGAATCACTATTCTGAAAATTACTGTCGTCTTTTTGTACTTTATTTTCGCCCGAAAGGTTCATCTAATCGAACTCTCCTCTCTTATAAATGGCCTTAACAACACATTTGAATAAATTAATACTTGTGGAACTTTAAATCTGATACCATTCCAGTTTCTTACTTGCATTATATTTGAAGATAAAATAGGAAGTCTAACTCCCTTTCTATCAGTCATAACACACTGAGGCTGACTTATGACATGAAATCGGTCTTTCATAAAAACTTTTCATCGAGTTTATAAAAATATTTACTTTTAATTTCCAACTTACCCTTGATATTTTGTTACTAATTCTTTCTGCTATTCGTTGATGAACGAACTTGAGAAGTAATTAAACCACTATCATCTGTAATTGTTACCGGCGTGCTTAGAGTTACCATTAAAAATAATTCCTCTATATCCTCATTTTGTAAGCGAATACACCCTTTCGATGCATTTTTGCCAATCCTCTCTTCTTCATAAGTACCGTGTATAGCAAACCGAGAGTTAGAAAGTTCTAGACCTCTTGTGCCAAATGGTTTTGTAGTAAATGGAAAATGATGATTAGGATTGATCACTCTTTTATGAATATAAAATTGTTCTGTAGGTGTACTGTTATCTTTTCCTACAGCAATCGGGTAGTGACGGAGGATTTTTGTGCCACTGATTAAAAATAGAGCTTTCTCTTCTTTATCAACAATGATTTCAAGTGGTTGAAAATCGCACGTATCCTCAGAAGGCGGTTGACAGCTATTATGAATATTCGGTTGAACCGATTTAGAAACTAATTGACTTACCTCATTTGGTGAGTATGTTTGAACTGGAGAAGGATGGTAAATCCAACCACCTAGCCCAATGAAAGACAACTGGTTATTAATATCGAATTCGCTATAGTACAATTAAAACGGTTTTCCGCCCTATTGAAACACTTAATTAGTCATTCAGACATGTTTTACGACGTAATAGGTCCTAGCTGATTTTCGCCATGGGTAAGAAAGAATGGATATTTATTAAACCGTCAATATTACTAGTAAAGGTTATTTTGTAAATATTAAAGTTATCTCATAGAAAAACTAGGTCATTCTTATTAATGACTTCTAAGTCAAAGGATAGAAATAATTAAAATTTTTTTTTTATAACCCCCCCAAAAAGGAACAGGCGCCCGTATAGGTAGATGGAAAAGGTGTAAAAAATACTGAGTATAAAGGTGGATACATATGATTGGTGAAACGGTTAAAAAATATCGCATTAGAAAAGGATTAACTCTTTCTGACCTTGCGGAGCGTTCGGGTATCGAAAAATCGTATCTTATTTCTATTGAAGAAAAGATATACCTTAACCCATCCTTACAATATTTTGAAAAAATTTCTCCAATACTAGGTATTCCAGTTGATGATCTACTCATGGAGTGCTCTCAAGAAACCTTTGACCCGATTTGGAATGATGTTGTAATTGAAGCGCTGGAATCAGGATTAACAACCGAGGAGTATATTAACTTTCTTGAATCGACAAAAATGCAAGGTTCTGAAACCGGAAATACTAAGCTACCGATACTCTATCAATTGAAAACGTTCTGCGGGAAATCAACACATGCAGAAGAAGAGTTTCGTATTATCTAATAACTGACAAACACTAATTAAAATATAAAGAAAACAACCATACTCCTTATCGGTATGGTTGTTTTCGTCTAATTCCATATTTACATTATCCAAGAAGTCCAACCTTTTTCGGCGGCCATACGGAGACTTCCAGCTTTTTAGCATACTGAAGTAAATTAGGTGGGTCTTTTATATGAATTCCTACACTTTCTGAGACCGTATTTACATAAATGTCTGCCTTTGCTGATTGTAATGGCCAAGGATCGTGATGAATTTTTCCTTCGTATATACCTTTGTTTCGAGTTACAAAAAGGGTATACCGTTCTGTCAGCCACTCTTCTAAAGTGCCAGGAGTAGAATAATAAATGTTTCCTACCGGTTGATAATGGGCCGAGAATATTCCTTTATTTACGCGCGAGTCGGTTCTCTCACTATAAAACTCAATCGTATCTCCTTGAATAGAACATTTCATACTTGCATGCCTATATGGAAGGTTATACGTTACATTCGCTAATACGACAGCCAACTTGCTATTCGCATCTAGGCTAAAGAAATATACGCCTGGCCTACCGTTAAAGGTTACATACGTTCTTACATTTAATTCTGCAAAAGAAGGAATAAACGGTAATTCAGGTAGTCCACGAGCTCGAATACCACTCATAATAAACGGAACAACGCTAATCCATGCTTCATCTTCAAATGTATCCACTTCAAAACATCTAGGAATAATAGGACGCAGCAACGATTTTGGAACTTTATAATGAGCAAACAAAAGAGAACTCCATGTCTGTGCCATCAACCAACTTTCACTGGTTCGTGATAAGCTTTGACGCTTGAGCTCGTTCAATATACTTCCTCCTTGCTTTTGCGTCTTAATCGATATTTACTTTTTCCAAGCTAGCTCCTTTTCCAAACAATCGCTTTATATTTTCCTCAACGGTTGGTTCAGGAATGAGCGGTGGTGCATGGTGTGGCTTTATGCGGACATCAATAATCATATTGTCGCAGCCCCAATGCTTAAATTCGTAAGAACCATTTACGCCGTAAATATCATGTGACGGATTACTTCGGGTAAACGTTACCCACATAAAATTATTAGTAGATTCGCTTATAAATTCACTATCATCACATAATATGATCATTGGACAAGTGGGCACTCCGCCGTTCGTTTGAATCGCTTCACTTAGGTTATTCAGCTCTTTTTCTGCTTCCTCATACGTTGTAAAGGCCGATCCTTCGAGCGCCACGACACCAGGCATAACGAAGCGAGGCTCACTAAACCCACTCAGCTTTTTCAACTGCTCAGGCACCTCCTGGCATAAGTCTCTCTTTTTATCACCGAAAGCTGCTATTACCACTTTACTTCCAGTATTTAACCCTGTTCCTGAATAATCTAACGTATCAATCGTCGTATTCGTTTGAAAATGAATATCTCTACGAAGATCGAGTCGTTCTAGTATATATGATAGAAACTCAACTTCTTTGTGCGTATCAAGCGCTTGATCTTCTTCTGCGGTAATAAATAAATATTTGGCTAAGCTAAGCTGTCCTGTTCCCAGGATATGGTTAGCTATCGTTAGCAGTTCAGTTGGTTGCTTTACTTTCTGATAAGGTGTATACCGCTCACTGCCAATTGCAAAAAGTAACGGGTGAACACCAGCAGCGTCAACGGCATGAACTTCTTTGACACCTGGGATCTCTTGAGGAATGGCATCACCTGTTAACTCGTGAATAAGAGCTCCAAAAGACGTATCTTCCTGAGGAGGACGTCCGACAACTGTAAATGGCCAAACTGCATCTTTTCGAGCAAACACTTTATGAATTTTCATAACGGGGAATTCATGTGTAAGGCTGTAATACCCTAAGTGATCCCCGAATGGTCCTTCAGGCTTTGTTTCCTCCGGATGAATTTCACCTGTAATAACAAAATCGGCATCATGACTAATACAGTAGCCATCGACGTAACTATATCGGAAACGACGTCCAGATAGTAACCCTGCAAAGGTCAATTCACTTAAGCCTTCAGGCAAAGGCATAACAGCAGAAAGTGTATGTGCAGGCGGTCCACCTACAAAAATACTTACTTTTAGCGGCTCCCCTTTTCGAGTTGCCTTATCTTGGTGAACACCTATTCCCCTGTGTATTTGATAATGGACGCCTATTTCTTTATTAAGTTCATACTCATTCCCGCTCAATTGGACACGATACATCCCGAGATTGGAATTCATAATGCCTGGTTTCTGAGGATCTTCACTATATACTTGAGGCAACGTAATAAAAGCTCCACCGTCATCCGGCCAGTGTTTAATAAGTGGCAGATCCGAAATACTAATTTCTTCAAAGTGAGCTGGTAAAGATGATTTTTTCATCGGTAAAGCCTTCGAAGCAGCAACACCGGTACGGACGTGGTTGAACGGGTTCTTTAGGGCTTTTACAGGATCGTTCCTTACAGCAACAACATTTTGTGCTAAATCCCACGTTTTACGGAAGATAAATTTACTTCTTTCAACCGTGCCAAATAAATTCGAAACCGCTCGAAACTTTGAACCTTTTACATTTTCAAATAATAAGGCTGGGCCTCCGGCTTCATATACCTTTAAATGAATAGCAGCCATTTCCAGATCAGGATCTACTTCTTCATGAATGCGGATTAAATGACCGTACTTCTCTAGATCGAGGATACATTCTTCTAAATTTTGATACATCGTCTCCAAGCTCCTAATTTGTTTTATTTTCATTATATCGGTTCTATGGATCAATGTCTTTTCCTACGCTTAATTGCCTAAAAACTATACGATTTATATAAAAACCAAACGAACTTTTTATAGTGCTCACCTAATGTTCTTCTGTTCCTTTAAAATAAACCCCATTAACGATCGATCATCTTTAAAGTCCCAATCAATAAAAATATCCTTTACCTCCTGTTTGAAAATCTCGTCGAACTTTCCATAATTATGAAAATACTTTTTTTCTAATTCATCTTTGGTTATTTTTAGTTCTTCCGCATAACCTTTTTCTATAAGTGCTTTTTCAATTGGAATTAGTATTCCTTTACGCTCAACTATATACGCTGTTGCAGAAATAGGGTAGATATTGATGATGTCTGGTACTTTTTGTACTAACGAGCTAATTCTAGCAACTTCTGTCTCCAGCCTATCCAAGTTAATGGTCTTATCTACACACACTTCTTCAGTTACTTCCTCATCTAATAAGAAGATTATAAGGCCCGAGTTATTTGGAAAATTCCAATCATGGAACCAATTTAAGATCTCACACCTAAGTGATATTTCTACAACTCCTTTTAGTTGGTCTACGACATGATTAATAATAATAGATCTAGCCAAATCAACCTGTTCATTATGACCTTGTTTCATTAACACTTCTTCCATTGGCGATATAAACCCTTTGATGTATGTAATAAAAATATTCTTACACACAGTAGATTGACATGACTGGGGTCCTTTCCCATAATTCTTTCTCAATAACTTACTTAAATAGCTGCTAATTGAATTGAGAGTTTCTTGATCCAATAGTTATGCCCTCTCTTTCGATTTATTCCATGTCAACTTTGTCGTAGTTTGGTATATTGGGCTTGGCAGGATTAAGCTTGAGTATTATTACACTTTTATCTAGATTAAAGTCCCAGTCAACAAATACATCAACAACTTGCTGGTTGAAAATGGTTTCAAATCGACTATTATTATGTAAAAAACTCTTTTCTAAATTTCGTTTGACCCGCTTTAATAAATCACCTTTACCCAATCGAATCAGTTCTTTTTCAATCCTTACTAAGATCCCATTTCGTATAACTAAAACGGTTCGGTCTTGGATTTGACAAGAATATATTTCGTCTGGTGCTTTTTCAGCTTGTTCACTGATGTCAATGATTTCTTTATCTATTCTCATTTTTTGTGAATATTCCTCGTATATGTCCTCCTTTGGTGTGAAGGGGTCTGAACTTATACAAGTAACCATGGCCGATTTGTTGTGTAAATTCCAATCATAATAGGTCTCGCTAATTTTTTTTCCTGTTGTTAACTCTATGTAAGTATTTAATTGAGGGATAATCGTTTGCATCAATTTATCTCTCATTTGCTGAATTGTCATAATTTGATCTTGTTCAAATAATACTTGTTCAGAAGGCGTAAGAAAATTTCTTAAATAAATCGTTATAAAGGTGTAACCGATTGACGTAAAGACTGATTGGGGTCCTTTCCCAAAAATATCGCGAAATAGTTTCCCTGTATATCCACTAATATCTTTTTGCAGACTCTCTAATACATCTTCCATGAAGTATCTCCTCTCTTATTACCTCAGCTTCTAGTATGTACCACTTCTTTAATAATTAGGCTTTTTTAAAGAAATTAAAATATGACTTTATGAACGCCGCCACTAATAAAGAAAACCGAAAAATATAAGCGGTTTTCTTATATCTCTCGGTTTATTTATATTAAAACTTTTTTGATCACATATATTAAATACTTTATCCTATAAGAAATGACAATCTTAGAGGCATTTGATACCATTAATTGTTTGATATGAGCTTCTGTATCCATTAACTCAGTCATAAAATTACAAAGCTGCTCAGTAATGAGAACTGCTGAATTCATAAACATTTCCTTATATGCATTATCATTTAACTCTTCTTCCATAATCTTACCACTTATTTCCACCATAGCGACAATATGCTTATACGTATTTTTATAAGGTGTAGCTAATTGTAGGTACTCGCAACTCTCATTCTTTAATAACTCATCAATTTCATCTATTAATTGATGAATTTCAGTCATATTTTGCAGCCTTACGATCATCTTTACTGCGTTAAAATAATCATTCATCGGACTAATCTTTTCTTTTAAACCTTCCATATGCAGTGAACCTCCTATAGTCGAAAACAAAAAAAGCCAAAATAGCAAGAGCGACTCATGTCACCTTGCTATTTTGGCTTATGTTTAGCGTAAAATTCTAAAAGCATTTCTACCAAATTAAGAATTCAATTATATACTTGTAATTTTAAAAATGTCATAAAGAAAGAGCTAATCCAATCTCTTCTTCTTTTTATATATTATTAAAATAATTTATGGTTGTAAATAAAAGAATATATAGCAGCGGTCATTTTTATAATCCCATGTCATAAATAACCCTTCAATTTCCCTATCAAATACTTCTTCAAATGATGCTCTTTGAATGCTATAACTTTTTTTAATTTCAATGGAACGCTCTTGAAGCATTTCAATACAGTTTTTTTGGTATAATACTTTCTCGATTTGCAGCATAATTCCTTTGCACTCAGCAAGATACATATTTTGATTCAACTTGAGCATCTCTATACTGCTCGGAGCTTTATGTACTTCTGCACAAATAGAACTCATCTTCTCAAATAACTTCGTTGTTAATTTCGAATGACTGCTTGTTTCAAATCGTTCATTCGTATTACTATTCTCTAGCATTAAAACCCCAGTATTATTATCATAATCCCAATCAGTATGATACGAGGTAAATGTTAGACCTAGCACAGTTACAACTTCATTTTTAAACTCTTGAAAAACCCTCTCGATCACCGCATAGCGAAAGTTGTAGGCCAGATTAATTTGATTAGACTCTACCAGAACCTCTTCTGCCGGCGTTATAAAATTCCTAATATAAATGGTTAACTTATTCGATTGGTTCGTTACAAAACAAGACTCTGGACCTTTCCCAAACTTTTGTTTTAGCATTTTACTAAACGTACTGCTCAATTGCAGGAGGTCTTCTTGTTGGCGATAAGTAGTAATCATTTCTTAGGCTTCCCTCCCCTTTTAGTTAACATCTTTTTTACATTTACTCCCTTTTTATGTATTTATTTCTATAAAAAACCGAAAAGGCCTAACTTCATGAATAGAGAAGTTAGGCCATGGATAGACGGGCTATAATTAATAGTTTCTTCCATTTACCAAAAAATGTATTATAAATATGTTTAAGTTTAATTACAAATTTGTATTTTCGTTACCAATGCCAGCAAGACATTCGTCCATCCTATTTTATCACTAGTTTCTTGATATAGCAATCTACTTAACTATATACAGTTTACTTTCAGTTGTGACTTCCTCTTCTCCTAATGCTGAACACTGTGGCAGTTTAATTAAAAAGGTTGTCCCTTTTCCTAATTTACTTACGACATGAATAGAGCCACCGATAGCTTCGATAATATTATAGACGACCATCATCCCCAAACCCGTTCCCTTTTCTCCTTTAGAAGAAAAATAAGGTTCTCCTAGTCGATTTACTTGCTCCTTTGTCATTCCAATTCCGTTATCCCTAATCGTTAGAAAAATGACATCTTTTTTAGATTCTGCAGAAATATACAGTGTACCTCCATTAGGCATAGCTTCAATACCATTTTTAAATAAATTGATTAAGGCCTGCTGCAGCTTCTGTCGATTAGCTCGAATAAAAAATGAGGAATTATTATATTGAATGTCAATACAATTAGAATTTGCGAGTGGACGTATGACGTCAATTGATCTTTGTAATAGTTCCGCCCCATCAATAACTTTTAAATCATTCGTCGTTGGTTTCGTAAAAGAAAGATATTCTGTAATAATACTTTCAGCACGTTCAACCTCACTAATTGCAATAGAAATATATTTCTCTTTTTCTACTCTACTAATTCCATCGCTTTTCAGAAGTTGTAAAAACCCTTTAACAGTAGTCATTGGATTACGTATTTCATGTGTAAAGCTTGAAGCCACATGATTAACAATTTCCATCTTTTCAGAACGGATAACATGCTCATCCAGTTTTTGTACTCTAATAAATGTCTCACTAAGTACCACAAAAAAGGTAATAAATAACAAGTGAGATAAGCTGATCGTTAAAAATTGCACTGGAGTTATGAAATCATTTAGAACAAATCCTACAGCAACGACAATCAGTAACGAGGATACTAGGCCCACAATTACGCTTAACAAAATTCGTAGTTGATGTGAGAAAGAACGAAATTGGATGGATATAAATCCAATGAAAATAGCATGTAACGTAACTACAATCATTGAAAGGTAAGTTTCGTCTATTCCCCACAGTAGTCGGTATCCAATTAGGGCGATAGAGAGCAATAAACAGATGCGCCATCCTCCATACAACCCAGCAATAGCAATTGGTACGAAACTTAAATCAAACCAAAGTTTATCAGTTATTTGAATCGGAAAGGTTACACAAAGAATGACTGCAGCCAATGCAAATATAACAAAACTAGATTTTTGGACATTAGTTCCCTCACGCTTTTTAAATACAAACAAAACGAACAAACAATAGCAAACGAATATGAAGAAAAAGTTTAACACTACATCCTTTAAAATATCCAATTAATCTCCCATCTTTCTGATTAATATTTTCAATCTTCTCTTCGTTTAAGCAACCCATAAAAAAAGCCAAAGTAAGAGTAACAACAACGGCTACTTCCCACTTTGGCTTTAAACTTTAGCATTAATCTAAAGATCCTTTACCCAATTATTAACTTTTGGTTTTAACAAAACTTATTGTCAATGGTATTGTTAGGTCTGCAGGCTAATGACTAAAAAGGTAGTCCCAGATCAACATATATCAACAATTTAATTTACAGCATCAAAAAATAGATATAGGCATCTTATTCCTAAAATCCTTTTATAGAATATAACAAATTGGTGACTTTTTCAAGAATTTAGGCGTGTTGTTATATTAACTTTTACTCAAAATGAATTTAGTATGCAGATATAGTTATACCAACATTCCATATATTTTGAACACATATACAATAACTTGTGAAGAAAGGTATCTCATGAGATTTTTGGGATATTAACTCAGGGATATCACAACCTCTTATTATAAAGATAAAAAAGACAATTCATCTAGGATTTGTCTTTTTTATCTTTATTCATTAAGTTAAGTCTTTAAAGAGAACGTTTTTCACTCTTTTGTTTCTAATAACGAACAAAAGGACCTAAAAAAATTACCTTACTTGTTCAATATCATATTGTCTGCCGGTTCGTTGTACTTTATTCCAACCCTCCTTATTGATGAAATACTGGATCGTCCCACTCAAGACAAAAAATAAAGTTAAATAACGGAAGATTAATAAATCCTGCAAGAGAGTCATACCTAGTTTTATCAAATCGCGAAAATAAAACTTTTGATTATGGATTCGAGCAATAATAATTGCCACCACATTATAAATTATATTTAACGTAAAACTAGCAATAATATAGACTAATAGGAATTGAAATGCGGTAGCTGGAAATACAACAAGTACAAGTAAAAGTATTATAACCATAAGATAACCACACAGTACCCCTGTAAAAAAGGCCTCAATTATAAAGAAAAATGATAAAGGTCGTGTAAATAATGTTCTTAACAGTGATTTCTTATAGATAAATAAACAATCCGTAAATGCCTTTTGCCAACGAATTCTTTGCTTATATAAATCGAGTATATTCTCTGGTACTTCCGTATAGCACTTGGCTTCTGGGATAAATAAAACCTTTAATCCTTTTTGTTTATTAACATACTGTTGTACTTTTAGTGTGATGTCAATATCTTCACCAACTGTTCTCCGATAACCTCCAACATCTATGAGAACTTGCCTTTTAAACACCCCAAATGCCCCTGAAATAATCGCTAGTGCATTTAGCCTTGCTAATGAAGCTTTATAAACATAAAAGCCTTTAAAGTATTCTAATATTTGACTTCTTACTAACATTTTTAAACCTAGTGTCGGTCTTAAACTTTCTTTATCCACCTTTCTTCCCTGTAATACATGGACAATTCCACCTGCAGCAACAACTTTTTGATCTTGAAAAGCATTATTAATTATAGGTAGTGCTCTCTCATCTAAGATACTATCTGCATCTAAGGTTATTACTAACTCATTTGAAGAGTAAGCAATTCCAGCATTTAAAGAATCAGCCTTACCTCCATTCACCTTGTCTATTACAACCACATTGTTAAACCTCTTTGACTTATATACCCCTAAAACAGGCATATATTCTAAGTTAGTAGTAGTTCGTTTCACCGTCACCTCTAAATCTAACAACCTTTTTAATAAGCTTAATGTATGATCTGTTGAACCATCATTAATAATAATATATTCGTAATTCTGATAATTTAAGTTTTTCATACCGAAAATTAATGTCTCAACAATCGATTGTTCGTTATAGCATGGAACTAATATACTCATCGATTTCTCGTTTGGGGACCTCACGCTTTTCATATAGTAGGGCTTTTTTGATGATAAAATACAAGCATTAACTATATGGAATATTGGGAATATCGTACAAATTGAAAATATGACCAATATCGTTATATTAAGTATACTTTCCATTTTTATTATCCTACTTTCTTATAAATTTTAACGTAATCTATAGAGAATATGGCAGGAAAGAATGTACTTAAATCAGGGTCCCCTGGCCAATTTCCACCTATAGCCAAATTAATAATAAGATGCATTGGCATATCCGGGATGTTATTGGTAGAAGTAAAAACAAGCTCTTCATTCACATACCACCGTATTTCGTTTTCTTCCCATTCAATTCCGTATATATGATCTGTATCAATTTCCTGATTTTCTGTTTTATTATAAGTTGTTTGAAGTTTTCCGTTTTCCCTCCAATGGTGAACTTGATAGATGAGATGCGGTTCGTGACCAACATTTTCAAATATATCAATCTCAGGTAAATGGTCCTTTCCATCAGACGGTAACATCCATATAGCTGGAAATAGTCCTTTACCAACAGGGTACCTTCCTTTCACTTCAACTTTCCCATAAAGAAAATCAAATTTACCCTTCGTTTCAACAAGTCCCGAACTATACTTTTTAGGAGCGACACCATCCTCCTTTGCTATTAAATTAAGTCGACCATTACTAACTTCTACATTTCTGGGAGAATACTCCTGAAGTTCGTTGTTATAGCTTTCTTTTCGCTTTAGAGCCGTCCAATTTTTTGTATTCAGTTTTTCATCTGTAAAATCATCAAAGAAAACTAACTTCCAACCGTCTACATCTTGTTCATCACTTGGAGGTTCACTCCAACTGCTGTCTTCGCTTTTCACTTCGATCTTATGAGTTGGTGAAACAGATACAGACTCTTCGGATAAAGCTTGATTATTGAATGAGCGACTTTTTTCCCCACCTAACCAAAAGAACGAGATTACAATTAGAAAGACTAAGGTAATTCCTATCCATTTTTTCATAAAACACACCTAATCATATTTGAATTTTTTATTCGTTTTAAAGAACATTGTATCTCATACACAATAGTGGACTACCATGCCAAAATTCCTATAAAACAAATAGTTCACTTCACTCCTTTGCTAAAATTTTCATTCAATATCTATATTTTATTGTGCTTTATAGAGAACAATAACTGCTAAAAAAAGACATAGAAAATAAATTTTCCATGCAAGCTTTTTTGAGTTGTGGATCAATCATTCTACAGATCTCCACTAAAATTCTATTGATACTCTTTTATTATAAATTGAACTACAGTTAAATTTAAATGATTTTTTTTCCAAAAAATTCGACAGTTTATACGTACATTACAATTATTGATAAGTAAAGATATATTCACTACATAACATCGACCTCAACATTTCTTTAAATTTGCCCATGAAAAATATATTTAACTGTAGTTTATTAAATCTATTAAAATTGATGTGGCTCTTTGTATATATATGTCGAAACAAAAATCTTCCATATTCTCTAAAACGAATATATAATTCGAAATAGAGACAATGCACTACTATTTCACGTGGCCACAAGAAAGAAAGGCGCAAAGTCCTAAATGTTAGGCCTATGTACTTAGTTTTAACTTTGGGAAGCGATGAAGTATAACCCTTATTTGGACACCTTGGGGTATATGAAGCTAGTGGTGTAACCGGCCCTCTTAATGATTGGTTTTTACTATATTAAAAAATTGATTTAAGAGGAGAAATGGGAAATGAGAAAATTAACAAAAAAAGTAGTAGGATTAACAATTGCAACTTCTTTAGCATTATCAGTATTTGCAGGAGGAGCTTTTGCTGCAGAAGCAGGAGCTGAAGATGTAACAGAAAATGTAGAAAGCAAATTTGTTAAGGATGTCCATGAATTAACTTTAACAGCAGATACTTATGAATTGGAAGTCGGAGAAACTGTTACACTTACAGCATCGGCTTTGAAAACAGGCTCTGCCGCAACGTATAACTGGACAGTTAATGATGAGGTATTTGAAGGAGAAAGTTCGTTAGTACTAGATGATGATGGTTATTACACTTCTGTAATTACGTTTGAAGCAGATGAAGCAGGTACTTATAAGTTTGTATTTGACATCCAAATGACAGCTGGTAATAGTCAAGTTTCTTGGGAAGGACAAGAAAAGAAAGAAGTAACATTTGTAGATCCTGCTCCAGCAGATGGCGATAATGAGAAAGACAATAATGGTAAACAATTAGGGCACATCAAAAAGGATGTGCCACAAGGACCTGCTTCTGGTTCCAATGCAGGTGGGAAAAAATAATTATTATTAACAAAAGAGAGGAGAATGGCTTATTTGGCCTTTTCTCCTTTCATTCTATTACAACAGTATTTGTTCATTTAGAAGCATAGGATACCTTCACAGTGACTCCCCGAATAATCTTGTTTCACAGCGTGTTCCACGTTTTTTAATAATGGTGTGTACTAGACAATTGTATTATTAGAAGTCTCTATGTTGATATAAAGTAACTATCCTCTTATCTAACTCACTCCCTATTTATAATTCAACCTGTAAAGCTTTCCTATCGCCTACTTCTTAGCCCAGAGAAATTAAATAATTGCAACAACCCCACCAAGTATTTCTCCAGTATCCTACATAAGTTCACCAAAAATTTATAATAAACTTCCCCAACTTACAAAAAACGACAAAATATAAATTTCCTATCTAGTAAAATGGTAGTAAAAGATTATAATTAAGTTAGATAAGAAGTTTTAGAGTCTAAGAAAGTCGAAGGTCGGGGGGATATATATGGGTTATGCCGTAGAAAAATCTGTAGAAGAAAATAATCTTCGACAGAAACAACCTAATAAATGGTATAAAAACTGGAAGTACATTCTATCCATTATTATCTTTATTACTGCACTTATATTGACGGTAATGATCTACTATCAAAATACACATTTTAATTCAAACATTACGATTAATGGAATAGAAGTTAGCGGGCTGACAGCTGATCAAGCCCTAGAAAAGTTGCAAACCTCTGTGCTTAAAAACCAAATCTATGTTGGGGACCAGCTCATTTTAGAAGGAACTGAAACAAAGATGGAGTTTACAGAAAGTGACTTACCCGGGATTAGAGAAACTTTAAGAAGTCAGGCGACCTTTTTCCCATCTACAGAAGCGAAAACGTATTTTTTACTGCCAAGTCAAACCGACGAATATCGTAGTGAAGTTCTGAGAACCGAATTCGAGCAAAAACTCACCACTATGAATGAGCAATTGGCAGCGCCTGTAAATGCGCAAGCCATCTTAGAAGAAGGCGAAATTCTGATTTCTGAAAGCATTGAAGGTGAGCAATATGATGTCCATCGTCTTTTAGATGCGTTCGACAAGCAAGATTATACGAGCGAAATCTTTCTAGAGCCCCTCTATCTAGAACCGATCAAGGAAGATAGTGAACTTGTACAAAACCAAGTAAACAAGCTGCAGGATTTCCTTCAGCATACGGTCGATTATGAGGTAGAAGACCAAGTCTACTCCTTAATAGCTAGCGACCTTATTACAAGTGCTTCCGTATCAGAAGATTTGAAGATCGAGATAAATAAACATAGTATTCCTAAGAAAGTAGCTGAAATTAATGACGCTCAATCCACTTTAGGGAAAGATTTTACCTTTAAGACTCATTCAGGTTCTGTTATATCTGTTAAAGGAAAAGGATATGGCTGGGCACTTGATGTTGAAAAAGAGTCAAAATTGATATTAGAAGCTTTTGAAAACGGTGAAACGTCATTTTCTGCTTCTAATATTTACGGAAATGGCTGGGGCGGTGAAGGCTTTGGTTACGGCGTTACCGCAAACAACGGCATTGGACATACGTATGCTGAAGTGTCCATCGCCCAACAACGCATGTGGATCTACAGAGAAGGCGAACTAGTCTTAACCACCCATGTGGTTACTGGAGACCGAACTAAAAAACAAGATACCTTACCAGGAGTGTGGTACATTCTTTTTAAACGGACACCATATACACTCACTAGTGATACGTACGCCATTGACGTCGATTATTGGGCACCGTTTACAAACAGCGGTCAAGGCTTCCACGACGCAGACTGGCGAACTAACTGGTCAAGCAATGCCTACCATAATCAAGGATCTAACGGCTGCGTCAATGTACCACCAAGTGTCATGAAAAAAGTTTATGATAATCTAAGGGTCTATGATCCAGTTGTTATCTATTAACGACAGAAACCAGGAAATCGCAGATGATTTCCTGGTTTTATTATGTCACCAAAGTGACTAGCCGATTTCTTTCTACCACTTTAGGTACCAAGTCATTTATCTATTGAGACCGTTCTCCAATTGTTTATCAATCCACTGATAAATGTCTTTCATTACTTCATCCTTATTTAATTCATTCAACATTTCATGACGTCCTTCTTTGTAAAAGGTATAATTAATATTTTTCATTCCTACCTTTTTATATTGTTGAATTACTTTTAATACACCTTTTTTATTATGACCTACAGGATCGTGATCACCACTAAAAATAAAAATCGGTAAATCTTTGTTTATTTTTTTTACTTCTTGATGATGGTGAATAGTCTCAAGCCCAGATATTAAATCATAATAAAATCCTGAGGTAGCGATAAAGCCACAATGAGGATCTTTAATATACTTTTGAACTTCCTGCGGATTTCTTGTTAACCAATCATACTCCGTTTTTGCTTCCTTGAATCCTTTGTTAAAGTTCCCAAAAAATAATTTATTTAGTAATGGACTTTCTGTTCGATTACCTATCTTTCGTATTTGAGATTTTGCAACTAATTTCCCTACTTTCCCTGAAATGCCGGGGTTTCCGCCTGTACCAGACAAAATAACCCCCTCAACAACATCATGAAACCGTTGGATAAAACGGCGGACTATAAAGGATCCCATACTATGACCCATGATGAACACTGGTGTTTCTGGGTATTGACTATGAATACTATCATTTATCTCTTTTATATCCTCTACAACTCTTTCAAAACCATTTTTATCTGCGAAAAAACCAAGAGTTCCGTTGTTTTCTCCTGTTTTTCCATGACCGCGATGGTCGTTTGCAACCATAAATATCCCTTTCGTTAATAAAAAACTTGCAAGTTCATCATAACGAAATGAATGTTCTGACATACCATGTGCAAGCTGCAAAACAGCCCTGGGCTTTACATTCTCATCATACCATTGATTTATAAATACCTCATGATCATCTGACATTGTAAACCAACTTTGTAGTAGCAAAATAATCATCCCCACTTTTTGTTTCTTATAATCAAACAAATTTCTTTCAGAACATATTTTCGTGAAGGCTGTATTACAAAAGGGCATTCACGATAATTTTATTACTTGGCTAGCTAACCTGCTCATTCATAACAAAAAAGAGACGCAACTCACACTATAACAAAGGTTATAACGAAGCTGGTCCCTCCTTTTCTCCAACCAAAAATATTAACTTATTCTTTATTATAGCAACGTTTCCATTAGGCATAAACCCTCTTTTACATCTGAAAGGACGGTTTCTTACTTTCCACCGTGATGAAACGCTATCTATAATCCGAATGTAACATCAATTTGTACAAGTTCTGAACGAGTGCCAATGCGAATAGGCGGACCCCAAAACCCAAAACCAGATGACACAATGGAATGCATCTGACCTTTTTGCAGATATCCCCAATCGTTTTCATAAATCCGTTGTGTAATTAAGCGGCCAGGAAAGACTTGACCAAGATGCGTATGACCCGAAAGCATTAGGTCAACCCCTAGCTTCTCAGCAATATCTAAATCATAAGGCTGGTGATCCATTAGAATAACGGTCTTTGTTAGGTCGATCTCTTCCATTAAATCAGCAACCTCTTCTCGTTCAGCGTCTCTACGATCTCTTCTCCCGACTAAAAGGATATTCTCATTAACTGGTATTACTTCATCGTACAATACTCGTAAATTGCCTCTCTCTAGTGTATCAATTAACTCATCTATAGGGCCATTATGCTTATCATGGTTTCCGAGCGAGACATATACACCTAAAGGAGCAACGATGTCTGCTAAAACTTCATCCATGCCCTGGTTAATAAATTGGTTGATTTGATCATCAACAATATCACCTGGCAACAAGACGATATCTGGTTCGAGCTTATTAATGTTTTTCACCATCTTCTTAGCCTGTTCCCTGCCAAAAAGAAGCCCAAAATGCATATCTGAAGCCATAACAATATTAAGTTGCTCTATCGCGGGGCTCTCTTTTTTTATATGAATATCGTAAGTTTGCACGGTCGGACTGTAGGCATTATACATTCCATAACCAATTAATGAAAATACTAATCCAACGATAATCATTCCAGGCCATTTGTCGAGATACTCTTTCGGTAATTGAGTATTACGTAGAAGCCAAACACTAATATGCACAATTGGCAAGAGTAGTACTAATATATAAAATACCGCCATCCAGACCGAGCCGATAGAATATAAAATAACATTTTCAAACAATCTTCCCGTTACAAATGAAGTCGCAACCACCGTCAAAACGAAAATGTAGATGACTTTTATTTTCCAAGATAATTCAGCCTGTACTCTAAACTCCATCCAACGCCAGCCGCTCCAGCCTATATAATATACAAGAAGACCATACAGTAACAGAAAAACCAGTCCAAAAAGAAGCAAAACCGTTATCTCCAATCCATTAATAATGTTAAAATCTAACAGTAGGTTGTGCAATTACTCTTGAATTTAATCAACAAACCTACCAGCTCGATTGCACCGCGATATTAAAATGAGTTACAAAAAAAAGCACGTCTAATTGACATGCCAAATAATACCCATTATTTAATTAACCACCAAGACCATTTGTAATCAGCATAATGACTAACGGACCTAAAATAACAATAAATAGTGCGGGGAATATAAATAAAATCATAGGAAATAACATTTTGACTGGGGCTTTCATCGCTTGCTCCCTGGCTGTTTCACGCCTCTTCTCCCTAATTCTTGTCGTTAAATTCCGTAATGACTTTGACATTCCAATTCCTAATTGATCGGCCTGAATTAATGATGTAATGACACTTTGAAAAGTATCAGATGGTACTCTTTTCCTTAAGTCATAAAAGGCATCTCTTCTTGACTTTCCTCGTTTCATTTCTTCGATGGTGAGAAAAAACTCCTCTGATAATGGCCCCTTTGATCTTTGGCAAGTTGTTGTAATTGCAGCGTCTAACCCCACTCCTGCTTCAATCAATAGATTGACCTTATCAAAAAAATCTGGCATTTCCTTATTTATGTCTTTAATTCGTTGTGTCTTTTTCTTCATTAGGAAAAACATCGGGTAACGAAAGCCGAGAAAGGCAACTGTAATCGTTAACAGCCAGGTCATTGCTGTTTCCTCTGAAATGGAGGTAAAAAAGAAAAATACGATCACGCTGAAACCGATACTGATTAATAACTGGATTAAACGAAACTCAATCGCTGACAGTTTTAAGGAATATCCAGCGTCTCTAAGCAATTGATCTAACTTTTTTCGTTCGGATAAGGAAAGTCGATTATTGATCGTCATAATCGCTTTGTCCCAGTATTTCTTCACAATAGCTAATTGTAAGATGGATTTTCTTTCTTTGACGCCTGCATTCTTGTTTGAATTATTAATGGCTGAAAAATAGGATTCAATCCTTTGGTCTAGTTTGATTTTTCAACGATACACCGTCAACAAAATTGCAGCAAAAGTCAACATAAAAAAGATTGATGTCAAGATAAAGAAAATGATCTGTATCATCGTTTACACCTCAATTCGGATAATTTTTTGAATAAGCAACCATCCGATCATAATAAATATTCCAGAAAAAAATAACATAGCCAAACCTAACGGGTGTTCAAGCATTGGACCAAAATAACCTGGATCTACAGCGTACAAATAAAACGCAAGTCCTACCGGCAATAATGTAATAACTAAGGCAGAAAGTTTCCCTTGTGAGGTAAGCGTATTCAGCTCTTCTAAAATTCTTATTCTTCCTCGAATGGTCTCCTCCATCGTCTCCAGTAGTTGCGCTAAATTTCCCCCACTTTTTCGTTGAGCGATAATCGCTTGTAAAGCCACTTCTAATTCTTTATTGGGTAAGCGTGTAAGCAAGTTGGCAAAGACCTCGTCCATTGGTATTCCTAGTCCAATTTCTCGTACAGCTCGATCAAACTCAGGACCAATAGGATCTGGCATTTCCCTTCCAACCAATTGCATCGCCTGTATAAAGCTAAATCCAGAACGCATCGAATTGGCCATCATTCCTAACGTCTCAAGTAATTGATAAGGAACTTGAGATATTCGCTTCTTTCCTTTCCAAGATATATATATAGTAGGAATTAAAAAACCACCAACAGTAAACACAACCGCAAGGATGACATGAACACCTAAAACAGTGAATAAAACTCCAACTCCTATAGCACTTAACAAACGCAAGACAAAAAATTCTTCTATTGTTAAGGAACTACCTGCCTGCTCTAATTTCTTTTTCGTATTTTCATTAAAGCTCATACCGTGAAATAATTTGGAAAAAGCAGCAATAAACTTTCGAAATTGACTTGCCTTTTTTTCAACAGTTACTGCAACTTCCTCATTTCTAGACTGGCTTGGTACAAATTCATGGAGTCGACGCTTTAACGTATTCTTCCTTAAGACCATTTTTGTGAGGAGAAAAAAAAGAACATAAGAATTGATAAAGATAAGAAGTAAGTTTATAACTGTCTCCATTTTACCACTCCCTTGTAAACCATGAGGAAGGAAGCTCGAAGCCATTAACCTCTAATTGTTCTGAAACCTTTGGTCGAATACCAGTCGACATAAAACTTCCATCAATCTTTCCATCAATGGTTCTTCCTTTCTCTTGAAAGACGAATAAATCTTGAAGAACGATCGTATCGCCTTCCATTCCTACAACTTCAGTAATATGAGTAATTTTCCTCGTTCCATCTTTCAATCGAGCTTGTTGGACGATAATGTCAATTGCACCAGTTATCTGTTCACGAATGGCTCGAACTGGTAAGTCAAAACCAGCCATTAAAACCATCGTTTCAAGACGAGCTAACATATCACGAGGGGAGTTCGCATGTCCGGTACTCAAACTTCCATCATGACCTGTATTCATCGCTTGAAGCATGTCTAGTGCCTCTGCACCACGAACTTCCCCAACAACAATTCGATCTGGGCGCATTCGAAGGGAGTTTCGTACAAGTTCGCGAATCGTAATTTGACCCTTTCCTTCAATATTTGGCGGCCTAGACTCCAATGAAACGATATGATCTTGCGATAGCTTTAGCTCAGCTGCATCCTCTATCGTAATAATGCGTTCATCATTTGGAATAAACGAAGACAATACATTTAAGGATGATGTTTTTCCTGACCCTGTCCCTCCACTTATAAAGATGTTCAGATGAGATTTGACACAGATGTCTAAAAACTCAGCCATATCTCGACTTAATGTGCCAAATCGAATTAAGTCTTCAATTGAGAATGGATTTTCAGAAAATTTACGGATCGTTAATGACGGTCCCTTTAATGCAAGAGGTGGTATAATAGCATTCACACGAGAACCATCCGGTAGACGGGCATCAACCATCGGAGAACTTTCATCGACCCTTCGTCCAATCGGTGAAACAATCTTTTCTATTACTTGGATGACATGTTGGTCATCCCGAAATGCCGTTTGACTTTTTATAATTTTCCCGCTTTTTTCAAAGAAGATATCCTTTGGTCCATTAACCATAATCTCACTGATATGCGGATTTTCTAGTAAAGGTGTAATCGGTCCATATGCTAACAGCTCATACTCAACCGTTGCCAGTAACGTTCTTTTCTCTTCAAATGTTAATCGTTCTCCTTCTTTCTCTAAAAAGACTTGACCTAATTCTCGAACCTTCTGTTTTTCATCCGCTTCACTTACACTTGGCTTCTTCTTCAGTTCCTCTAGTAAAAATTGATGCATTTTTTCTTCCAATTCTAAATACCTGTTGGTTTCAGCTACAGCTAATTGAGGATACTCTTCTTCAAGAAATTTAGGTTCTTTCTCTACGACAAACTTGTTAAAAAGAGACATTCGACATTCACACCTTTCTATTTACTAAATGAAAATAGACGCTTTTTTTTCTTTCTTGGTTCGATACTCGACATTTCTTGAACGGTCAGTTTACTAGATAAAGCTAAGAAGCTTTTTGAAAATGGTGACCGGATATGAGAGACACAAAGAGGGACTCCCTCATTTATTGAAGTCTTTACAAGAGTTTCTTGGTTTGGCAAAGTAGCGAAAACTCCTTGCCCTAACATGCTTTCAATTTGGCTTGTTTCGATGACTTTACTCTTCGGCTCTTTATTTACAACCAGTTTTAACTTGTCAGACTGTTGAAGTGTTTCTAATGTATCGATATACAACTTCGTTGAGCGTAAAACAGGTAACTCACTTGTTGTTAAGAGAAGAATGTCATCCGATTGGCTTAAACATGCAACGTGAATTTCTGATAAATATGAAGGCATATCGATTATGATCGTTGTATATTTCTTTTTTAACTCCGTAATAGCTGTGGTTAAGTGTTCGTCTGTAAGGATTTCAAAAAATTCTGGGCGTGGTGGAGCAGCTAAGACGGAAACCCTGCTTGCATGTTCCGTTAAATACTTAGTAACGGAAAAACCTTTGCGACCATACCCCTCCTTAACCCATTCATAGATGGTTAGTTTTGGCTTCAAATCATAGAAGACAGCCACATCACCAAATTGTAGGTCAGCATCAATAACCACCACCTCTTCGCCACTCTTTGTTAGCGCTGTAGCTAAATTCGTAACAACCGTCGTACGTCCTATTCCACCTTTTGCACTACACACTGAAATCACTCGACTTTTCTTCGCAAGACGAAATGGAATAACCTCTTTATTGTCTAATCGTTGTTTCATATATTTTTCTGATTGAACGATTACTTCTTTCACTTCTTCTATATCTGAGGAGATTCTTAATGTATTCGAAGCGCCTACGAGCATTGCTTTACGGATATTCTCCATATTATCTGGAACGATTAATACAATATAAACGTGCGGAAATTGAATGGAAATTTCTTGACATAGTTCATAGATGTTATACACCGTATTCACTTTTAAAAAGAGAATGGAATGATCAGATTGCTGTAAATTCATATACAAATCTTCCAAGCTTGGATGACTAATTAAAGGATATTGTCTTTTTTCTAAAACAGCTTCTAGCTGATCAGTAGGTGCATTCGTATCCGAATAATAGAGCCAGCTTATCTTCATTATTCATTTCTCCCTTCCACAAGTTCTCTTTTAACGCGAATTTCTTTATCGATAACCTCTTCGTCTTCTGAATCTCGTAACATAAAGTAAAATCCTTCTTGGTTTCTGGCCACTAAGCTTAATAACACACCTTCATCAGGTGTGACCTCGACCGTTACCGTTTCATAACGTAACGCTTCATCTGGAGAATGAACGGCTTCCCCCGCAGCTAGTACTCTCACATTTTGCAAAACTAACTCGGCTTTACGAAACGTCTTTTCTTCTTCCTCCTCATCTTTCTCTATACTAGTTTCAAAGGCAATAATATCGACTTGTGAATTTGGTTCAATATAACCGGAAACCCCTTCTTGTACCTTGGAGACTTGTAGTGAAATCGCACGTTTTCCTTCACTAACAGCAGCCATTTCATTTCTCATTTCTCTCGATTGGATCTCCCCTTCTTCAACTTCACTTTCGATTAGTTCTGGCTCAACTTCCACTGGTGCAGATGCTGAAGATGATTCATTTGTAAATAAAGCAAGATACGCGACAAACGTAACTAAAATTCCAAATATAAATGACCACGCCCAAATACGCTTTGTTTTCATATGTACCTATGCTCCTTTCTTGTAAATTTTAACTTTAGGTTTTACTCAACCAATTTCACACCGTACAATCCTGTTTCAACTTGACTTTCACCGATTTCCCCAGAAGTAATCATGCTGATAAAATGACCTTTAATAATACCATTACTATTACTCCATGCTTCAATCCAATAAGCAGCAAAACCTACGATTTCTACTGTATCTTTCCCTTGAATATCTTCAAATGTATCAACAACAGGTAAGAATAATATACGTTCACAAGAATTGTCGGCTGTAGAGTGATGTTGACAATGTGATTTATCCTTATCCTTTTCAATTAAAGTCAGAATTGCACTTCGAACTTGACCAGTCTTATTACCAGGTTCGGTATCAACAGGTTGTCCTTCAGAAACTGACATTGTACTTCCATTTACAATCGCTGATCCTAAATTCGAAGCACCTGTACCGTCTATTGATAGATAATGACAATTACCGTTATTCACTCCAGGATTCGTGCAGTTTAGCTGAGTTGCATGAGGAATAGAGTCTTTTGGTATTGCAAGTGGCGCTACTCCATTCGCAGAAACTAATTGACCAACTTCAGCTCTGGCTGAAGCTGTTACAGTCATTTCATTAAATCCTATTATTCTAGCGAAAGTTAAAGGAACGGTAGATTCGTTTGTTGCTGCTATTGAATGACTGTTTGTTGATATGTTGCCATCTGGTAAATAAAATTGGTTTTTGCTCGAAAGGTCCTTTGCGATACTTCTAGCACTTGTTTCATTGGTTAAGAGAACTTGTGCAGATCCCAAAACAGCAGCATCGAGTGACTTTTGTAGAGTGCTTTTCTCTGAATACGCTCTGCCCACATCAACTACAATCGCTACAGCTCCAAGAAGCATGACCATTGACAAAGCAACCATTACAACAACTGTTCCATTTTCATTTTTTAATAAAGATAGTAATCGTTTCATTATTCAACCCTCATTACCGTCGTATTTGTTAACGTAAACGGCCCAACAATGTTACTGATGACTGGGGTTAGAAATGTAACTGGATAAGTAATCGTTATTGTTACATCACTTCCAGATGTGCCAGGATTAACATGCACCTGGCTAGTAGTTAAATTTATACTAGAAGCATGATTGACAGCAACAGCTCTAACCTCAACTTCATTCTGTCCAATGCTAGCCGCTCTAGCAGCCTCTCTCCCTGCATGATCTATTGTTAAATAAGCGTGAAAGGTTCGACCAAAATCGACGATCCCAAATAAAAGCATAATTAAAATGGGAACAATTAACGCAAATTCAACGAGTGATTGCCCCTTTTGTGATTTCATCAAATCCCCCCAAACAGAAATGCACATAAAGTTCCTAGAACAATAGCTACTCCATATGGGAATGTAATGCTAGACGCTTTATCTACTTTCAAAGCCATGGAACCAAGATTGCTTCTCAAAAAAGGGAGCGAACAATAAATGGCCTGTAATGAATGACGAACTCCTCTTTTCTTCATAATAAGAATAATAGAGATAACTCCTCCGATAAGTGCAGTATAAATAAATGAATAGAATACGAAAGTAGAACCTGTCAGTGCTCCAATGGCCGCCATCAACTTCACATCCCCAGCACCCATTCCACCTAACAAGTAAGGAACAAGTAGGACACCAAATCCAACAAGAAATCCAGCACCACTAAATAGGAATCCTTGCCATCCATTTATTAGTGAATAGTAAATAAAACCAAATAAAATAGATGGGAGAGTAACAATATTTAAAATTTTACGCCTCTTTATATCCGTTATAAAAGATATTAATAGTGCTATAAATAACATGGTATAAATCACCAGTATAACCACCTTTATTTAAGTAGAATGAAAGCCCTACAGAGTAGGGCTTATAGTTTTGTTAGTCTTGCAAACTTCTCTACATTATTTTAGAAGTCAACATCATTGAAGATACCTGTAAATAATGTTGTCAATTGTCCCCTGAATAGTGTTACTGCTCCTATTACCACTGCCACTACTCCTGCCAGCAATACTCCATACTCTGATAATCCTTGCCCTTTTTCTTCTACCACTAAGTTTT
>NZ_JBYCKM010000022.1:0-36636 GCF_057473385.1 Alkalihalobacterium sp. TH-98 | reverse complement strand
ATTCACGCCGTTTCGTTTACGCTTCCTCCTAATTTTTACCTCTACCGCTCACGATTCACGCCGTTTCGTTCACGATTTCTCCTAATTTTTCCTCTACCGCTCACCATTCTGGCTGATTTTGAGGCAGCCCTTTGGATCTGCTCACTAGATGAATAACTAATTTGATCTTTTAAACTGATTTAATATGCAGCTTAATAGCAATACAGTTTACGAAGAACACATTTCAGAAATACAAAAAGGACTGCTGAAGTAGCAGTCCTTGGCAAGGAACATCCATATTTGTATGTAAATTAGCGCACGTAGAACCACCCAGAGTATTGTTGTTTTTTATTTTCACTAGCTCAGTTTATTCCTCAATTAAAATTTCAATGTCTTCTATATTTACTATTTGTATATCCGAATACAATGTTGCTTGTTCTTTACGTACTTCGATTTGCCCATTCCCATAGTCATGCAAAACAATATATATTTCGTTGTTATAAATGACTTTTGTTCCTCTCAATTATTCTCACCACTTCATTTATAAGCTTATTTCTTTACTTATCTACTATATCTCGTTATATTAATCTTACTTCATAAATACCAATTAAAAGGTGGCTAATTGCTACATCTTAGCCTAATATATAAATTTTTCTCTATTATCAACAATACATAAACCATAATTGACCCATTTACTTTGGCGATTGAGAAAGGATTATTTTATTTATGAGAGATTGGTTAAAAAATGTTAGAAAAGAAAGAGGCTTAACACAAGAGGAAGTTGCTTCATCAGCATTTATCAATCGAGCATTCTATACACAAATCGAAAATGGCAGTCGTAACCCTAGTTTTGAGGTGGCAAAAAATATTGCAACTACACTTGGTATCAGCCCCTCTGCCTTTTATACAAATGAATTTAGTGAACCTTTTCAGCTCGCGTTGAGAAATTCTCCAATGATTATTGCACATTGCGATTTGGAGTTAAGATATACTTGGATTTTTAATCAACATCCTGATTTTGATCCAGAAAATAGTCTAGGTAAACGAGATGACGAGTTGTCACTGAACGAAGGAACACTTGCTTTAATGGCCTTAAAGCAAGAAGTTATAAGAAAGGGTAAACAAAAGCAGAAAAAAATTTGTTTTCCTTTAACTGATGGCGTGCGCTGTTATTATGTATTTGCCGAACCTCTTGTAGACAGCAACTCTGTCATTGTTGGAGTCGTTACAGCATCGATGGACATCACTGAATTCACATCGGATGAGGAAGAATAAACCAAATCTGTAGAAACTACTTTACTAGTAAATTAGAAAAATTACATATTTAAAAGAAAAAAAGCAAAACGTAGAAGAATGGACCCCTTTCGTTTTGCTTTTCTTATAACTCTAAGGTGTGGCTACAGCCATGATAATTCATTGGCTCTCCTCCATCGATTGTTCCTTATGTTCCATCTAGCTAAAAAGAACAACCCCATAAGTCGTTCTTCTCACTCCATATTAATTAGTTTTTAATAACAAATGTCAATTATTTATCCATATAGATCCAGCCCCACTACGCTAAGGTCTTCACGATCCACGACGAGTATAATGCGGTTTGCAATTGAGGCGAATGTTCTAATTGAAACAGCTTCTAATAATTCCTCTTTTAATTTCCATCCCCTTGGAGTTAAAGAAATCACACCATCTCTAGCAAAAAAAGAGCTCTCTATAAATTGTCCAATTTCTTCGACTTCTTTCGAATGTATCGGAACTACGTTTTTTTTATCAATCAAATAGTATTTTAATTCTCGGGGTTGAGTAGGTAGATTCAACTGTTCCGTACGATATAGGTCGTGTACTAATGGTAATTCTCTTTGCACTAGTCCTTGTTTCACTATTTTTTTCGACCGTTCTTTCAGAAATTGTACATTAATTTCTACTAGTTTTTCATCAACGTATATCTTTTTCACATCTTGGTAATGAGGTGCCAGTTCCTTCATAATGATGTTTTCCGCCTCTTTAGTCGGCGTTGGTAATATGGTTAGAGCATCTTGTCCAGTCATCACATCGTGAGCAGCAAAAAATTGGCAAACAGCCGTCATATCATTAGGCTGCGTCCCACACTGGGCCGTTTCAATTGTGAATGCACCCACTTCAATTTGATCCTGTCTACCAGTTTCCTCTATTTCGAACATTCCATTCAAGTTATTTTCACCTCTGGCTCCGAAAGTAAAAGTATATATATACTTTTTATTCTAACATTATCCAGTAGTAGTTTCCTTAGATCTGTAGGTATTACGACCTTTTTCTTATGTTTAATTTATTTTAAAAAGTTTTATGTATTCATAGGAGGTATGCACCATATGAGTGTTACAAGCATATTCTTCTTTTGAGAGGCGGTGTTATGCATGAAAAAAAAGCTCATATTTACCGACAAGACTGGAAAAAGAAAAAAATGGTTAGGACAAATTACCCTTTCTCTTTTGTCAATTGTAATTACTTTAGTTGTGTTAACAATCGCCTATATTTACGCACCTACTACCCTACCTTCCGTTGTTTTCAATCTATCTGAAGAAGAAAAGAAAGAAGTATATGCTTTTATTACACCAAATGATCCGTTAGGTATAGAATCATTACGTAAACATTTACATTCTATTGATGTTGTACTGCCAGACGCCTTATCCATTGATGAAAACTACAAAGTCACTTATCAGTCAATTGATCCAATTACATCTTTGATCAAAGAAACGGATGTAAAGATCGTTCCTACCCTACCACTAGAACGATGGAAACTCGAACAATTGTTACAAAGTGATCTAGTCAGCGAAACGGTTGGTAAACAAATTGTAAAACAAATCCAATACTCTCAATCAGATGGCGTAAATATCGAACTCGCCCCAGATATCGAATATACTTTATATCTCCCTTTTCTAGATATATTAAATGAGCAACTCTCAGGAATTGATAAAGAGCTTTATATTACCGTTCAAAGCAATAGAAATTCAAAAGAAATCAAAGTACTCTCTTCTAGTGTTGATAAGATCATTGTGAAGGCATATGATCCAAGGAATCCTAATGTTCAACCGGCACTCCCTCCTGAAAAACTGACAGAAACACTTCTAAAATGGAGTGAATTTAAAGACCAAGTCGTTATAGCACTTCCAACATATACTCTTACTGTAAATGAGCAATTTACTGATAAACTCTCTTTTACTGAAGCGATGTCAATCGTAAATAAAAACAATAGTGAACTATATTGGGATAACGAGTTGAGTCAGCATTATTTTAGTTACCTTGACCATCAATACGTACCAAAAGATGTATGGCTTAGTGATGCAGGTACCTTTTTTAATCAATTGCAACACATTTCATCTAAGCAATTTTCATCTGTTGCTATAGATACACTAGGTTTTGAAGACCCCTCGATTTGGAAGTTGCTTAATAAACAACTAGACAGTAACAAAAAAATAAGTAATGCAATAGAAACGACAGAACCTCTAGTCAGTTTTAAACGTATTGGAAGTGGAGAGATCATTAAAATCGGCTCGATGAAGCAAAGCGGAAAGCGTTCGGTTCTCTATAATAGTGAGGGTTTTATAGAAAATATAACTTACGAAAAATACCCAGTTCCTTATGAGGTCTTTCATATGGGGGGATGGGATGAAAAAAAGATCGTACTTTCTTTTGATGATGGCCCTTCTGAATACACTTTAGAAATTTTAGATATTTTAAAAGAACATGAGATCAGGGGAGCTTTTTTCGTTACCGGCTCACAAGGTTTCCAGCACCCTGATATCTTAAAGCAAATAGTAAACGACGGCCATGAAATTGGAAACCATTCCTTTACTCACAAGGATCTATCCAATATGTCTTCTCTACGTTTTAAATTTGAAGTGAATGCTACCCAAATATTGATTAAAGATGTGACAGGGTATTCAACCACCTTACTCAGACCTCCTTATACAACAGATGTTCATTACGATAAAAAGCAATTATCAGCAGTAAAGACAGCACAAGACATGGGGTATTTATTTGTGGGAAACTATATAGACTCTAGAGATTGGGAAGGTAAATCTGGTGAGGAAATTGTTAACACCGTTTTAAAAGAACTGCCGAACGGAAACATCATCTTGCTACATGATGGTGGCGGCGATCGTTCTGAAACGGTTGCTGCTTTACCTCAAATCATAAAACAATTGCAGTCAGACGGTTACTCTTTTGTATCGATTAGTGAACTGCTAGATCTTGACCAAGTTGATTTAATGCCACCCGTTGAAAAAAAGTCATCTTTTGGTTCCATAATCGAATTCGTTGCTTCACTTGGACCATTACTAGCTACTCTATTCAAGCTCATTTTTTTCTCTAGTTTTGTAATTGTTTTGGTTCGTGTCGTCCTATTTATTTATTTGAGCTATAAACAAAAACAAACTCATCCATCCATTATAACGGAAGATTACAACCCGTTCGTTTCCGTGATCCTCCCTGTTTATAATGAAGAAAAAGTCATAGAAAATACCGTTTCTACCATCCTGGCATCAAATTACACAAACTATGAATTAGTGATCATTGATGATGGCTCTACTGATCGAACTCGTTCCATTCTTGAGGCTAATTTCAACCATTTAGATCATATTCATTTTATTTCAAAAGAAAACGAAGGGAAAGCGGCCTCATTAAATCGGGGAATTCAAGAAGCACAAGGTGACATTATTATTACGATGGACGCTGATACTGAAATCAACGAAGAGGCAATTAGCTATTTAATTAAACACTTCCAAGACCCTATGGTATCTGCTGTTTCTGGTAACGTAAAGGTAGGGAATAAAAGAAAAATTCTATCCCTTTGGCAACATATTGAATATGTAACAAGTTTCAACTTAGAAAAACGCGCGTTACAAATGATCAATTCCATTACGGTTGTACCCGGAGCTTTAGGCGCTTGGAGAAAAGAAGACATTGAAAAGGTTAATTTATTTGAAGAAGAGACACTAGCAGAAGATACAGATTTAACTATCAAAATAATACGTACTGGTAAACGTATTATTTTTGAAGAAAAAGCTCTAGGCTATACCGAAGTCCCAACGAAACTAAAAGACCTTACTAAACAGAGATTGCGATGGTATTTTGGAATTCTCCAAAGCTTATGGAAGCATAAAGATGCTTTATTTCAACCGAAATATAAAGGATTAGCTTTTATAGGAATTCCAAATATGATGTTTCAAATTACGTTTCAGCTTCTCGTTCCAATTATTGATATCCTCCTCATCATCGCTCTACTCACTCAAACTTACAGCTTGCTCATCTATATCTTGATCTTCATCGCCATAGATACTTTCATTTCCCTTTACGCTTTTAAATTGGAAAGAGAAAGACTCTCACCCCTTCGTTGGATTATTATTCAACGTTTTGCTTACCGTATTTTTTTCGCTTACATTACGTGGAAGGTCGTCATCAAAGCGATCCAAGGAGTTAGTGTGAAATGGGTAAAACTTGACCGTTTAGGTAAGAAGGGTTATTAGCGCGTCAAAAAGAATTTAGGAATATCCGGCGACGAAACAAAGCGAAGTCTATCAACCTTGCTTTGTTTCGTTTTACCTAGGCTATAAAATATAAGTCCTCTTCAGTTTCAATTAGTTTTAATTGTAACTCTTGAATCTCTCTACTAAAAATCCTAGCTAATTATTGCCTACCCTCGAACAACTGCGACGACTTATTAGCCATATCTAAACTCAACGTCAAAAGCGTCAATCCTTTTCAATGTTAAATCGGTAAGGCGATAACACTAGCAAACGATTTGAATGCGTTTGCTGCTGTGCCGTGTTTCGTTGGTCCATTTGCTTACGCCATTTCTTATACTTTAACTTTCCTAAACAAGTTTCAATATGTCCATGGCTCTTTAATGGTGTAGATTTTTGCTTTTCTATAAAATCAATAAAAAGGCGATAACGATGCTCATGCATTAACCAGGAAAGCACTTGCCGGTGAGATAATAATGGAAGGTGCGATTTGCCAGAGTAGTAGTCAAACAAGCGAATGATAGAAAAGTCTAATTGAATGAGCTGCTCTGCAATCTCGTACTCTTGTTGAGTCGACCGTTTTCCTTTTACCAACCGTTGAAGTAAATTTTCACCTTCACTCATAAATCCTTCAATCGTCTGCTCTACTTTTTCTAGTTCTTCATTAATATAATATTTTTTTAGTCTTTTCTCCTCAAAAAATGGATACGCATGCTCAAATGTAAAATACCCTCGATAATCTTTTTCTATGTGGCCTTGCTTAAAAAGGCGCTGTAAATCGATCAGCTGAAATCGACGCTTTTCTCTAAGGTCGTGAAGTGAATGACTTCCTTCAAATTCCATATGATATCCTCCTTAATCACACGGATTTTAGTTGTTTTTTTATGAAACAAACTAATGATACTTATCACCATTATTTTAGCAAACTTCCTCAACTTTTTTATAAAAACAACTTATTTACCACCCGTAAATAGATGAGTCCGTTTCAGTCTATATTTTACCAGTAACAGCTAGAAAAAGAGAAATCATGTTCCTTTTTTAATAATAAAAAACATTACTTACTATTGAAGTAATGCTTCCGTTTAATATGGAGTTTATTCAGGAATCGCGGGTAATTGTACCGTAAACGTTGTACCTTCATTTAATTTGCTTTGTACGTTCACTTTTCCGTTATGATTTTCGATGATCGTGTAAGTAACCATCAAACCAATTCCTGTACCCGCTTCTTTCGTCGTAAAAAACGGTTCCCCTATTCTTCTTAACTGTTCTTCTGTCATGCCTACACCTTTATCTTCAATGGAGACATTCAAATACTCTTTTTCTTTTTCTATTTTAATTAAAATATTACCACCATCAGGCATAACCTCAATAGCGTTTTTTATTAGGTTGATAAATACTTGTTTAAGCTGAGAACTTACACCTAGTACGGCGGCTTCTTCGCTTTCAAATACAGTAGAGATGGAAATCGACTGCTTAAAGGCTTCCGTATCTAGAAGAGCAACTATGTCTTTTAAAAGAACATGTAAGTTAACTTTTGAAAAATCCGTAGTTACCGGTTTTGCAAGTGATAGAAATTCACTAGAAATTAAATCAATTCGCTCTAATTCATCTTCCATAATATTAAGGAATACATCATTTGGTATCGTACCGGAACGAAAGAGCTGTACAAACCCCTTTAACGACGTTAGCGGATTTCTAATCTCATGAGCAATTCCAGCCGCAAGTTGTCCTGCTACATTCATTTTCTCGGCCTGTATCATCAATTGTTCGGTTTGTTTCCTTACCGTAATATCTCGACATACCGATAATATGTATTTTTCTCCTTCAACATCAAACGTGTGCGCCTTAATTTCAACAGGAATTTGCTGTCCCTCTTTACTAATATGTACCGTTTCAAAAATATGAGTTTCATTATGAAAGATGGCTTCAACCAGTTGAAGCACCTCATCTTCTTCATGTATATCGATATCGATTGGGGACATTTTAAGCATTTCTTCACGAGTGTAGCCTAACCTACTATAACCGATTTGATTTACATTAATAAATTTTCCAGCCCTACCATTTTTGTAGACTTTAAAATAATAGATACCATCCGAAATATTATTAAATAACTGGTCAAACGCTTTTTCACTATCACTAAAGTTTTGAGCCATTTGCTTGTAGGCGTTGAGTTCTAATTTTAAATGTTCAATCTCTTGATGTAACCGGTCTATTTCACTTTTTTCATTAAATTTTTGTTCTTTAACATTATTCAAACTCTTCGTATTCAAGCTCTCACCCCAACCATACTTATATGTAAAAAATTTACACGATCCATACTACTACTATAATATAACTTTAACATTTATGACACGGGAATATAGTGCTAATGAGAAAAAAATTTATATTTTAATCTATATTTCAATTGTAACATTTATCCTTTTTGAAATAATGATTTGCTAGTTTAATTGGAATATAGGTTGTATTCATCTATATGGTTCCACTGGTTTTAACTTGGTTCTACCTAATCGATCAAGCTGCTTTCGTTTTTATGAACCCGTTTCTTCCCATTGTTGAAAAATTAAGCCAGTTCTTTTTTTACGAACCCTATAGTGTTAATTTCGTGCCGCAAATTTCTTTTACGAGCCCGTTTATTCCTTATACTGTAATCCCGTGCCACAAGTTTCTTTTATGAGCCGCTAATCCCTTATACTGGTAATTTTAGGTCACAAATTTCTTTTTCTAACCTGCTTTCCCCTTATTATGTTAGCTACGGATCGGCTTCCTTCTTATCGACCACGCCGCGCTAGCGAACATAGTGCTCAGTCTAGTGAACTTCTCTATTGACTTCCAATTGATTTAACTTCAGTTCGTCAACAAAATACCCTTCGAAATTCTTCCAAATGTCGTGAGCAGGCGAAATACAAATATTTTCTTTGTTTTGTAGGAATTCCGTATGATCGGCGAGGCCGAATGCATGGTCGGTTTGCTTTAACAAGTATTTTCTCATCGGTGTGTTTGGTTTCAATTCACTCTTTAGGTTCTCATGAAGATTTAGAGTTTTTTGCTTCGTTTCTTCTTTCGTGTACATATATCTTAAAATATGAAAATAGATGCTCAACCCAAAGTCCGTTGCTTTTATTTTCGCTAACCTCTCTTCATCTTCCTGTAAGTAATCCACATAGTCGACGATCACCGAAGGCATTTGCTCAATTCGCCCTGTTAAATGTTCGATAATAAAATGATCGACAAGACCAAGCGTATAAATATGAGTATCCCTTTCTTGTAACTTTTTCTCCAACTCATCTAACAAAACAGTTCTTAAATAATGGTTTTCGTTTCTAACCCGTTCATGTTCAGTTGCGAAAAGTGCATACTGATAAAGCTGCATCGCGATAAAAAAACGATCGTTTTTAGCTAGCTTGTAGGCTGGGAAATCCCCTACTGCATATTCATTTTTGATGAAACTTGTCGCAAGTAAAAACAAGGTAATGATCGTTAAAGATATCATAACGATAAATGTTGTTGATATAAGGACTGCATTCGTTGCTGTAAAAAAGACCAGTACAGACAGGAGCGTAACACCTGCCCAAAGAATGATAGAAGAAACGGGACCCGCAATAATTGCGCTGGCATACGCCCGCTGCGTCTCTTCTAAGTCCGCTTGATCCTTAATTGCTCGAATCTCAGGAATTGCAATTCCACCAATAACCGTTAATTTATTCGGACGAAACTTAATCTTCCAACGTCCATCTTCTTTAATAAAAAATAAAAACATAACAATAACCGCTCGCATCCTCACACCATTTCTAGAAAAACTATAGGCGTGACCAAACTCATGAAAAGCGACTGCGATAAAATATGTACATGCAACGATTAATAAATTTACATAAAAAGGGAATGCTGTATACACAGATGGGAACTCGATGTTAGACAAACTATAAGCAATTCCTCCACCTGTAATAGCACCAATGATCATGTAAGCTATGAAAATAAAGTATTTTTTGAACTTTTGTTTTGTCATCTCTAATACCACCCTAAATATAATAGATTAAAATTCTCCAAAAAAAATATGCGAGTAATTCATAAATGGGACTCACCCAAACAGTGGTGTCATCTTAAACGATGCCGTAAAGAATACTAAAACACCACCAAATTCCATTTATCGGTTCTTCTTTTCCATATGCTCCCACATCAGTAGTATTTATTATTCTTCGTTTCTTTTGCTTCATATGTATACGGATGAAGGCGATATAAGTTTCAAACTATCTTGCATCATATTTTCACTTAGTTTCTAGGTTAATTATTAAAAAATGAAAAACTCCTAATGTAAAACACAAAACCCAGGCTCCAAATAAGAATTGAAGCCTGGAGTAACTATTTTCAGTTTTACAGTCATTGCAAATTCATTCCCATTGTAAAGCCCAAGGTCCGAATTAGTTTAGAAATCATCGCTCGAACTACCGATGACCTTGGACTAAAAAGGAATCGACCTCTTCGATAACCATTCCTTTACAATCGTTGGGATTTCCCCAGTCACGGCAATGGAAATATGTCCTCCATCTATCCGTTCGAACGTTTTATCCTCACATGATAATAAATGCATCATTGATTTTGTAAATTTTTCCGGGACAATTTCATCGTTGGTGAGTGAGATTACCAGTATGCTGGATTTAATATTTTCCAAACAGATTTTTTCGCCCCCAATAGTTAAGTCTCCATTGACTAGTTTGTTTTCTATAGCTAGATCATATATTAATTGCTTTAGCGTTGGGCCTGGGAATGGGACCTGATCTTTAACCCATTTTTCTAACAAACGTGTCCGTAAATCGGACGAAGTTTCATTTATCGTGATATTCGACCGGGTGGCAAATGGTGTGGTGGCAATGTGAATTACAGATTCTAAGATTTTGGCAGGAATAATACCGTACTCATCTATTATTTCATTTAATTTAAATTCTTCGTCCCTCAGCGTGTTATACCAATCTTTCGGCATGTTTATTTTACTAAAATCGATGGGCGGCGCAAAAAGAATGACATTTTTAATTGGAGTCTTTGCGATGGCTGTGTAGATTGCTGTTAAGGTTCCACCCAAACAATACCCGATCAAACTAACTTCATCTGCTCGGGAATGAATTAAAGTTCGTTTTACCGCTTTATCGATGTACTTCAAAATATAGTCGTCTAATGTTAAGTCTTTATCCTCGTAACCAGGTACACCGAAATCAAGCAGATAAACGTCGTACCCTTCCTTCAGAAACGCTTCAATCATACTCATTCCCGGATATAAGTCTAGAATATACGGCTTATTAATTAATGAATATATGAGTAACAGCGGGGTCTTATATTTTTTCCTCTTTGTCGGGTAGTAGGATAACGACGCTTTATTTAAATTCCAAATTTGCTTATTAGGTGTTTGTCCAACTTTGAGGGTCAACTCCTTAGAGCTGACGGCTGGGGGGTTCCTCAGACCCCTCTGTCGTTTGTCCTTCACTTTATCTCCTCCGTTCTAACAAACGGTCAAGTAATTGTTTTTGTATCATGGAGTGATCAGTTGAAGTCTCCGATAAGTTCTTTAGTAGCAGTTCTTTTAATTCACTTTTGACTCTCTCTCTTCGAACCTCTTTAGGTTTCTCGTCAGTTTCTCTTTCCATCGATGGATCTTGTATTGTCGTTGTATCATATTCCAACATTTCTTGTACCTCAGTCTGTAAAGAAGGAGAGGCTGTCATCAAATTCTCTTCTAAACGCTCTATTTTTTCTTCGAGCTGTTTCACTAACTGAGCAATATTGGCTACGTCGTTTTTAGTTGGAACATTTAATTGCACAGCGGCTACTTCTGCATATTCACGGATTAATTTTAAAAATTGATAGTGCTTTTTAGACCCATACTTGATCAGGTCGGCCAGCTGATCGTCCTTCAACACCTTTTCAATTATACGATTTATAGATCTTTCTAAGTCTTCCACTAATGTTTTTAATGCATCTAACTGTATTCCTTCTGATGTTTTCTTTTGAGCCAAAGTCATCACTTCCCCTCTTATCCAATTGCAAAATAATTAGATATACCACTAAACTATTCAACCAATTCACGCCTGTTTTCTTTTATGCCTAGTTTTATGTAATTTAGGCGAATTTAGCTTTTTACAATCGTATCCATCTTAACCATTGCCTATTTTGAATCGCTAGGACCTAATTTAGATATTCTTACAAACGCATCTCATTTTTTATCATAGATTATCTAAGCAGAATAGCTGAAAGTGAGGACATAAGATGGGAAAAGTAAAAACGTGGGATCAAATCGAAAGACCAGAAGGAAATTGCTTTACTGGCAACTTAAGAGCATTTCAAAAGGACCCCTTACATTTTTTAACCAGTATTTCAGATAGCTATGGTGAGGTGGCTGGGTTTCGTTTTGGCCCATTTCAGAAGGTTTATCACATTTCAAATCCTGACTTAGTGAAGGAAATTTTAGTTATCCAACAAAGTAAATTTATTAAGTCTAAAGATTTGAAAGTACTAAAAGATGTGGTCGGTGAAGGATTACTAACGAGTGAAAAAGATGTTCATATGAAACAAAGGCGGTTAATTCAGCCTGCCTTTAGAAAAACACATATAACTCATTACGCTAATGAAATGATTAATATAACAAACGATTATCTTAACAAATGGGAAGATCAAAAGGAGTATCTGATCTCAAAAGAATTAATGAATATTACGCTCGGGATCATTACAAAGACGATGTTCAGCATGAACCTTGAAGAAGGGTCTGCAGTCATTGGTCAGCCGATCGAAACCTACATGAAATTAGCAATCAAAAGAATGCGAGCGCTTATTCACTTCCCGCTCTGGCTACCCACTAAAGAAAATAGAGCCTATAAAAACTCCATCCTTGAACTAGAACGAACTCTCACGAACATCATTGAAGGCAGAAGAAAGAGTGAAAAAAGAAACGAAGATTTACTAGGAATTTTAATGAAAGCACGTTCTGATGTCGATGGTCACAGGATGTCTAATCAGCAATTAATGGACGAACTAATGACTATTTTTTTAGCTGGACACGAAACGACTGCTAATGCACTCACTTGGACGCTGTACTTACTCACACAGCATCCTATAGTTACGAAAAAGTTAAATGAAGAAATTAGCGAAGTAATTGGGGACCGGAACGTTCAGCCCGATGATTTTAGTAAGCTAACTTATACACAAAATGTGTTTTGGGAGTCACTTCGACTCTTTCCCCCAGCTTATGTTATAGGGAGACAGGTAGATGATGATGTAGAAATCGGCGATTATTTATTCCAGAAAGGCGAAATGATCCTAATGAGCCCCTACGTGGTTCATCGTAATCCACTTTATTTTAAGGACCCGACTTCTTTTATTCCTGAAAGATTTGAAAATGACCTTCTAAAATCATTGCCGCCATTTGCCTACTTTCCTTTTGGTGGCGGACCGAGAGTCTGTATTGGTAATCATTTTGCAGTAATGGAAGCCGTCCTCGTTTTAGCTTGTATTTTCCAGCGTTTCAACCTAACACTTGCACCCGATCATCACGACATCAAACCTCAACCACTCATAACACTGAGACCGAAACAAGGAATTAAAATGATAATTACGAAAAAGTAACTAAGTTATTGGAGGCTAGTCAGTTTTCAAGAGAGGTGGACCTTTTCTCCAGCTCTCAAGTACATACAAGTAAAAATATCGGTCACCCCAACTACCAGTTCTTATATCATGCGACCTTGCGAATAATAGGGAAAAATACAGAATAGTGATGAATGATAATAAAACATCCACACTGACTTCCCCTTTAGAATAAGCGTTTGTATGAAGTTGGTAGGAGATAGCTAGCAGATTGCTAGCATGTCCTATCAATAAAATGATGTCTTCTCTTCCACTTCAATTTCTAACTTCCCGTTTTCATCAATTAACTGAATGCTAACAATCGCTTCTCCTGAATAACCTTGTTCAATATAGCCAAATACCGTTTCTTGATGCAGTCTCCCCTGCTTATCCTGATACTGTAATTCCACCGTGGTTTCACTAAAGTCTTCAGTTGGATTGACTTTCACTTTAGTTTTTTTGTTCGCTGGTATCGCTGGTATGTCTATGTTAGAAATGCTAGTATAATAGGTTAGATACATCCCCGTAATTTCTGAGTTGGTTTCGTTGCGAATTTCAATCTTGAAGCCTCGATCGAAAAACGATGTGAAGTAATACCCAGCTACGAATCCTAGCAATATAAAAATGATCACTTTTTTCATGACGAAGTCCTACCTTTTCAACATTCTGTTTTTCATCGTTAAAGCTGTTTATATACAAATTCTCGATAGCTAACAAAATTCTCTTTTCGTAAAAATTCTTCGCACCATCGTTTTTTGTCCAGTAATCCAATTCTATTAAATCGGATGTCCTTCTCTTTTGCAAACTTATAAATATGTTTCATAAGCTCAGTCCGGTACCCTTTACTTCTATTACATCATTAATACGGTTATGTCCACTCTTAATACCTCCCGTTTTTTCTTTTCCTTAGTCTATTAATTCCTACACCACTTACCGAATCAACTGGTCGACTGCGATCAAAGTTTCTTTTGCGCTTCCTTCGATGATTAAATCAAAAAATGAGTGATGCTCATTCACTTCTTTATTGATATAAACGGTTTTCCCCTGCGTCATTTGTGGTAATTGACTTACAGGATATACTTGTAAGCTCGTGCCAATGACGATGACAAGATCTGCTCGCTCGATATGATGAAGAGCGCTGTTCCACGCATGTTCCGGCAGCATTTCACCAAAAAGAACCACATTCGGGCGGATCTTTCCGTTGCAAATACTGCAGCTTTCTTTATTTTTAAATTGCTCAAAACTTGCTGAACTTCCACATTGATGGCAGCGGAACGTTCGAATAGAGCCGTGCAATTGATCTACTTGTTTGCTGCCAGCCATCATGTGAAACTCATCGACATTTTGCGTTGCGACTTCATGAACGAGGTTTTTCTGCTCCCATTTAGCGAGTATACGGTGTCCATCATGGGGCTGGCAGTCTCCAAGTGTTTGAAGCCTGGTTGAATAAAACTCATGGAATAAATCATAATCTTCTTCTAGCGCATCGACGGTAGCCACGGTTAAAGGATCAATGTTCTTCCACCATCCAGATTTCGAGCGAAAATCCGGAATCCCGCTTTCAACACTCATACCGGCACCAGTAAGTACGACCGTATGGTTGGAATCCTTTAATGCCTGATAAAGTTCATCGATTTTGTTCACTGATATCACCACCGAATCATAGTTTCCATTGCCTAGATGGTATGAACCATCATTTGTCCACTTACAAAATGAGTCCCTATAAAACAAGTTTACATTCCTATCTTTTCCATGTACTAGCTTTGTTAAAAGGAGCTGTTCAAAACATGAAAAAGAGTAGCAAAATCCTTATTATTTATGCACTTTTACATGGAACACTTGGTCAATTTCATAAGTGAATGAAACGATTGTTTCTTGATTCGCAGGGACTTCAACCCAAAATAGAAGTTGTCTTGTGTTCTCTTGTTCATACGAATGACTGCTTCTCATAATTTGCGACCATCGTTCGTATATCGTATGTTCAATTTTCATCATAACCGGTTCATCTTTTTTATTTTTTATAACGTATTCGTAATCAACATACTCATACTCACCCTCAAAGTCATACGCTCTGTATCGCTTTTTTTCCCTACTATTTGTTACAATATCAAATGCCTTTCCAATCGTTAGTGTAATTAATTCATCTTTCGGAGTATGCGGTATTTCGTCTTCCCCGATAAACTCTAACGTTTGATCGCTGTCATCTTCCTGGTACACTTTGACTTTCCCCTTAGGAAGCGGTAATCCCATTTGGTTGTCTTTACTGTTCATCATTTCTATCAAAATCGTTGGTTGTTCGGTGTAACGATCAACAACGTAATATTTTTTATACTCACCGTTTGCAATATTCAAAAAGTTAATTTGCTTCTCTTGCTGATTTTTTAACTGCACAGGGCGACTTAAAGTGTACATATGCTGGTCAGCAAAACTTTTTTCCGTAAAATTCTCAGGCTCGTCATCCATTTCCATGTGACTGTAAACAATATGCTCATCGTGATCATAAACACGTATATCATGAACGCGATTTACTTCTCCTGCAATAAGTTTTAATTGAGCTTCGTTATACGTTGTACCAGATTGATTGTTAATCTGTACCCAGCCAGTCAGTTGAAATGTATTGTTTTGCAACTCTAAAACATAGTTTCCGTTCCACTGTATTCCTTTTGTTAAATATGAAACTTTAATTTCATGGTTCATCCGTTGTGGCTTGATATTCCATATTAGAGCGGGCTTGACCATTAGTCCTGATGGCAGGGAAGGCAAAATGAGCTCCCCGACAGGATTGATGATGATTTCTTTCGTATCCACTTTTTCACCGATTATTCCATCGGTTACACTTAATACTCGAAGTCTCGTCTTTTCGCCACGCTCTTTATCATGGACCGTAACGACTTGTTCTAAGTATTTTTCTAGAAGCTTCCTTTGATTGACAAGGTCATAATCAAAATTAAATTCCTCTACTTTAAGACCACTAACTATGATTGAATCCGTTTCTATTTTCTCAGCTACATCTACATATTGCACTTCTGATATGGCATCCGTACTATAAAGCTTCCTTTCCTCTTTCACTAGACCAAAACCATCATTATATATCGTAATACTAAGCTTGTGACAATCCTCATTCGTTGTTTGTAGTCTCATCATCATGTCTCCTTTTTTCGAATTAGTATGTTATTCGAGCAAGTGAAAACTTTTACCTATGTCAAATTATTAACTTTCGATGAATTTTCTCGTTCTTCATTTCTTCTCTTATTATATATAGAAGAACGTTGGGACCGTTTCCTTTGTTGGGTAGGGTAGAAAAAAAGAGAGCGCAGAATTATTAGGTTTCCTAGGAGACTATAAGACGAAATGAAAAACCGACTACTCATACAGGTCGTCGGTCTCATTTTAAACAATGGGATTTTTAAAAAGTGATAGATTTAATTCTTTGGTTTTCTCTTCAACTTCTCTCTTGAAAGCTTCGGTACTAAATAGATAGCTAAACCTCCAACAAAAACATGTAAGATATGAGCTGTAAGTTGATATTGCTCATGTAGATCTACTTCTGCTGTATATGTGTTGAATAAAAAGCCTAGTAAAACAACAATCGAAAACCATAACAACGGTTTCTTCGTCGTTCTTTGAAGCATGTAAAAAATAATACCACTTAAAAATAAAGCCATAAAGGTTGCAAAGGATATAAAGACGATATACAAAGTATCACGATCTTGGCCAATAAAGTAGGTTTCATGTCCGACAATCAATCCCATTAGAATAAACACGACATTAACAAGAATCGTAGTAATTACACCTGCGAGTACCCCTGTCTTTAAATACGAAGTAAATTGTTTCTGGTACACCATAATTCTCTCCCATCTAGTAATCTATTTAATTCCAAGCTTCTTTAAAATCTGCTGCATACTGCTCAAACGATATCGGTTCCCGCTTTAAAATATTAGCCACATCTGTCGTTACTTTTTCTGCTGTTCCTAATCGCGTAAGGACGTAAAGCATTGTCATCACATTGGCAAATTCTTTTTTTGTTCCTCTTTGTATGATCGTTCGGCGAAACTTTAAAACACCAGGATTTTTATAAACGATGGGACGCCCTAATGTGTTAGTTAAAATGTGTGCGACTTCGTCGTAATCGATCGCCTTAGCCCCAGTTAACGTATAACTTTTTCCTACATGTACTTCCGCTGTTAAACAAACCGTTGCCACCGATGCAATGTCCCTTGTATCAATAAAACTTGTCTTTGCTTTACTCACTGGCATAAACAGTTCATTTCGAAAGGCAATGTCTTCACGGTGTGTTGTATTTAAATTTTGCATAAAAAATCCCGGTCTCAAAAAGGTATAACCAATCGCTGATTGACGGATCATATCCTCAATTTTCCGATGTGGTACAACTGGATTTTTATCTACTCCCATTAGTGACACAAACACTATTTGCTCAATGTTATTATTCTTGAGAGCATTGATAAATGGTTGTATATCTTTTTTGGGGTTGGCAAGTTGAGGTGGTCTAATTAAAAACACTTTATGAATTCCATCAAGTGCTTGTTTAAACGTTGTGGGATTAAGAAAATCAAATTCAACCATTTCAACATTCATGTTAACAAAGGTATGTCTTTCCTTTTCTACATTACGGACGGCTACTCGAACACGTTGTTTTTTTTGTGCTAACTCTTTTGCAACATAATAACCAATATTACCTGTTGCACCTGTCACTAAGATCGTTTGACTCATTTAAAACTCCTCCTTCCAGAACATTATTTATATGAATTCATACTCAATATACGTAGACCAGTCTATATAATTTTGGTTTAAATAAAAGGTCTACTTTTATAAAGTACACCTTCACACCTTCTCATTTAGCCAACAAAAGTGGAATATAACGAGCAATTTGACGTAACGGCTCACTATCTTTTTTCGTAAACACATTTATAAATGCCCCTTCAATCATTGCATTAATCACTAATCCGAGTTCTAATGCTTTTTCCTTTTCAATGCCGCTTGTCATTAATTTTTCTGCAAAAACTTGGTGCCATGTTTCATAAGCTTCTTGACATGATAGACGAATGACTTCACTTGAATGTGCAGTTTCTAATGCTACTGCCGCAACTGGTAATCCTTGTTTGGACTCTCGATTTTCAAATGCATCTGCTAAATCATTTATGAAATTTTGAATAGCTTCCGTGGGGTTATCACATTTATTTAAACCTTCTTTTATCCGATTAGACACTAATTCAGCAGTCCGTTCGACAGCAACACTGGCAAGTTGTTCTTTCCCCTCTGGAAAATAGTAATATAAAGATCCTTTAGGCGCACCGCTTTCTTTTGTAATCTGATTAAGTCCTGTCGCATGATAGCCCTGAGTTTGGAATAGCCTTGAAGCTGTTTCTATAATTTTATCTTTAGACGATTTTTTCTGTTCACTCATGCAATTACCACCTTAAAATTATAACAACTGGTCTATATATAAATTATTACGTTCTCTTTATTTTGTCAACATTATAAATATACATGCTGTGGTTTTTTATTCTTATTGCGTTTTACTTGTGCTTAAAATGTAAATTAAGTTATTTCTGGTACTGTTTATACAGCTTTTCCGCTTCTGTTTTCATCCGTTCCACTAGTGATGGTGGCGTAAGTACCTTTGCGTCGCTGCCCCATGTTAATAACCAGCGCACTAACCCGTCACTAATTACCGCATTGGTCGTTATACGAAACGTACCTTCTGTATGTGGTCGAATATTTACATTTAAGCCAAACAGATCATTTACCACATTCAGTAATTGATTAACGAACTCAATTTCAATACTGCGTTCTTCTCCCGAGTACATATAAAACAGGGTTTGCGTATAATGATTGATATTAAAATTAGGATTGAGAATAAACGTATACTCAGTCACCTCAACATTTCGCATTCGATCAATCCGGTAATGACGGATATCTCCTTCTGTAATAAACTCGCCAATCAGATAGTAAAATTCATTATTCCAGACTAGGGCATACGGTTTTACCAGATAATGATCTTCATTTCTATCATTTCAGCCAAGAAGACTCCTTCCTCAAAAATTCTTTAGAATTTTAAGTGGGAGGTGAATTGACGGTTTTGAGTGTCATCACTAGGAATTTCTCACCTTTTTTGGCAAAATAAATATAGGAACATACGTTTGAATTTGGTGTCGAAATGGAAAACTACAAAACGATGCAAATTTGGGTGAAAAGTGGACATCGTATGCATTCTTACTTTCAAGAGATGTGTCGAAACGCAAAAAATATGCATAATACAACTAATTTTTTTATTCGCCAAATTTACACAGGTTTAGTTTACGAGAATACAAATCCAAATAAGTTCAAAGCAAGACCCAAAATCCCAGGATATAGTCGTGCTAAAGAAAAAGAAGTCTCTTTTTCCAATCAAGATTGTGTGATTAAAGATGATAAGTACTGGTCATCTCGTCTGGCCTTATGCCCCACCCGTTTGTTCTGTAATTTCATAATACAAGTCTACTAACTCTCTAATTGTCAGTTCATTCTGTTCGTCGGTATATTTTTTCAATAGATCCCTAATTATTAATAGTCGTTGTTTTGTAGATTGCTTTTCATTCATCGAGGTAACCTCCATGGAAGAACGAATTAATAGGTTTATTATAACTTATTTTCCTGAAATCTACTTTTGATTCTTCCGTAATCTTACTAGTGTTTTACTCATTTTTAGATCTACCTATGTTCGGAGATAAGAGAAAAGGTGGCCTAAACCACCTTTTCAACGTATCTATACCTATAATACTACGTTAATCATTGACGACATCAATAATTGTCGGGGTATCTACAACTCTTATACTTGGTTGTGATGCTCCTTCAGCTGAACCTGCTATTTTGTTATTTACTTCACCGTTACTTTCAAAGCTTCTAACATGAACTCCGTCCCACTGTGTCGCTTCTAGGTTAAACTGAAAATTTATACTGTTGTTTTGAAATTTATTTTGAACTTGTTCGCCCCATGTTTGACCATCAACTCTAGCATCATCATTTTTGAATGTTATTTTAATTCTAACATCGTCAGTATCACTAGGAGAAACCGGTAACCCACGATAACTACTATTGATATGGGTCACTAACGGGGCTAAGTTAATTCGACCACTATTATCTGTTGCAAGATAACCATCAACGATCTTATTCTGAAAATTCCCTTCAAAAAGATCACCTAAAGTTAGGGTTTCGTTAGCTTTGATTATACCTGTTCCACTTGTAGCTCCTTCAACCCTAAATAAATTAATTTCGAACTGGTCAAGATACTCTAACATTTCCTCGGGATTTGTTACTGCAGAATTATCTACTTTAAAATCACTAGCTGTGACGTGCAATAGAACTTCCTTTATGGCAAGACTTCCACTATTTTTTAAACGAAATTCTCTTGTAACACTATCCCCTGGTTTCATATTCCCTAAATCAAAATTGATAGGTCGATTACTGATTTTTGATACTTCTAAATCTAGGACTCCAGTTGCAAACTGATTATTAATGGTTGCGGTATCATTAAATGCTGCCCATGTTCCTCCTCCCACTAATGATAGGCCTAATGTAGCTGACATTACCCCTACAGTTAACTTCTTCTTAATGTTCATCCCTAAATCCTCCTCAATTTTTGATTGATATATTGACCCTTATGTAAACATAAGGTGTGCAACCTGTTTAAGTTTGTTCCTCATTTGCTTTTTCAGATTGTGAGGTTTGCTTTTCTATTTCTTGGATAGCCGAGCCTATCGTAAAAAATGAATATGCTAAAAGCAATAAGCCGGGAATAATAAGGAGAATCGCTGTTCCCTTAGATGAACTAAAAAAACTAATAATGTAGCCTACTATTGGAATAGTGATACCTGAATAAAGAGCAATGACATTTTCGGATAAGACTAAATTAACATCTGCACCTTCGTTATGATCACCCTTTGTTTGATAGAGGACATGGTCTCCATTTTTTATAACATCTGTAATTCGATGGGTTACTACTTTTTCTGCATTTTCTTTAAAAGTAATAATATCGTTCACTTTTAACTGCGTCTTATCTTCAATAGATTTAACAGCAATAATTGACCCTGTCATAAAAGTGGGCTCCATCGATCCTGAATGGACGGTCTTAAGTTGATACCCAAACAGTTGGGGTTCACCTCCACTCGCCCTACTCGAAATGACCAAGAATAACATAACAACTAATGCTAGAAAAATAGCCCCCCATAAAACATTAATAATACAGCTCCAAACTTTATGAACCTTCAATGTTATCACCAACTTTTTAAATGATAGAATACTAGAGTTATTAAACTTATTAAACCTATTATATTTATAGTTATAGTTAGTTATCTAATGCTAATTCCTTTAGATTTGTGTCGCCTTCCCCATGGTTGCCGTTTAATATATCTGCTAGTTGGTCTTGAACTTTCTCTGAATTTGGTTCTGGTTTTGGTTCTTCTATTTCTTCTTGTTCTTGGTGATCTACATTACTATCGTCACTCACTTGGTTGTCAACATTAGGCTTCATTTCTTGCTCATGGTTTACGATTTCTTCTTGTAGTACTGGCTCTTCGCTTGAGCAACTTTGATTTACAGCAATACTCTTACTCCAAATAAAATTTGAGTTTTCTCCATTCCTTTTAACTTTAAATCGATAGTCGCCAGGTTCAAGTTGAACTAAAACCTCTAATCTAGCCAGTTGGTTGGTAAATAATGTTTCTTTGTTGATAAAACCCTCTGCTAATGCCTCACCCACCTGAACCGGAGTACCATTATCATTTACGCCGGCAACCTTAACTAACTCCCACTTCCATACAGCTTCATTCATATCCTGGCTTGAATAATGAATATCGGTAAAGATTAGTGTCTTCTCTTGTGTACATATACTTCCATAAACTATTGAAGAATGATTAAAATCTAGTAAACTATGTTCTTCACCTTCAACATCCCACTCTGTTTTTACAGAAAAAAAGAGAACTTCAATATCATTGAAGGATGCGTCCGTATATGAACTTACATGTAAGCTTGAAACTAGAAGAATATACGAGAGCAAAATGATTTGGAGTCCTATTATCATTCTTCTGGATCTTCTCTTAAATTTTTGAACTCGTTTGTATCTAATTGTTTTTCCCCCCCTGGTTATTTCGTTCATTTTTGTTCACTTTATTGAACTTGACCTAAATATACGAGACGTATAAAAAATTGAGAACTCGTAAAAACAACGAAAAAACGAAAGCATTCTGATAAAACTAATTACTTTCTTGTGTTTTCTAGCTATTTCATGCTAATTTTAATAATTTTTTTTCGTTTTTCTACTACTATTTTTTTATCATTTTTTTAATTTTGAATTAGGGACCTTGAGATAGGAAAACCTTTTAAATTAAAGGAAATAATATTTCGCATTAAGGAATTTAAGATAGTAAAGAGAAATTACAAGTTATATTAAGAAAATTATAGATATGTTTCGTATTACTTAGTTTATTTACATAAAATGTAAAATTAATCATTTTTTATTGAATTTTCTTAGTCATAAAGACTTATCATAGAACTTAATCAATCGGGTTTTTTTCTGCAAAAGTAAAAAAGTAAAGGAACTTTTGTTTTATTACATACCGTTTTTAATATTAATTTCTTTCTCTATTTTTAACATAATCTAGTCTTTGCACTGTTTTCTAGTGACCAATTAATTTAGATTGAAATAGAAATCAATTATAAGTAAGCATTTTTTAATAGATTCGTTCTCGTTGATGTTTTTATTTACCGAAATGTTCAAATCACCTATTCGTTCCTTCATTCATTTCTGGAATTACTTGGCTCATTCCCGCTCATACTAAGCACGAGGTGAAGGAATTGATTACAACAAGCGAATTAACTGACCATATTAAAAAACATGCCGTTCCATTTAATAAGACAGCGGACCTCGAACCGTTAATCCAGAAAGCAGGCCAAGCAAAGTACGCACTGCTTGGTGAAGCAAGTCATGGAACGAGGGAGTTTTATACGTTTCGGGCTGACATTACAAAGCAACTCATTCAGGAGCATCAATTTTCCTTTATTGCCGTCGAGGGAGATTGGCCTGCTTGTTATGAAGTCAATCGTTACATTAAAGGAATGGCCCCCGAGTATTCAAGTGCTGAAGATGTATTGAAAAAGTCGTTCAATCGTTGGCCGAGTTGGATGTGGGCAAATGGGGAAATGGTCGATCTCATCGAATGGCTTCACGCTTACAATCAACAACAAACCAATCGAAAAATAGGCTTTTATGGAATAGATGTGTATAGCTTATGGGAGTCTATAGAAGCGATTGTTGATTATTTAAAAAAGATTAAATCCCCTGATTTGGACAAAGCGCTACAAGCAATCGAATGCTTCGAACCTTATCACAGGAAACCTGAAAACTATGGGATTTCAGCTGCCTTTTATGGAGAAGACTGCATGAATGAAGTGATGGAACTGTTGTCAACTATAAAAGAAAACAAAACGGCATACGATGAAGACCCAGAAGCAAATCTGAATATGAATATTAATGCGATCGCAGCTATGAATGCTGAACATTATTACCACACGATGGTGACGAACGATAATGAGTCATGGAATATTCGCGATCGTCATATGGTCGAAGCGCTACAACATATTAGTGAGTTTTATGGCTCTTCTGCTAAGGGCATTGTCTGGGAACATAACACCCATATTGGCGATGCGCGCGCTACCGATATGGCTAAAGAAGGAATGGTCAATGTCGGACAATTAACTCGAGAGGTTTTCGGGGAAAATCAAGTGTATGCGGTAGGGTTTGGTACATACGAAGGTACTGTTATTGCGGGAACGAAATGGGGTTCACCTGCTGAAATTATGACTGTCCCTCAAGGCGTCACAGGTAGCTGGGAAGAAGCTCTTCATCATGCAGGGGCCTATAACCAATTTTTACTGTTTACAGAAGAGAATAAAGAACTCTTCTCTAATGTGATTGGCCATCGTGCGATTGGTGTTGTTTATCATCCTGAATTTGAACATCACGGTAATTATGTACCATCCCGTCTATCACAACGATACGATGCTTTTATTCATATTGATAAAACAACTGCTCTTTCTCCGCTATAATGGAGAAAGCGTTGTCGTCCCCCCCTTCAACAGTAGGAAATCCAAAGAGTTCATATACTTTAGTCATAAAACTAAGAGATATACATATATATAATTTAAAGGTTTAATCTGGCCTCGTTAAACCTATCGGATAACAAACTCCTTCATGTTATTCCTCCTAAGAAAGAGGCCACTAACTATTATCATTTCTCCTCAATTACTTCACTTCTATAGTGAAGTTCTTTTTGTGCTTAACTAATAAAAAAACAAATTAGCCAAATAAGTGTAAGTAAAAGACACTTTCCGATCTAGCTCATTTTACTATTTCAAAATACCATCTAACCGCATCCTTCACCTTTTAACGCTTTAAAGTATACTGTATATCTTAAGGCACCTTCCTGTTTCTATGCTTTATTCTCCTTTGATTTTTATACCTATTTTGCTATATTTAAGTAGGGGCTCGAATATACTTTCCTGAGATACAACAATTTCATGTTACGAGTGGAGAAGGGAGAACTATGAAGACAAATAAACAAATAAAATCAGATATTGAGATTGCTCAAGCTGCATCATTAAAGCCCATCCAACAATTTAAGGAACAGCTTAACATTTTAGATGAAGAATTAGAATTACACGGTCACTATAAAGCAAAAATTTCACTTAATTTAATGAAACGACTGGCCGATCAACCAGACGGAAAGGTCGTGTTAGTTACTGCGATTAACCCAACCCCGGCCGGTGAAGGAAAATCAACAGTTACGGTTGGGTTAGGACAAGCTTTAAACAAGCTAGGTAAAAATGCGATGATTGCTCTAAGAGAACCTTCCCTAGGTCCAACGATGGGGATTAAAGGCGGTGCTGCAGGTGGTGGATATTCACAAGTGTTACCAATGGAAGAGATTAACCTCCATTTTACCGGGGATATTCATGCAATTACAACAGCGAACAATGCATTGGCAGCCTTTTTAGATAACCACATTCACCAAGGAAACGAGCTTCGTATAGATACGAGACGAATTGTCTGGAAACGTGTAGTAGACCTAAATGACCGTGCGTTACGTCAAGTTGTCGTTGGCTTAGGCGGACCGATGCAAGGAGTACCGCGTGAAGACGGATTTGATATTACAGTCGCTTCTGAAATTATGGCTATTTTCTGTTTAGCTACGGACTTGAAAGATTTGAAACAACGTTTAGCAAAAATTGTTGTCGCTTACAATTTCGATCAAGAACCTGTAACCGTTGCAGACCTCGGCGTAGAAGGTGCGCTAACTCTTTTATTAAAAGATGCGCTCAAGCCAAATCTCGTACAAACGATCGAACATACCCCGGCATTAATCCATGGCGGACCGTTTGCAAATATTGCGCACGGCTGCAATAGTGTCATCGCAACGAAAATGGCGCAGAAGTTGAGCGATATTGTTATTACTGAAGCAGGATTTGGTGCTGATTTAGGAGCTGAAAAGTTCTTAAACATTAAATCTCGTTTTGCTGATATACAGCCAGAAGCTGTTGTCATCGTAGCAACGATCCGAGCGTTAAAAATGCATGGTGGCGTTTCTAAACAAGAGTTACATATGGAAAATATCGAGGCGTTACAGGCTGGATTAGGCAATTTACAGAAACATATCGAAACGATCCAAGCATTTAACTTGCCGTTCGTTGTTGCGATTAACCGATTTACGTCAGATACAGACCCAGAAGTAAATACTTTAAAAGCATTTTGTGAAAAAGAAGGATACGCGGTTGCCCTTACTGAAGTGTGGGAAAAAGGCGGTGAAGGTGGACTCGACTTAGCCGAGCAAGTTCTTCAAGTGATGGAGCAAAATACTCATTCGTTCAAACCGTTATATGATGTGAGTGACACGATTCCAAATAAGATCTTACAAATTGCCCAAACCGTTTATGGAGCAAAAGCCGTTGAGTTTTCCGATAAAGCCAAAAAGCAAATCACCCAGTATGAAGCATTAGGTTGGGATAATTTGCCGATTTGTATGGCAAAGTCTCCAGTTTCACTATCTGATGATCCCACGAAACTCGGCAGGCCGACTGACTTTACAATTACGATCCGAGAATTTAAACCTTCAATTGGAGCTGGCTTCCTCGTCGCCCTTTCCGGTAATATCATGACGATGCCCGGCCTTCCAAAAGCACCATCCGCATTAAAGATGGATGTCAATGAAGACGGTCGTGCTCTAGGGCTTTTCTAAATGATATTTTAAACCGTGTGGGATGCGCTTCCCATGCGGTTTTCATGTTGAAAGCTAGTTCGTCAATTAACTGTAATGTAATTTAAGAGGACTCACAGGCTCTTATTTGGCAATAAAGCATCGATTTCTAGAATTAGCGGACTCACAGGCCCTAATTCACTGATATTCAGGAGAAAAACGTGGCTTATGAGTAAAATAAAAGCCTCCCAGTCCTCCAAAAGTGTCAAATAGGCAGTTTTTACATAAATAAAGGCCTCTCAGTCCTCTAAACTCAATTTTATCCCAGGCGCTTTGTTTACCCGATAACTCACTTTTCACCGCTTGCACTTTGTTTACCCGATAACTCACTTTTCACCCTGACGCATGGTTTACCGATCATTCACTTCTCCTCCCCTAGTACTTTATTCCTCGATAACCTCAACTTACTCACTACCACTAGATTACTTGCTTCACTCTAAACGCGCAACCACTCATGGCAATGGCTCTGCCTCTAACCCGTTGATCATAATCGCAGCCAAATGCGCATTATAGCTTCTTAACATTTGTGCTGATTGCTCTGACAGCACCCCACCTTGGTAATTTTGCAGTCGTTTATTTATGAATGTGTTCGAATCAATAAAGTGCTTCATTTCCAAGCTTTTATCTTCTAAGGCAAAGACAACATTTCTAATGTTTGCAGTAATGATCGTAGATAGACACATCATACAAGGTTCTACCGTCGTGTACAGGATGCAGTTGAGAGCATTTTGTTTAAGGAAAGCGTTGCAATTATTCATTGCATTGATTTCCGCATGCGCTAAATCATTTCCTTGTGTGAGCGTCCGGTTGGAGCCTCTTGAAATAATTACATCATTATGTACAATGATAGCACCTATTGGTGAGTCGCCACGTTTACCAGCTTCTTCGGCCTCCTTTAAAGCCTCTTGCATATAAAAGTGATGGTTTATTTCATTAAAATTGACGATCACATTTTTTCCTCCTGCATTTTTTCTTAGACTATCGTTAAGTGGCTTTCTACTTTATGTCCTCGTTTCTGGGGGGATGAGGAACTCTTCTACTCGAAAAACCGTTTCAAGGCATAAAAGTTTCCTCTACAAAATCATTTTTATTTTCCTACTCTGGTTCCGATTTCATTCAAGATCGAGGCAGAAACAAAAAATAACGATCAAACCTAAATGGTTGATCGTCATTTCTTAATTGTTAAGAAAGCAGAGCTCAATACCTTATGATTAATCGTTCTCTACTTCAAATCCTTCATTTTTCCAAGCTGTCGTTCCACCTTCTATGTAGGCTACATCTTCAAAGCCCATTTGCTTTAAAAGATAGGCCCCAAGAGCGGCTTGACCGCCTGCCCCGCACGTGACGATGACTGGACGGCTGCGATCTGCTAATTCAGGTGCTCTTAGGTGTTCTGGTAATTCAAGATCTGCACGGATTGGTAACATTCCTAGTGAAATGTTCATGCTGCTTGGAATTAATCCACAAGCCCCTGCATCTGCTGCGTCCTGCACATCAATGACCAGTGTATTTGGGTTTTGATTCATCTTTTCTCTTGCGTCAGCTGAAGAAATGCCAGCTACATTTTCTTTAGCCGTTCCCACCATTTGCTTAAACGTTAATGCCATGAATATCCCTCCTTTTTAACAACAACATTATTGACGTACCGAACACTTTCTATTCGATTACCCTTATTTTATTGCCCTTAATTTCTTATGTTAAACCTTTATCTTCTAAACAACGGATTTGGTACACCGATATAGGCATAATCGGTCACATCATCTTTTAACCGCATAATGGTTAATGCCTTTGTTTCCACGGTTGGGCCAAGTAACGCCGCCAAATCCATTTCTATATCTTCTCGTAATGTTCCATCCTGTTTAAGTTCGGTGAAAATGTCGATGCACACTTCTCTTACAACATCCCAAAGCTCTAACTCATCAATCGGATATTGTCTCGCTAAATGAGCCGTAAGCTCCCCGATGTGACTTTGGAACACCGTATGGATGACCTTGTTTTGCATCTCAACAAAATCGTCACCAATCGTAACGGAATTAGGATAAAAGGTACCAGGTACCCCTTGTTGTTCTAATCTTTTTTTATAAACCCTTACCCCGCCTAGATCTCGAATGAACGCTTTAACAGGCTCATTGTCTTTAAACACGATCAATGAATTTTGTAAATGTGCTTCTAGACCAATGCCATAGCGGGTCATCAATGGAATAATCCCTGAAAGAACGACATCGATATATTTTTTAAAGAAGGATTTTACATTCTCTTCTAAGGAATGGGACGGACGGCGCAAGTTGAATTGATCGACAATCTCATAAACGACTAACCGGTTTGAAACAGGAGACGGGCTGTATAGTCCACAAGCGACCATTACATTTTCATCTTCATTGACGAGCGATTCTGGATTTGGACGAATGAGTAATGATAAATTTTTATTACGATGATACGATTGGGTGTCATTTTCAATTGTCGAATTAAAACGTATTCCAAAGTCTTCGCCTGCAACACCAAATGTTCCGTTGAAGTATCCTTCTCTTTCTAGAATTGTTTTTATGATGCCTGTTAATTCTGGACCATTATGGACAGAGTTTGGAGAAATCGTTCGGACAGCACTAGTCATCTGTACGTTGATCGGTAACTTAAGGTGGAATTTTTTATCGACAGAAATCGGTGCAACCGTACGGACTGACAGCGTCGGCTTTGTTGGCAGCCTATAATTTTCAATCAAAAAAATATCGCCCTTTTCTAACTCACTCGCATATAATTCCGGTAATGTTTGATCCTTTTGCCACGGGTGAACGGGTAAAAGGATATATTCGTCAGGATTTACTCCTTTTTCTAAACAACTATTGATAAAACAGTCATAGAGGTCCGCGTACTCTTTGGACCAGAATTCGTTCATCTGTCGGCGTTCAAACTGCGGATTTACATAAATGACATCTTTATGAAGGGCCACAAAAAGCAGTTCAACCACTTGATCAAACTCTGAAGAATACTGCATAACTTCTTCGATCGTTAATCCAACTTTGGACTTCGTACACGGATGAAGCTGGTGTCCTGTCACACAAGACTGCTCAAAAAATAAGGCCCTGTCAAAAGTTGGGTCTGTAACTGCTAAGCCGTTGATAAGCTCTAACGTCGTTTGCCAATGGTTATTCTGACTAATCGCTTTCAACTCTTCATATTTCGTTTCCTGGAATAACAACCCTAATCCCATATTAGCTACACTATCAGCGAGTTCTAACTGGAATCCCTCTAAATTGGAATACGTGATGTTTTGCTCTTCCATATATTCTTTCAATAATTCCACTAAAAAGATCGGGTGTAACACTTCAGTAACAGACTGCTTATGATCAATAAATGTAACATTTACCCCAAGCTTATATCGATCATAACTATACTTTTCAGCGATCGGAATAACAATCTTCCCTTTTTGAAAAGATAGTTCAATTTGCTGAGACTGTGAAAGCTGCGCTTCTATTTGATCTTTTTGAATAAACCCTTCTCTTAACAGGGCATTAATCATTCGCTCCATGATCATAAATCGTGCTTTAGGTACGATCGTTAAGTATGTATTCACTAACTCTGGATATGTATCTGCAATGAAATCATGGATTTTCATTTCTTTTGTTTCTAAATTTAATTCAGTAAGTAACATTTACCCACTCCCACTCTACTTTTTAGGGTTGCTAATAACACAACAACGATAAGCCGCTGTTGTGTTATGTAATCCTATTAATGTTTATGTCTAGGCTGACCGTCCCTAGCACTGTTTCATGAATGAATTCGAGTTTAATGAGCAAAATCCTTTTTCTTTCAATGATTTAGGCAAGATTGTTACAAGCCTGGTAACTTCCTCTTCGTGGACAGCCTTTACACATTTTCCCTTCTTCAGAAAGAGCATAATAGAGACAGCACGTTTTTCGAATGCGAACAGCTTGTCCCCCAAGACTTGTCATATCACAATAGAAACCAGTGATTGGGTGACTTTTGTAATCTTTAAAAATGGAATGTTCGGTCGCATAAAGGAAATAATCAAAATCCAGTTGAATGGTATCCCTTAGCTCTGGGGCAAGATCGTCCCGCTTAAGTAGTGTCTCGAAAATCCAAAATAAATAAATCGCTGTATTTTCCCACAAAATGGGCTTTGGAACTCTACATAGTTCTGAAATATTGTCCCATAAAGGACTTAAATGATCAACGAAAAGCTCTTTAATTAAATCATCCCTACAGGTTTTACGATCCTCTTTTGTCTCAGGTATGTAAGCCGTCTGGTCATTAAAGAAAAGACGAGGTAACCATTTCTCTTGAGAGGTAGAAGATAAAATCGCTAAGTTTTCAGCCGACATATTTAATTTTTTATTAAACATTAAAAACGAATAAAATGCAGAGGCAATAATAAGGTAACTGTACCGTTTAGAAAAGGCAGAACCCGTGACCATCAAATCTGGAGCTTGCAACTCCTCCTGTACTTCTTCTAAAAAAGCTAAAAGCTTTTCCTTATCAAAAAGATCGATGACATCAATGTTTAAAATTGATGCGCTTTCTTCTTCAAAACAAACTCGGTAGTCTGCCAACTTTTGTTGTTCTTCTAATGACATCAATTGCGTACACATACGGACCTCCAAAAACTTCAAGCTTTAAGTCGCCTTCTCGTGCCACTTTATTTATGACAGGTGTCGTTCACCTATTCTTTAGTCAGTTAAGTATAGTACAATCGTATCTGTAATGATAATCATTGTCAATTGTTAAGTGGTAATTAGATAAAAATAAATTCATATAATCATGTAATAACTTTAGATTAGCACTAACCAACTCGTAGCAAGTGAGTTCTTACTTTCAAAATGATGAATGGACAAATGTGTTTCCAAACAAAAAGACGGCGAAGACCTTGTTGGTTTTCGTCGTCTTTTTATAAGATTTTATTAAGCTATTAAGAATGGGTAGTATGTCAAAACTATTACAGATCAGTTGACATTATACCAAAAGTCATTAAAGTAAATATCGATTCCATACTCATCCACCTGTTCGAAAAAGTCATCGTCCTTCGATGACAAGATAATATGGTATTCCGTATTAGGCTCCAGTTCAAGGGGAAACTGTAATTTTTCTTGCTGCTCCCACAAGTTAGGAAAATGCTGAGGTATTGCCCTTATTACATATTTTTCTAATATCGTTATACTGCCAACCTTTACCTCATCTAAAGTTTTCACTTGTTTATGATCTTCATCTAAAATGAGTGCCACATGTGCATAGTAGGTATCATTATGAGGAACGATCCCCCATTCTGGGATGGTCAGGTCCGGCTCGTTTTCATATGCATTCCACAACATGGAAGCTAGACCAATCACAACAATCAAAATAATAAAGATAAAAAGATACCTTTGTAGTTTTTCCATTTCCTATCCCCTATCATTATAATTTACTACTATACGAATAAGCTGAAAGAAAGATTCAGCGTGTTCATTTGGCTTGATTATTATTTATCAATTCTCTTTTAACTTCACAAATGGATTTTCTGTTCCCCATCTATAGGTTTCGGTGCTTTTAGAATTCCGATTAGAAGAATGATCCACAACGGTGCATTGCCAATTGCATGAACCGCAAATGAAGCCCATGTAGACTGTGTGTATTGAGCAATAAGTGGAGCAATCAACATACTAGGAATCATACCAATGACATGCCATTTTAAAGCGATATGTAAAACCCAAGCCCATAATAAACCGTTAACGATCCATGCTAAATGGCCAAACATCATTTCTTGAAGCGGTAACACATAACCCCGCCACATTATTTCTTCACTAAACATAGCCAATAAATGGAGTGGAACAAAAAAGAATAATAGTTTCCAGTTACCCTTTAAGGGAACACCGAAAAATTCTCTCGGTGGCATGGAGAACTTCTTTAAAGGATTAAAAGGAGCTGGTAAATAACTAGGTGGCGCAAATAATTTATAGTTTGCTAATTTTTTACCGATTGGCTCTAACAATTGATCCAATACAATGGTCAATATAACAGCTAAACCAATCCATAGCCAATCCCCTTTACTTATTGGGTTCAAGCGAAACCGTTCAACCAATACTTCTACCGTTACTGGCCCTCCATCTATAAAAATAAAAAGACCTATTGAAACGGGTAATAATAATAGAACCGGTGCCCACATCCATAACCAAAACGAATAGATGAAAGGAATCCCTTTCTCTACAAGTTTTGGTGTACCGTAAAAAACACCATAGTAGATAATGAAGCCTGGTATTGCAAATAACAGAAATTGCATCCAAAAACCCATGAGCAAACACTCCTGTTTAGTAGTAAGTGCCTTGTTTTTCTAACGCTTTGTCTTCATATCAATCACAACAAAAGCCATACAAGATGTTTTATGTATGGCAGTACAATATGCTGAGTGATCCAATTCTCACCTTAACGGATCATCATCGCCAAGATGGCTAATCTGAATTAAAACGGGATCCTTGTCGCCTTCTTTCAAATAACTAGAAAAATACGTTTTATCTACTTCAATTAAATTCCAAACCATTGGTGCCTCTACGACAATCTTTAGTTCGCTTTCTTCGGCTTCTTCTGGATTAACCGCTATAATCCACGCTTCCGTATCATCTTCGGATTTCCCTTTTTCAACAATAGAAATATAAGATGAAGTAGACGTTGCTGTTTCCTTCGCTGAACAACCGACTGAAAAAATAGTAATAATGAAAATGATGATAGCAAATAATCGAAACTGATACGTGACACCCTTCATCGATATCACCTCCTCCCTAAAACGTTAGACGTCTTATGTGGAAGAAAAGTTTCGTTTCATCTGAAAATTAATATTTAAGATTGCTCACAAAATGATAGAGGCTTACTTTCAAAATACAACTGTTTATTCTGGTTTTTGTCCAACAAACTGAATGACATGCGACAATCCATTATGTAACTTCCCTTCGTGTCGAACAACTTCTCCCATAAAAAAGTGAACAATACGCCAATCTGAAAAGGATTGTAAAAACTCCTCTGGTTTGTAAAGAAGGTCAACGTTTTGCGGCCCGCCACTTTGATAAGGAATTTGATAGTGAGAATACACCTCGGTAATAAAATAGCCTCCTGGCTTTACTGCTTCTTTTACACCTTTAAGTGTTTTCTTTCGAAGTTCTTCTGGAAAGTGTCCGAAAATACAGACAACCTCATCCCATTGATTCGGTTGCCACTCGGCATCATTTAAGTCGACGAGTTTTGTCTCCACTGACACGCCTTTAGCCTCAGCTAACTTTTTCATTTTAAGTAAACCTGACTCCGCATAATCCCATGCCGTAACGTTCATTCCTTGTTCAGCTAACAAAACAGCATTACGCCCTTCTCCTTCTGCAATGGCCAACGCCTTGCCAGAAAGGTTTAACCTTTTCTGCATTTCTTTTAAAAATTCATTCGGTTCTTTTCCGTAAACATATTCTTCACTACTAAAACGTGTATTCCAGTCGCTCATTCTAGATACTCCCTCTCAATCACTTTTAGTGATAAAATTTTTTAAATCATTAAATCACTTCGTTTAACCTTGTTCACTGTTAAAAAACTCCGTTATCTATGTCCTTACCTTACTTTCTATTCGTATTCCCATCTTATACCATAGCAGGTATGATTTCAATTCATCTGTTTATAGCTGTTCAAGCTTATCTTTACCGTTTCAATAAATTTCCTTCAGCGTATAATTTTTTACGTATAATTTAAAAAAAGGACTGAATCTCTTCAGCCCTTTTTCCTTGATCTACTTTATTCTTTTCTCATCCCGAAAAAAACATAACTGTAATCATCGGAATGTTTATCGTACAGTTCAATTTCTTCGCGCAACATTTGCACCACTCTTAAAGCATCCTCGTTTTGTGAATATTTTTGCACCATTTTATTGAGGTTTGCTTCAAGTGGACCGTAGTATTGCACTGTCCAATCTTCTTTCGGAAGGACAAAAGAAAACTCATAATGATAATTGTTTTGTTCGACTTGTGTTATTTTGTTTACAATCGTATCCATCTCTTGATACGCTGTCTCCCAAAACGTTTTACACTCTAAAGAAGGATGGTTACTTAGCCAAGAAATTTCACTACAAACGAGATACCCACCCGATTTAAGGTATTTTTTCCAGTCTCTTAAGCCATTTTGAAATCCAGCGATATAGATCGTACCTTCTGCCCAAATGAGATCGAAATGTTCTAAAGGAAAATCTAGCTCAAACATTGATACATTCCTTACTACAACTCGATTTTCAAGACGACTTTTTACCACTTTTTTCTTTAGTTCATTTAAAAAGCCTTCATGCGTATCAATAGCTGTGATATCGGCTGCAGGAAACATCTCTGCCAAAATCATCGTATGACTTCCTGTACCGCATCCTATATCTAGAATTTTAATATTGTCTTTTACAGATAGGTCTAGCATAGAAATCGCTTTTTTAGTTGATGTCTCGCTACCAGGTGCTAACCTATTTAAATTTTCAAATGCCTCAAAAAAGTATTTACTCATGTTTGTATACACGCTCCTCTATCATTTTATTATTCTATAGAAAAGGTGCCTACCAGCTCTAAACAGAAGTTATTCAAACAAAAACCTCCTAAGTAAGATACTCCCATCTTAATTAGCAATTGAAGGACCGTCAAGTGGAGAGTCAGCAATTTTTGATCTAAATGAGATTATTGAAACATTTCTACGTAAACCACTAAGTTCTCATCTTCACGAAGGATCATGAGAATTTCTTCGATATAATCTGGAGAAAATAATCGTTTTTCATTAAAGTGCACAGCATATAGCGCAGCAATCTCTCTAATCTGTTCATTGCTGTTTCTAAGTAATTCGATAATCTTGTTTTCAATGATTGCTAGGTATTTTAATTCTTTCAACTGTTTCTTCTTAAGAGCGTGCAGGTAATTGAATGCTTGAACGATTTCATCATTATTATTAGTAGACAATGCTTGAACAATTGCTTCTGTCGTCCACGGTTGATGATTTTCCTCATTAGTATCATCTATTAACTCTTGGTAACTATCTTCGTACAAGGTTAGCCCGTTTAAAAACTCTTCAAACGAGTTTGCAAGCTTCAACACCTTGTTTTGCTCGCTCTCACATTCTATGTAAATGACCGGTGGATTTTCTTTCGTATTCCTGTAATCAAAAGCAACCCAGGATTCACATTCTCCAGATAAAATGACAATATCCTTAGGCAGCCCCCATTCTTGAATTAAATATTGACTATCTAGTATACTATCCTTTTCACCAATACCTAACAGGTGGTCAACATGAATATAGTTCTCCCCCCAAATGGTTGGTTCACCGGTAGGGTGAGTCGTGTATTTGATATGACCGCCATTCTGTTTATTCAGAAGTTGGATATAGGCGTCTGGTAATTTTATTTTTAAACGTTCTTCTGCTTGTGTGACTAGGTTTGGTGTTAAAGGTTCTAACGTATAAAATTGATTATCTTTCTGCCAAATGTTTTTCATTGTGCCTCCTTTATGGACAAAAAAGTACTATTTCAGTGATTACATACCTTCTAATGAAGGATAAACTTTTCCATAGAGTTTGCTGCTTTGCTGCTAGTTCGTATACTCAATATCAGGTAGTGTTTCTAAGAATTTTTCCGTTTCGCCCATATCAGTAGATAGAAAAACAATTCGCATGTCGTCGAATATAACAAACGTTGGAAACTCTTTGATGTTTAGAAAATCCACTTGTTCTGGTACTCTATCAGCCGACTTGACACCAAATTGATGTACTTTAAGTAGTGGATCTAGTCGCATCATATTCTCATACACTTCATACTGCCTTTGTAAATTTTCATCAACGACTCCTCGTTTGTCTGGCGGAGGAGGAACTTCATCCTGTGGAAAGTTAAAAAACACATACATATAATATTGACCCTCTTGATCTGCCTTTAATGCACTAATCGTTTCCATTTTTTTCGACTCGTATTCCCCGAATGAGCACCCGGTAAAAAGGATGCAACTTAACATAAGGGAAACTAACACTCTCTTTGATTGCATCTATCTAAACCAATTCCTTCCTCTCCTGAATTTGCTGAAACAGCTTCTCTTTGTTGAACCTATTTTCCCCTCTACCGCTCACGATTCGCACGTTTCGTTCACACTTTCTCCTATATTTTTCCTCCACCGCTCACTAATCTGCGCTTTTCATTCACACTTTCTCCTAATTTTTCCCTCCTTCGCTCACGATCCGCGCCGTTTCATTCACACTTTCTCCTATATTTTTCCTCTACCGCT
>NZ_JBYCKM010000021.1:0-23841 GCF_057473385.1 Alkalihalobacterium sp. TH-98 | reverse complement strand
CTCTTTAGATTAAGATTTTTCCTTAAACTGGATAAGAATGAAGCTAAATCTCTCTTTAGATTAAGATTTTTCCTTAAACTGGATAAATATGAAGCTAAGTCCCTCTTTAGATTAAGATTTTTCCTTAAACTGGATAAAGTTGATCCTAAGTCTCTCTTTAGATTAAAAATTTTACCGTATACTGGAAAATATTGAGGCTAATCCTCTTTGTGTTAACCTTATCTTTTTTTCAGACCCTTAATCTATGTTTGTCCTAACCATCAATTCCGTAATAAAAAAAGAAACCCAAGACAGGGTTTCTTCCTCCTATATTTTACATCTCGAAGTCTACGCCGATGCTGTCGACTCGTCCTACTTCTTTAATGTAAGCGGCAACGGCTTGGTGCTCAGCGTCTGCCACATAAGCATCTAGTGCTGCTTGGTCTTCAAAGCGTACCATTAATACGACTTGGTACTCTTTATTGCGCTCTAAAATGTTTAGGCCGGCTTGTAGGTCCACAATGCCCGTTAAGTGGTTTTTTAAGGCTTTGAAACGGTCTACCACTTCTTGTAATTGTTCTGGTGTTGTGGTGTCAGCAAATTTTACTAGTACAGTACGTTGGATCATCAGTATTCCTCTTTTCTTTCAATCAATTTTATGTACAACGATAATATTATCTAACTAACTAGAAGAATGCAATTGTAATGATTGTGGTTGTTTTTCATGGTTAGATATGTGTTGGACTTTAACTTTTTTTCTTCAAAATGAAGCTCTCTTACTCGACCAACCTCAAAAAATCCTATACTATTAAACTAGTATTTAAAAATAGAAAACCTGGAGGCGAATATGATGGCTAAGCTATTTGAAACATTTACATATAAGGATCTTGAATTAAAAAATCGAGTCGTTATGCCACCGATGTGCCAATACTCAGCGACGAACAAAGACGGGATGCCGACGGACTGGCACTTCATTCATTATACGAGTCGTGCGATTGGCGGAACTGGATTTATTATTATTGAAATGACGAATGTTGAAGCGCGTGGTCGCATTTCCGATCATTGTTTAGGAATTTGGAGTGACGAACATATTCCAGCTTTCAAACGCATTGTGGATGAATGTCATAAATACGGGGCAAAAGTCGGTATTCAAATTGGTCATGCGGGTCGTAAAGCACAAGATGCACCTGATTTAGTTTCTTGCTCGCCGATCGCATTTAATGATCAATTTAAAGCGCCACATGAATTAACGACAGAAGAAGCAGAACAAATGGTAATTGCTTTTCGAGATGGTGTGGCACGTGCTGTAAAAGCTGGGGTTGATACCGTTGAGCTTCATGGTGCTCATGGCTACCTCATTCACCAATTCTCTTCCGAATTTACAAACAAACGAATTGATAAGTACGGTGAAGATAAGTTTTTATTTGGTGAAGAAGTGATTAAAGCTACGAAAAGTGTGATGCCTGAAACCATGCCGCTTGTGATGAGAATTTCAGGGGTTGAATATGTAGATGGCGGTTATGATCTAGATTACAGCTCTGAAATGGCAAAACGTTTCCAATCGGCTGGTGTAGATATTTTCCATATTACTTCTGGTGGTGAAGGCCCAATCGGTTCAACTGGACGACCTGGTGTACACCCAGGATATCAAGTACCGTTGGCTTCTCGCATTAAAAATGAAACGGGTGCGCCTGTGATCGCTGTTGGACGATTAGACGATCCAATCTTAGGCGAAGCTGTACTCGGAAACGAACAAGCGGACCTGATTGCAGTGGGGCGTGGGATGTTAAAAAATCCACATTGGGCGAACGATGCGTCCCTTCTATTGGATAAAAAGCCACTCACTCCATTTCAATATGAAAGAGCGTATTAAATAAATAGCTGATATTGTTCTTGAATTTATGGATAAATTTAGGGGACCTACGTAATGTTGGGTTCCCCTTTGTTCTTAAATTTTAGACAAACCTGTACCCTTTTCCAAGCAAATATCATTTGGAGATCAAAAAAAGAAACCTTATAGGCCCTTATTGATTTTTTAGCATTCCTTTAAAGTCTTTTATTTCACTCTCATGCTTAATTGAACGAGCTGATAAAGTATCAATTACTCGTTGTTGGTCTTCTAATGTTTCTTTTAATTCATATGTTTTTTCATCTATATGTTTCTCTATACGTTCAAAATATGGTCCTAAACCACTTATAAGATTATCTTTAATACTCGAAACATCCCTCATGAGCACTTGCTGTCCATTTTCCAAGCCATCTAATCGGTTATCAAATCCATCTAATCGGTTATTAACCTTTTGAAGCTCCACAAGAATTTTCTTCAAAGTATCTTCCATAATCATCACTCCATTTTTTCTTTTTTACATTATAACACGGGTAGGTTAAGGAGAAATGTATTGAAAGTGTAAAGAATTAAATATCAAAAATGACAATTACAACAACTAAAACAACCCAGGTCCAATGAGTAGCATCGAATCTGGGTTGTTTTTGGTCTACCTCACTTTGTCTTCAAGCAATGTTTCTAGAAAAACCGCTACCCCGTCTTGGTCATTTGTTTTAGTGACGGCATCGCTGTTTTCTTTTAAAATTGGGGCTGCATTTTCCATAGCGATCGCCTGCCCTGCAACCTGAAACATGGATAAATCGTTATAACTATCGCCCATGACGATCGTGTCCTTAAGGTCAACCTTGTAATGAGACGCAAGTTTTGTGAGCGCCCGTCCTTTGGTAGCTCGTTCATTATTTATTTCGATATTGTTTGGATGTGAAGAAGTAATCGTTACACCCGTAATTCCGGAAAAAACTGTAGAAGCTTCTTGTAAAGCCTCTTTATTTAAGGAGAAAATAAGAACTTTATAGATGGTTTTACGTTCTTCCGTCCAAATGGTTGAAATGTCTTCAATAAAAGTGACAGCTGCTTGCTGAAATTGTTTTTGAATGATTTTTAATAAATCACTCATGCCATCCCTTGACTCGGCAGATACTTTTTCTGATAATTCTACAACAATCTTCTCCAAGTGCTCCAGATTATGAATTCCAGCATATACTTCTTCTTCCGTATATATCTCGAAGTATAAATCATATTGCTCTTTTGCCCATTCTAGTGCGGGAGTGAGTTCTTTTTTATCTAGTGCTTCACTACCGATCATCGTATGATCTGGTAATGTAATACCTGCTCCATTTAAACTAATAACCGGACATTCTAGCTTTGCTTCATCTAATTGTCGACTCACGTCTTTGTAAGCGCGACCGGTTGCTATCGTTACGAGATGACCTTGTTTTTGAAGGTTCTTGATGACTTTTTTATTTCGTTCACTAATTGTTCCATCTGAGTTTAATAAGGTTCCGTCCATATCAAGTGCAATAATCATTGGTTTACCTCCATTAGCTGTATCATTGATGTTTAAATATACTAATAAAATAATCTTCTTCTGGAAAATCGCCTATGTATTCTAAGCCGTTATCCGAATACAAATCTTTTAACTTTTCATTTCCGGCCCAGCAATCTAAGTATAACGCTAGATTTCGCTGTTTAGCAAAAGAACAGGCAAAACGGACAACGGCTGAACCTAAGTTCTTTCCTGAAAATTGTGGCAAAATAGCAATTTTAGATAAATAAACCCCTTCAGGTTCTATAGTTAACGTACTTAATTTTTCTAACGGACTCATACAAAACGCACCTGCGAACGTACGATTGAATAACACGACATAAGCTTCGTTTTTCTGGATGTCTTTTTGTATATTCTCAGGGTTCCAAGGGTACTCCCATTGCTTAATCTCTCTTTTTAGTAAATGGAGTGTTGTTTCATTGTAGATTGTTAAAATCACCGTTTGATCTTCTAAGTTAGCTTTGTGAATTTCAATCATTGGTCTCCCTCATTTTAAGGAATATACTTCTTTTAAAATTCTATATATTGGTAATAATAATATAAGACATTAGGCGTTGCGTAAGGAATAATGGGAGGTTGTCCATGAAAAGTAGTTATTTAGCACTCGGTTTTTTAATTCTGTTAATGATCAATTGTATTCGGTATTTTACATACATTTTTGAACAAACGGCATCTAATTACGATTATGTGATGTTTACGCTAAATATTATCGCGTTTCTTTACCTCGTCATGATCCTCATCGTTCAAACGAATAAAAAAACCGATCAAAATGCGAAGGAATAACAAGAAAGTCCTCTTCAAGACCTGGAACTGAGGTAGCCGCAGAGTAAGATCAAACTAACTTTGCGGTCAAGTACGAACTTGGAGAGGACTTTTTCATTTAGAGGATTTGACCCTATTTATTCTTCAATCTGTACATCTTCTTTATAAATATATTCATATAAGAACGGTACGCCCATTCTAAAAAATCTTGGATCGTAAATTCCTAGTTTTTCCTCATTATCAACGACTACGACGAAAGGCGACCATTGATAAAGCGTCTTGGCTCTTGGGTTTTCACGGAAGAGAACATCTAAGTTTGTTTCATCTTGTGATGTGATTTGATCGACTACTTCAAGTCCGCCCCAAACGGTACCTTGCAAGACTTCTACTTCTAGCCCGTTCTTTCCGGCGATTTTAAAATGTCCCGGAATAAATCGTGCAGTTAAGGCTTGTTCTCCATACTGATCCACTGTCGATTGATAAATAATATACCCTTGAACTGATTGGACCAAAATATGTGCAATGATAAAGATCCATACGATTTTATACACTTTATGCGGGGTTGCTTTCTTTATTTTTACCACAAGGAAGCCTGTTAGCATGATGAGCCAAATGACGACGTCAACTATCGGTATCGTACCAAATCCAAGTCTTGCATCTGAGAATGGTTCAAAATAGCTTGTCCCCCATGCATTTAGAATGTCGCTCGTATTATGGATAAAGACGGCAAGTGCGGCGATGTAAAATATTCGCCTGTCCTTCGTCTTCCAAATGAGAAAACAGACGAGCCAAATGAGTAACGCCCAGACTGGTACTAAAAAGATCGAGTGGGTAATTCCCCTGTGCCACATTTGGTACATACCTTCTGTATCCCAAAGTTGAGAAATTACATCAATATCAGGGATCATGCTACCGGCGACAGCCGCAACAAATACTGATTTTTTCACTTCTTTGGGCATGTCTTCTTTATTCGTTGCACCGTAGATCGTTAATCCGAATAACGCATGAGTAACTGAATCCATTTATGATCTCCTTCATTTCATCTTTTTTCATATCCTTCCCTATTTTAGTATAAGCACCATATGAAGGCAATGATTAGGAATGGACGAGGTTCTGAATTAAAATGAGAAGAAATCATTCTCTTTTTCGGGTTTCTGCGTTATTTTAGAGAAGTACTATATTACTTATAATTCGAACAATTATTCGTCGTACGATATTGAGAAGTTATCGGAGGAAACTATGAAGGCAAAAGCTGTACTAATTTTATTTTTATTAATGATGACTAACACGATCTTCTTTACGTATTCAGCATCTAGTCAAGAAGATGTATCTCCTTCATTACAAAGAATGGAGCAAGGCTGGGAATACCAATGGGTTGAGTCGGTCGAGGCTGATACGGGCATTCCACAAACAGGTTGGCTGCCGACAGAAAATGTGAAAGAACTTGATGAGCCTCGAGAGGATCGTGACATTCTCTATTTACGAAACACCTACCCTGAAGGAGCCTGGATCGACCCTGCTATTTTTATTTCGTTTATGTACGGTACATTTGAAGTCTATCAAGGAGATCAATTGATTTACCAATATGGTAACATACCAGAGACTGATACGGTTACTTATAAAGGGTATAACCGCCGTCATTTTATCGAGCTAGATCCGACAGTTGCTTCTGACCAAATTACGATTCGCTCGTATTCCAACGGGAACTTAATCGGTGTGTCAGGTGCGGTGTCTGCAGGTTCGCACTCCTCTTATTTAACAAAAATGATTAGAGACGATTTTGATAAAATTGTGATCGGTTCGATTCAGATCTTTATTGCGTTGATCGCCTTGATCTTTTTGATCATCAAACGGTTTTCTGTCCTTTACTTGGCCTATGCAGCTATGACGTTTTGTGCTGCACTGTATTCATTTAGTATCACAGGTACAAAACAATTCATTATCGATGTTCCTTATGTATGGATTTATGTTTTTCAGATCGCGGTATTTTTCAGGTCTGCATTCGACTTGATGATTATCGATAAGCTATTTGGTCCAGGGTATAAGAAATGGGTTCGTCGTCTGTGGCAAATTCATCTGGGGTTAGCAGTCATTGCGTTTACACTATCAGTCATTAATCCTGATTATTTTACGATGACAAAAGGAATTTTTGAAAAGCTGTCGGGCTTTGAGGTGCTATTAATTCTAGCGATTGTCATTCGTGTGTTTTTCAGAAATACGGACGCTAAAATTTATGCGGTCGGCTTCCTCTTGATGGCAGGCTTTATGGTTCGTGACCTACTCGTGTTTACAGGTGTCATTTATCTAAAAGAATTTTATTTACTTGGGCATATTGGACAATTTGCACTTGTCCTTGCGATAGGAATTATTTTAATCAGACAGTATCGTGGGCAGGAGATCGGTTGAAGATTTAGAAGATAAGTTATAAAAGGCCAGCTAGTTGGAGGCTACTCTCCTTGCTAGCTGGCCTTTTTGATGAAGCATTAATTTTAGAGAAAAAAATTGGCCTGGACATAATTTGGACAATAAATGAGGTGATTTGGACAATAAAAATTTAAAACGGACAATAAATCGTGAAATCGGACAATAAAAATTCAAAACGGACAATAAACCGTGAGATTCGGACAATAAACTAAGATGACGTCCCAATATGAGCCGCAGTTTGTTTAGCCTACCACCGGATCCGTCGTACAATTTGCAATAATAGACATGTCAGTTTAGAATTTCGCAAGGTCGCTGTTTAAAAAAGGACCTTTCACTTCAAAATACTCCCCTAACACCTCGGCAAGGTATTCAAATGGCGTTGTTTCCACTTGTCCAAAGTCTTTGTCCGTATATAAGTGTGTGGCATTTGGTAATTCTCGTTTTAGCTGCCTTCGCAATTTTTCTCCAGAATCGTCTGCATCAACAAGTATGTACACATCGAGGTCTTCCACAGGTAAAATTAACGTTTCCAGCTTTTCTTCACTTAATGTTCCGTGGGTACAAATGATTTCAACCTTCTCATCTAAAACTTTCTGCACTCGCTTGCGATCGTTTTTACCTTCAACAATTATGATTTTTTCGTCCATGTGATCATCCTCTGTACTAATGATTTTTCATTATATTCAGATCAGCTTGTCCTAAGTATAATATATGTTCGTGCTAAACATAAACCATAACAAATGATAATTTGCGATCACGAAATGAAAAAGATAGGTTCAATTAAAGAGACCTAGTCTCAATGACTAGATCCCTTCGTCTACAAGACTATATCTTTTTCTTAATATCTTCACGAAGCGATTCGATCATGGCATCCGGCAAATTGGCTGGTAGCGTTGTGTCGCTTGCGAACAACCAAGAATTCATTAATTCCATGTCTGTTTTGTGGAACGTAACGCTGTAATCCTTATCGTCATAAGTGAATTCTGCCGTAACGGACGGGTCACCTTCAAAGTCGTCATCAATAATCATGTGTTTGATTTGATATGATTCCATTAGATCAGCCTCCTGATTTTTCAAGTACTTATAGAATTTACTATTCAACTCGGTTTATGCAGAAGAGCGTGTTTCCTTGTATGAAAAGCTTTTTAACTCATTACCCTTTATATGGATGTAAACTTTTACAAATTATTTTTTAAAAGTAATTTCCTTTTTCTTGTTCAATGTGTTATACTTAACTCAATTATTGTTGTTCGGAATATGATGATTGAAAGTACAAATACCAATGAGTTATTTTGTCTTGAATGAGTATGACGGCAAGGATAGTAATATTTTGTGCAACAAAGCACTAGGAGGAAACACACATGAACACAGGTACAGTAAAATGGTTTAACGCAGAAAAAGGTTTTGGATTTATCGAGGTTGAAGGTGGAGACGACGTATTCGTACACTTCTCAGCGATCCAAGGTGAAGGTTTCAAAACTTTAGAAGAAGGTCAAACAGTTACTTTCGACGTAGAAGAAGGTCAACGTGGACCTCAAGCTACTAACGTTAACAAAGCGTAATTTAGCCTAAAAGTATAGCTTCTCCCCTTGTGGGAGGAGCTTTTTATATTGGATTAATTGCCCACAATCTATATGGCGGTAATTAAACGAAGCACTCAACTTTTTTTCTTCAATTGAGTGCTTCATTTTTTACCCAAACTTACTCATTGCTTTTTGTCTCATCCGTTGTAATCGTTTCAGTAGCTGCGGCTTCCGCTTCGGCGCTTTGATAATCGTTTGATTGCGCGGCTTCTGTGCGAACGACCGTATGGGTATTTCCTCTGTTCACGAGGTCTGTAAGTAATTTGGAAATATCAAGTCCGGTTAATTCTTTTAAAGGTTCTTGCACTTGTGCCATCGTGTTCGTGATGCTTTTGCTGTAGGATGAGACGCCGTTTCCATTTCCAGTGTCGATAATCTTAACGGACTCAATATTGGACAATGGTTTTGAAATTGACTCAGCAAACTGTGGTAACATCTCAATTAATTTTTCGACAATGATCACTTCGCCATGCTTTGCAATGGCTTCAGCGAGTAATCGTTTGGCCTCGGCTTCCGCTTCCCCTCGTTTACGAATAACTTCCGCTTCCGCAAGACCTTCTTCTCGCTTGATTTTTGCTTTCGTTTCCCCTTCAATTCGTGCTCGTTCTGCGTCGGCTTCTGCTTTTTTCGTCGTTTCGTAAAAATCAGCATCTGCTTTCGCTTTACGTACTTTCGCCTCTTCTTCCTCTAGTTTTACTGCACGTTCACGTTCGAGGTGTTGAATACGCAGCTCCTCTTCTCTTTTGCGTGCGTGGAGTTGTAACTCTTCTTCTTGAACCTCTTTATCGAGCTTAGCTTTTTCTAATTGATAGGACTGTTCAGATTTTGCTCTTGCTCGTTCAGTCTCTTCTTTTATCGCTGCATCTTTGAGATCTTTTTCTTTTTGGGCGGCAGAAATTTCGATTTTGCGTTGAAACTCTTGTTCTTTTGCCTCTTTATCATTATTTGCTTTATGAATTCGTGCTTCTTTATCGCTGTCGGACTCAGCGATTTCAGCCCGCTTTCGAACTTCAGCAATTCGAGGACGACCTAAGTTTTCTAAGTACCCGTTTTCAGGATCGGCGTCACGTAAATCTTGTAACCCGAGAGAAGTAATTTTAAAGCCCATGTCATCTAACTGTTTTTGGGCGACTTTCGTTACTTCATCGTTGAACTTTTCACGGTCTTCGTTAATTTCTTCAACAGTCATTTTTGATAAAATCGCACGAAGATTTGCGTTCAATACTTCGGAAATTTCGTCGCCGATTTCATTTTGTTTTTTACCGAGAAACTGCTCGGCATAGATGGCAATTCCTCTTAATGTATCTGCTACTTTCACCATTGCCACAGCGTCAGCGACAATCGGTACCCCGCCGCATGTGTAAACTCTCGGTGTCGTTAGCTTTAATTGAAAAGAAGTTAAGTCAACAGGTGTTGCTGTTTGGTGCATTTTGAGAAGATGACCGCCACCTCGGATGATTTTCATGGAACGCCCTTCATTATCGGTAAAGATATTCGTTTCTTTGTTCGGATCACCTAACTTGGGTCCGGCAATAATTAACGCTTCATTGGATCTCGCTGTTTTATAACGGAACTTCATCCAGAACCACCAAATCACGCCGCCGATCGCAGCAAGAATTAAAATCGGGATGAGAAAAGAAAGAAATACAACTACTGTCATTTTAAAACCCTCCCAAACTATGATTTATAAAACTAAAAAAGGCTGGTAAGTAGTGCTATTAGTAGAAATTAATTTTAAAATTTTACCTGCTTTCATTCGTATGCAAGCTAACCTTCTGTATGCAAAAAATTACCATCTCAATTAGTTCCATACTGAATTTACGAATTGAAATTTTAAAAGTTTCATATTTTTAAAAATAATTACTTTTTTAGTTATTTTTGGTAATGACTTTCTAGCCGTTCCTATTATTGATAAAAACAGGCTCAGCACTCATTGAGTGTCTCTCTTCTTCAATCGATTGTTCAAGCATTTTAAAAATTGTTTATTACTGCATAACAAACAACAAAAGCACAGGCTCAGCCTGTGCTTTCGGTATTATCCTATGTTGTATTCCTTTTCCATATAAGTCATACTGTGCTTCAAATCCCATTTCTTCAAATGAGTCAATTGGCAGGGGCCGTCGGAAAAGAAGCGGATGCCTGTTGACTGTTCATCGGGATAAATTCTGCCTGTCATTACTTTTTCCCCGTCATTTATAAAAACTTCGACGGATGATCTATCGATGAAAATTCTTAAATGAAGTACATTTTTGATTAATTGGACAGGAGCCTTTCTTACACCGCCAGGCCCAGAGCCGGCTTGGCTTCGGTCGAAGGTCATCACACCACAGTTCACATCATATTTTAATTCGGTATATTGTTCTCCGGTTTCATTCATTCTCAGCTTTAAGCCAAAATGAGAGGATTCGTTTGCATTTATGTAGACATCTAATTCCAACGAATCCCCGTCAACTTCCTTAAAGGAGACTTCTCCCTCGACGATTAGGTTTTCATAATTTACTTGGTTGCCGCGAATATTTTCAATTTCGGATACAGGTTTTGATTTGATCTTCCCATTTTCTAATATAAGTTGGCGTGGCAGTGTCATCGCACCGGCCCAATTTTGGTTTTGTTCAGGCATGTCACTTTCCCACATTGCCATCCAAGCGATCATGATGCGTCTACCTTGATCATCGATCGTTGTTTGTGGGGCATAAAAATCAAAGCCGTAATCGAGCATTTCGAATTCCCCGTGCTGTAATATGCCTGTATCATAATCGAGTTTACCAAGTACATATCCAGCTTGGTGAAGGTTATGATATTTATCTCCTTCTGGCGTTAATCCTTGAGGAGACATGACTAGAACCTCTTGTTCTTCTAGTGTAAAAATATCTGGGCATTCCCACATGTAGCCGAAATTTCCTTCTCCTTTTGCAGAAACCGCCATGAACTCCCATGAAAATAAGTCACAAGAACGATAGAGCAGGATCTGCCCAGTTTCTTCATTTGTTTTCGACCCTAAGACACAATAATAGTAATCGTTATGCTTCCACACTTTCGGGTCGCGGAAATGGTAAGGGTGTATATTTCCTTCCGGTGCTTCTGAAATCACTGGATTTTCTTTTACCTTATCAAATTGAATGGCGTCCTCACTTACTGCTAAGCATTGGACTTGCTTTAAATCGGTATCACGGTTATCACCTGTCCATACATTGCCCGTGTACATTAAGTAAAGCTTCCCGTCTTTTTCAATGGCGCTGCCAGAAAAGCACCCGTCTGCGTCATAGTCCTCACTAGGAGCAAGAGCGATCGGTAAATGTGTCCACTGCATCAAATCTGTACTTTTCACATGGCCCCAAAACATCGGCCCCCACTCAGGTGAATATGGGTGATGTTGATAAAATAGATGATACTCGCCTTTATAATAAATAAAACCGTTCGGGTCGTTCATCCAAAACGCCGGTGTCGCTACATGATAGTGTAACCGCCAAGGATCTTGGCTTACTTTTTCATGCTCAGTTAAAACGGATTGCATCGCTTTTGCAATCTGTTCTTTATGGTTGTTTGTACTGTTTTCCATCATTATTCCACCTTATTCTTCAATCGAATTTTTAGACATTTATCTTGTTTGAGCGATTAGCATGATTTTGTTGTAGAAAAAGCGCCCTTTCGAGGGTACTAGGATCTTTTGAATGTGTAAAAAAGTGAGGCTGCTAGTGAACCTCACTTTTGTTTGATACGTATTTAGTAATATCCTTTACTTATCGCCTCTAAACGAAATTCCTTTTAAGAAGTAACGGTTAAAGAAGGCGTAAATGATCAGTACCGGTAATGTAAACACCATGGAAGCGGCCATAATAAAGTTCCAATACGTGACATATTGTCCTTTGAAGGCATTTAATCCAACCGTTAATGTGAACATCTCTTGATCGGTCATGATAATTAATGGTCTCATAAAGTCATTCCAGAATGCCATGAATACGAAGATCGCTTGTGCTGCTAGTGCAGGTTTTGCAATCGGTAAAACAATTCTAAAGAATGTACCTAAACGAGTTAATCCATCAAGGGCAGCTGCTTCTTCGAGTTCTTTCGGGAAGTTAACGAAGAATTGACGCATCATAAAAATGAATGTTGCGTTTACCATGGCAGGAACGATCATTCCTTGGTAAGAGTTTAACCAGCCTAATTCTTTTAAGATTAAGTAGTTTGGAATCATTGTAACTTGACCAGGGATCATAAGAACCGCTAGTACGATAATAAACACACTCTTTTTTCCTGGGAAACTAATACGTGCTAGTGCATAACCCGCCATAGAGTTAAATAGTAGATTAAGAGCTGTTCCAACTACGGCGATAAACACACTATTAAATAACCATCTTGGAAACAGTGTTTGCTCTATAAAAATTTGACGGTAATTTTCAAGAGTAAACATTTGCGGTAAAAAGTTCATTGAACCGCTTAATATCTCTTCTAGCGTTTTAAACGAAGAAGACAATGCCCATAAGAATGGGATTAACGTTACAATTGCATATCCGACTAGGACCGCATATAGAAATGCTTTTCCTATAGAAAATTTTTTCTTCATAAGATCTCTTGTCCTCCTTTGTTGCACAGACGAATTAGGGGCTCGAATGTTAAGTTGTCATACATATTAATAAATCTTTTCATCTTTAGAGAACTTTCTTTGCAATAATGTTGCAACTAAGATGATCATCGCTAACATAAATGCAATCGCAGCTGCATATCCCATCGTACCCATTGAGCTAAATGCATATTGATAGATCAGTAGAACGACAGTTAATGTTGAGTTATCAGGTCCACCTGATCCGCCTGAGAAGATATACGATTGATCAAACAACTGGAACGTTCCGATAATCCCCATAATAATAACAAAGGAAGTAACTGGACGAAGCATTGGAACTGTAACATGGAAGAACTTTTGGATCGCATTTGCGCCATCCAGATCGGCTGCTTCATATAATGAATCTGGTATATCTTGAAGGGCTGCTAAGTAAATAACCATAAAGAATGGTGCAGTAGCCCAAATATTCATAATCATAATTGCGATTAAAGCGACACTTGGATCTCCAATCCAATTGTACGTTGGTAAGTTAAAAAACGCTAAAATATGGTTAATTAAACCGTTTTGGTTGTACATCCACATAAAAATTAAAGTTAATACGGCTGAAGATGTTAACGTTGGTAAGAAGTAAACAATTCTAAAAAACTTTTGACCTTTCATCCCTGCATTTAATGTTGCTGCTAAAAATAACGCTAATGCAGTTTGAGTTGGAACTACGATAAGTACGTAAAATGCTGTATTTTTTAAAGCAATCCCCGCACGGAAGTCATCAAATATGCGAACAAAGTTATCAAAGCCAATAAAAGTGAAGCTCGTTTGACCAAGTAATTCGACTTTATGAAAAGCTAGAAAAACAGCATAAAGGATTGGTGCAATAATAAACAACCCTAGAGTAAAGATCATCGGGGAAAGAAATAAGTATCCTTGTCCTGCTTCACGTAAATCACGTTTCGTATATTTTCTTTTCTTTTGTTTCTTGATTGTATTGGAGGCTTTTGTTTCTGGTTGTGACATCTATCTACAACTCCTTTTAAAGAAGAGAAGAGAGGGTCCCCCCTCTTCTCGACTACAAACTATTCGATTTCGCGGTTAGCTACTCTTTCAGCTTCTTCTAAAGCTTCATCAAGAGGACGTTGACCTAAAAATGCACTTGTAAATTGGTTGTTAAAGTTATTATTAATGATTGGTAAATTCGTATCGTCAGCCCATACGGTTGCGTAAGAAGCACCTGAAATAAATGGTTGGCGAATTTCGTCATCGTATAATCCAAGACTTTCAGCTACAGAAACCCTAGTTGGTAAAGCAGATCCACCGCTCGTCCATTGCTCCATACCTTCTTTACCTGTTAAGTAAGAAATTAACTCCCATGCTGCTTCTTTTTTCTCAGATTGTGCGTTCATTACATAAGCTACTGTGAATGCCATTGTTCCATTTTGCCCATCGATCGTTGGAACTTCTGCTGTACCGAACTCAAGGTTAGGGAATGTTTCAGCTAAGAATGGTAATGTCCAGTTTCCTTCTAAGATCATAGCGACTTTACCTTGTCCGAACATTTCTCCACCCCAGTTTGCTCCAACTTCAGAAGGTTGAGCTGCAGACTTATCGTCTAAACGCATATCAAGAAGTGGTTGAAGTGCTTCTACTACTTCAGGGCTGCCGAATGTCGCTTTGTTATCCGTAGCAATTTTTCCTCCTTTTGACTCAGCGATAAATACGTTTCTAGCTAGGTCAGCAACGATTCCATAACCGTATACATCAGTACCTTGAGTTAATTGTTTTGCTACTTCTTGTAATTCTTCAAATGTTGTTGGTGGGTTTTCAATTCCCGCTTCTTCGAACATTGTTTTGTTATAGAATAAGGCTAGAGTTGATGTATCTTTCGGTAATCCGAAGATTGCTCCATCACGTTTAAAAGCATCTAATAAAGGTTGCTCAAAATCATCAATATCAAACTCTTCTGTGATGTAACCGTCTAGTGGCTCTAATACACCTGTTTCCATTAACGCTGGAGCTTCAAAAGCATCTAGGAAAAATACGTCTGCAGCTTGTCCGCCAATTAAGCGAGTTTTCATTACATCCATGTATTGATCAGCGATAACGTCTAATTTTACTTTAATGTGCGGGTTCTTTTCTTCAAATGAAGCTAATGTTTCTTCAAATAACTTTTGCTCTGTAGGTGATGATCCCCAGCCGCTTAACGTAATTTCAACTTGTTCTTGATTTTCATTGTCTTTGTCTGTTGTATCTTCTTTTGTAGAAGAAGTATCACTACCACCGCAACCTACTAATAATCCACTAACTAATAATGTTGAAAATCCTAGTGAAGCAAGAGTTTTCTTTTTAAACATCTTGTTTATCCCCTTTTTTGTAGTTTAAATGTTTATGTTAACTTTTTGATTAACATCAATGTCAAAACCTGTTGTGTTACTTAAAATGTCTACTGTGAACTCGTCACCTTGGCGACGTACAAGTAAGTCCATTGAACCTTTGCCAATAGCCAGTTGTTCAATTTTCAAATAATTCACACCGTCTGGCAGTACTGGGCTCATTTCTACCGTATTCTTCAATGCATTCGGAAATAGTCCGAGCATCGTTTGTACGAATACGAGTGGTGTTCCAGCAGCCCACGCTTGTGGTGAACATGCAACAGGGTATTTTACTGGTCGACCTTCTTGATCTGAGTAACCACAAAATAATTCTGGTAGGCGGTCATACTCGAAGCTAGATGCTGCTTTCATCAGACCTTCTATGACTGTCATCGCTTGTGTCATGTGTTTTGTCTTACTCATTCCAAGTAAGATCATGCTATTATCATGCGGCCAAACGCTGCCGTCATGGTAACTCATCGGATTGTAGCCTGCTTCGCCTTCACCCATTGTTCGTATTCCGTAACCAGAGAACATTTTATCGCTTACTAATACATCACTCATAAGAGTCGCTCTCGTCTCATTCAACATTTCAGAAAATAAAACGTGACCCGGATTTGTCGTGATTGTACCTACTTGTGACTTGTCTTTATCTAATGCAAGTGCATAAAATGAATGGTCTTCCATCCAGAAATGCTGTTCAAATTTTTCTTGTAGTTGAGCGGCTTCCTCTCTTAATCTTTCAGCTGCACTAGTGTTGCCAATTGTTTCATAGAGTTCAGCAATACCGACTTTTCCTTGATAAACATAGCCTTGTACTTCAGATAAAGCGATCGGTGTTTCAGCATAGTCTCCGTTACGGTGGACGATAGAGTCAGCTGAGTCTTTCCAACCTTGGTTGGCAATACCTTTTGAAGACTCTTGATGGTATTCAACAAAGCCATCACCGTCTCTGTCTCCATACTGATTGATCCACGTAATCGCTGCTTGAACATTGGCCTCTAGCTCTTTGAATAAATCGATATCACCGGTCCACTTGATGTATTCTGTTAAAAGAACTAAGAATAAAGGTGTTGCATCAACGGTTCCGTAATAAGGTGTAAACGGGATTTGATCTGTATTCGCTAATTCGCCAAAGCGAATTTCGTGCATGATCTTCCCTGGTTGTTCATCTCTCCAAGGGTCGACTTTCGTTCCTTGATGAGCTGCCATTGTTTTTAAGGTTCCTTTTGCCACTTCAGGGTTAAAGGGAAGCATTTGCAAGGCTGCTATTAAACTATCTCGACCAAAGGGAACTGCGAACCACGGCAATCCTGCAACAGGAAATTTTCCATAACCAAGGTCAGTTAGTAAGACTCTTAAATCAGCAATACCTCGATCAACTAGTCTTTGTAACTGTTGATTGTCTGTTTCAATTTTTGTTGTTGTTTCGCTCCAATGTTTGTATGAGCTTTTAAGTTCTGTAAGAGCTTCCTCTGGTCGAACAATCGTAGGAACATCTTCACCAACTACTGGGGCAATAGTAAATGCGATGACTTGTTCCTCGCCGTGGGCAAGATTTAGATCGAATGTAATTTCTCCCTCTAAGTGGACGGCACTAGCCTCTTGGTCCCATTTGATAATGGTTGCTCTTTGAATGTCGTCTGCTCCTGTATAGTTGAAGCTTAAGCCATTTTCTAATTTTTCCTGACCTGTACGTTGACCTGTTTCCCCGTTTTGGAAACCGCGAACGATAAACATGTCTTGGAAATCTACATCGACTTCTACGCTCACTTGGAAAGAAATCGGTTTCGGATAATAGCTTTTCATTTTTAGTAACTCATATACGACATCGTTAAAAATAAATCGCTTTCTCTCGATTTCAACCGACTCTCTCCATAAAATGAGGGAACCGTCTTTTTCCATATGTGGGTTTGTAAGTAAGATCGTTGCCATGTAGTTTTCATCGGCATTTGATGATAGTAAAATCGGATCTTCCCCGTTAATCTTCACATTAAATTTACTTAAGTATCTTGTATCTTTCGTATACAGTCCTGCACCGTAGGAATGATTTTCAGGAATATTTCCTTTCTCATCCGTTAATAAAAATACGTCATTTTCTTTAATTACTCTGTAGTCCATTACGTCCTCCTAAACATCCGAAACGTTTCGGTTTTTGTATAAAAAAATATTTAGTGATTACCCGAAACGTTTCGGATTTGGTTTAAAAAATGGTTTAATACCATTCTTTTAATTTATTTTCAGCCGTTGATTCTCTAACCATTAATTGATTTTCTATTAAAACACTTTTATTTGTTTCTTTTTCTTCTAGTAAATCAATTAACATATTCGCGGCTTGATACCCCATTAAATATTTGTTTTGAGAAATCGTTGTTAACGCTGGTGATGCGTATTGTGCCAAGACAATATCATCAAAGCCAACAATCGATAAACTATCGGGTACTTTTCGTCCGAGGGAATTCGCTGCTCTTACAGCTCCTAGCGCCATTAAGTCACTTGCACAAAAGAGTGCAGTAATTTGCGGATAGGTTGCTAAAAGCTTTTTAGCTGTAAATTCTGCAGTGCGTTCTGAAAACTGACCATTTACAACCCACTCTTCACGAAGATCTAATCCTGCTGCTTCAATGGCTTGTTTATAGCCTTTAAAACGTTCTTCACTTACATACGCTTGTTCATGTCCATTGATAAACCCTATGTGTTGATGTCCAAGCTCGACTAAATGTTCAATTGCTCGTCTTGCACCAAGTTGGTTATTCGTTGAGACATATCCAACATTTTTACCTGTTATCGGAATGTCAATTAGTACACACGGGATGTCACTTTCAACGACCTCTATTAAATAAGGATCGTCTTTTTTCATTCCTTGTAAGATGACGCCGTCAACTTTACGTTCTCTGCATAGTTGCGTGTAGCTTTTAATTCGCTGTTTCGATGTATTCGTATTAAATAAGATCGGATCATACTCATACTCGGCAGCACAATCATTAATTCCACATAGAACTTCAAACGTAAAATTATCCTTTGCACCTTCTCTACTAATCTCTGAAACAAGTAAACCAATGGTCTTGGATTTTTTCATGACGAGACTTCTAGCAACGACATTAGGGCTGTAGTTTAAGCGATTAGCAATTTCTTTAATGTGTTTCATTGTTTTAGCGCTTACATCAGAATGACCATTAAGTGCTCTAGACACTGTTGTCACTGACGTCCCAGCTGCTTTCGCTATATCTTTTATCGTAGTCATGGGATCCTCCAAAACGTTTCGGTTTTTATGCTTTAACTTTAATTGATTTTGTAAACGATTGCAATCACTTTTTTTGAAAGATTTATATATTTTTAGACGAATAATGTTATATGTTTATTATTTAGTCACAATCGGTGTTCAGGTAATACAATCAAGCAACAAAAAAACTGACACCTGTTAAAGTGCCAGTTTTTTACACTTGTTGGTTGTTATCCTTCGTGAAAATCTATCAGGGGGCTATAGCCTATTCTTAGAACGGTTTATTCGGTTGATACGTCGGCTGCTGCTTCTGTGCTGCGTATTGGTGACTTTTTGCTATAGCATCTTGGACATTTTCATCCAAGGAGAATTCAGTATCTGTATTATCAAATTGTTCAGCTTGATTTTGATTTTGGACGACTTGTTGCTGTTCTTCAATTTCTTTTAAATTTTGCCGTTTATTCATTTACTCATCTCTCCTTTTGAACAAAAATTATATCCGTAGAATTTCCAACCGTAGATTATTTATACGACTGCCTCTATAGTTAGTACGGGCGAGTTGCCACCTACCGTACGAGCGAGTCGTAATAATATAGCATACTCCAGTACCACTTATTCATTCTTCGCCGCATGAAAAAGTTTGAAAAAAGGTGAATGCCTAAGGTTGATTAGTCTGCCAACAGCATTTTTGAAATAACAAGACGTTGAATTTCTTGTGTTCCTTCATAAATTTGCGTAATTTTAGCATCACGCATGTAGCGCTCAACAGGATATTCTTTCGTATAGCCGTATCCGCCAAATACTTGAACGGCTTCAATCGTAACGTCCATTGCTGTATCTCCAGCCATTAATTTAGAGATCGCTGACTCTTTACCATATGAAAGTCCTTCGCTTTCTCTCCACGCTGCCTGATACGTAAGTAAACGGGAAGCTTCTACTTTTGTCGCCATGTTCGCTAATTTAAAAGCAACTCCTTGCTGTGACGCAATCGATTTTCCGAATTGTTTACGCTCTTTTGCATAGGCAACCGACGCATCAAGTGCACCTTGAGCAATCCCCACTGCTTGGGCAGCAATTCCGTTACGTCCACCGTCTAATGTCATCATCGCAATTTTAAAGCCTTCTCCCTCATTTCCTAGAAGGTTTTCTTTCGGTACACGGACATCTTCAAAAATGATTTCAGTTGTCGGTGATGAACGGATTCCTAACTTCTTTTCTTTTTTACCTACTGAAAAACCAGCCATATCACTTTCAACGATGAATGCACTTGTTCCTCTATGTTTCTGTTCAGGATCGGTTAAAGCAAAGACGACGTAAATATCAGCTTCGCCACCGTTTGTAATGAAAATTTTTGAACCGTTTAGAATGTAGTCATCGCCATCACGTCTAGCTGTCGTTTTCATGGCTGCTGCATCTGAACCAGAACCAGGTTCTGTTAGACCGTAAGCACCCATCTTTGTTCCTTCTGCAAGTGGACGAAGATATTTTTGTTTTTGCTCTTCTGTTCCAAACTTATACAAGGGCCATCCCGCTAATGAAGTATGCGCCGATAATGTAGTACCCATCGCAGCATCTACTCTAGATAATTCTTCAACTGCGATACAATAACTTAAATAATCAGCACCAATTCCACCGTATTCTTCAGGCCATGGAATACCTGTTAAGCCTAGCTCAGCCATTTTATCAAATAGTTCACGGTCAAAGCGTTCTTCTTCATCACGTTCGTGTGCTGTAGGACCTACTTCATTTTCAGCAAAATCGCGTACCATTTTTTTAATCATTTGTTGTTCATCTGATAATTGAAAATTCATCTTCTATTCTCTCCTCATACCCTAAAATATTTTTTAGATACCATCTGTTTTAACAACTTTCATCTATGTGAAAACGTTGAAACCTTATTCATCATCAAGAAAATACTCTTGATATCTCGGGTTTTGTTTTGCTTTCTTTGTAAGTAATGCATTCATTATAAAATCGATATACACGTCGGCAATTTGATCGATGGAAATGCTGCGGTTCTTTTCATACCATTGATACGTCCAGTTAATCATTCCAAACATCGCCATTCCGTTTAGTAAAAGAGGTGTATTGGAACGAATTTCTTGAGCTTTTATACCCTCATCTAATATTGTAAAAATATAATCTTGATACTCGTCTCGTTTTTGTTTAATTTTCTCGAAATATTCAGGAGCGAGATAGTGATTTTCACGATACATTACCGAAATTTCGAGATTATACACATCAAACGCTAATATAAACGCACGGATCATGCCTTCCAACTTTTCGATCGGACTTTCCCTTTCGATAGCCGCCGCTTTACCTGTTTCCATAACGTACGTCAAAATGAAATCATTAATTTGATATAAAAGTTCGTCTTTCGATTGAAAGTGATGATAGAAACCGCCGTTGGAAACACCAGCTTCTTTTGCGATCATTCGTACAGAAACTTCATGAAAGCCTTTTTCTTTAAATAACATTAATGCAGAGTCTATAATTCTCTTTTTTGTACTTTCCGACACAACTTACTTCCTCCTAGCGGTAACCTTTTTGGTGCATAATGATAACTAGAAATAGGTTACAAATACCCCTTTGACAATCATTTACGTTCAAGCTCATTTTTCCAGCGACTTAATTTTGATACGAATTCGTGGAAATAATCATTAAATGGATAAGAAGCGGCAAGATGTCCTAGCTCTTCATCGTTCAAGTTCTTCAATTCTTCCTCTAATTTTGTTAACTCATTGATCGAGCCATCTAGGAACTGAATTACTCTATCCATACGTTTTATTCACCTCATAAATAAATATAGTTAACCTCCGACCGATCAATCGGTCGGTTTATGTTAATATTAAGAATATTCTTCGTATTTGTCAACTAATAACTATTATTTCTTTATGTTCTAATAAACAAAAAAACAACGAATGGATTTTTGGAAGGTCCATTCGTTGTTTGATGTCGTTCGATTACTTAGTTGAGTGTTCTAAATTTCTTAAGTTTTTGCGTAAGATTTTTCCTGTTGTGTTTTTCGGTAATTCCGAAAGAAATTCAATATATTGCGGACGTTTATATTTAACAAGTTTATCAGCTAAGTAATTTTTCAAATCACTTTCTGTTAATGTTTCATTTTTAGTTACGACAAACGCTTTCACTGATTCTCCGTAACTTTCATCTGGAACACCGATAACAGCTACTTCGACGATATCCTGGTGGTCATATAGTACTTCCTCGATCTCACGTGGATAAACATTATAACCGCCTACGATGATCATGTCTTTTTTACGGTCGACGATATAAATGTAACCCTCTTCATCCATTGTCGCCATGTCACCAGTATATAACCAGCCGTCTTTAATCGTACGAGCTGTTTCTTCAGGCATACCGAGGTAACCTTTCATGACGTTTGGTCCTTTTACAATCAATTCGCCTACCTCACCACGCGGAACTTCAACACCTTCTGGATCCACGACTTTGTTTTCAACAAAAGGAATATTAACCCCGATTGAACCAGGCTTACATACGCCTCTTAAAGGATTAAATGCTGTTACTGGTGCTGCTTCACTTAATCCGTACCCTTCTTGAATTTGGATGCCGGTATGCTCTTGGAACTTGTTTAATACAGCTACTGGTAACGAAGATCCACCGGAAATACAAATTCGTAATGAGCTAAATTGCTCTTTAGTTGTTGGAATTTGCAGTAAGAAATTATACATTGTCGGAACGCCGGCAAAGACCGTTGCTTGTTCTTTTACGAATGTTTCTACAACTTCTTGCGGGCTGAATTTCGGTAATAAGATCATTGTTGAACCAGATAAAATTGGAGCATTGAAACAAACTGTCATACAAAATACATGGAAAATAGGTAAAACAGTAACGACGCGGTCTTCAGCTGTCATTTCAAAAAGATCTCTTACAGCTTCAGCATTCGATTGTAGGTTTTTATGTGTTAACATAACTCCTTTAGGAGAGCCTGTTGTACCTGAAGTATATAAAATTACAGCTATATCATTTTCTTCGACAACGGGTCCATTAAAATTGTGGACATCATTATCGATAAACGATTCAAAAGCTAGTTCATTTTCAACTGGTTTCGTATAGACAACAAAGGCTACAGAAGGTAAATTTTGTCTAACTTCTGCTAATGGAGTATGTAAACTTGCGTCTGCGATAACCCCTTTCGCTTTACTGTTTGTTAAAATATATTCAATTTCACGAGCTGTGAACGTTGGGTTTACAGGTACTACTGTAGCCCCTGCACAAATTGTTCCGTAGTAAGCAACTACAAATTCAGGTGTGTTCCCTAATAGTAATGCAACTGTATCGCCTTTTTCAATTCCTTGTTGGGACAAGCTATGAGCAAATTGGTTTACTTTTTGATGCAACTCTCGATAAGTCGTACTTTCATTTAAAAAGATATAAGCTTCTTTTTCTGGATTAAGGTTTAAAGCGTTTGTAAGGTTTGAATATAAGTTCATGTGTGGCCTCTCCCTTTCATTCCTAATTTTTATGTATATCTACTTTAAATAAGTGTTGCTCGCAAACGATTGGCTAGATGGTTCCATTGTTTATTGTGGATCATGCAGGGGCATTTTCTCTCTACTAAGTTAGGAGGTTGTAGATGAAATGTCCTCTGATCGAAGAATACATCTGTTTTATTAACGCTTAATGAGAAAAACAGGGTCATCTGAAAACGATTTCATACATGATTATACATGACTGAGTAATCGTTCAGTCTAGTACATTTTATTGGCATTTAGTAGTTTTGTCAACGAATAATCTGAATTTTAATTTATTTGAATATCTTTTGAAGTATATTAATTTTTTCTCCTATTCATTGTTTTGGAGATTAAATATAGTTGCTATAACCAGTGATTTTATTGTGAAAAGTGTTTTATTTTGTATAGATCGATTGAATAATTGGTTTATCAATATAACTTTTATTTTTCTGAAGATCCTAATTTGCTTGGCATGATTCTACTTTCCTACCAAATAATTAGCATATGCATGAAGCAGGATTTACGGTAAGATATAGTTATTCACATGCAACATATCGCAATAGACGGGGAGGTAGCGGTGCCTTGTAACCTGCAATCCGCTATAGCAGGGTCGAATTCCTATTGAAGGACTAATGATGTGTGGTCAGTGCTTTGGATGAGGTGTTGAGGAAAAAGTCTTTTGCAAAGAATAATCTCCGAACGGGTCAGATCTGGAAGGAAGCAGCCATAAGGAGAACCCTATTTCTTGTGTAAAAGGTCACTTTTTCTGAGCCACTGAAAAAGTAACGCATGGATGATTAGTTCGTAGATAGGTTTGCGATTTACATAATGAGAAGACTGCCTTTGGGGCGGTCTTTTTTTGTGGGTTTGAAACAATAGGCGTATTGAATGAGTGAAAGTGCTGAATGGTGTGCGGTAGAGGGAAAAATTAGGAGAAAGCGTGAACGAAACGGCGCGGATTGTGAGTGGTAGAGGGAAAAATTAGGAGAAAGCGTGAACGAAACGGCGCGGATCGTGGGCGGTAAAGGGAATATTTAGGAGAAAGCGTGAACGAAACG
>NZ_JBYCKM010000020.1:0-174107 GCF_057473385.1 Alkalihalobacterium sp. TH-98 | reverse complement strand
CATTGTCACAAACGTGACGTTTTTAAAACATTGACGAGATATCATGTATCTCATTTATTTCGCTTGGCTTTTTGTTCAGTTTTCAAAGAACTTTTTGTTACCGCCTCAATGGCGACTTTTAAAGTATAACATCATGTGAACATCACTGTCAACACTCTGTTTCAAAAAATTAAATGCTGTTTTTTAAAATAAAAACATCGCCGCAACAGCGACGATTAATAATATATCATATCCATTTTTCTAGGTCAATACTTTTACAAAAGTTTTTTATCTACATTCGTACAAACGATGGTAAATCCCTTTGGCTTTCGTTTCTTTATGTATAACTTCTATTGCTCCTTTTTGGACTAAAAAACTGACCAGCAGTTCTAAGTCAATGGAATACTCCTTTAACTCTGGGTGTTCCATTAATTCTGAAATCGTCCAAGGATCCATAGAACTGTTCATAATTTTAAGAATGTGCATACTCCCTAGCTGCGCTTTTGAAGTTATCGCAAACTCACTTGCAAGCAATACTAACTCTACCCTCTTTTCGATCGTTTCCTGCCCTAAAAGCAACTCCTGATAAAGTTTAAATGTTTCAGGCTCAATATGCTTAACTTGGTCCCATACTGTAATTTCAGGATAAAACCCTCTTTCAATGACAGAAAGTCTCGCTTGGTGATGAAGAGCATGTAAAATATGATTGAATGCATCGTAATAATTCTCAGATTGGTACAAAGCTTTTCCTTTTTCATAGCGTCGAATTAACTTAGAAAATTCGATCCCGAGCTTTTGTTGCCTTTCTTCAAAAGGAAAGTCATTTATTCTTTTCTTCATATAATAGACATATTCATTTCGATCGAAAAGAACCTTCCCATTAAATACCCAGTCAATAAATCGACGGTTAGCTCCTGATATCATCCATTGAAAGAGTTGCTCTTCATCAATCAGATTCATTGAAACTGTCTTGTCTAAATATTCATAATGTCTTACAAACCAAGGGCTCGTTCCTTTTTCCTTAATGATCAATAGGATAACATCATGCCCATCAGTAATAGAGTCAAACCCTACGTCTTTCTCTACTATTAATATTCCTAATGTATCAGGTTCACTTGCTTTATCTTGATACAGTTGTCTTAACATTACTTCCATGAGTGGTCCCCTCTCTACAAACACTACAATAATAAAACATACACCCTCGTTACTATATCCAAAGGAACATCAATGTTCCTAATATAATAAGTCAACTAGTTCTTCGACAAGAAAACTCTAAACCCTTTTCCATTTATAAATTGCTATTAAATAATTTTTTAACATCTCACTATATGCTATACTAAAAAAAGGAGGGAAACTACTATGTCTACTAAACACTCTAATAAAATAAATAAAATAAGAACATTCGCCCTATCACTTGTGTTTATAGGGATTATCGTTATGTATGTAGGAATTTTCTTTCGGAATTCTCCTATTATAATGTCCTTAACGATGTTGCTCGGTTTTCTATTCGTTATCGCAAGTACTGTCGTTTACTTTTGGATCGGTATGATCTCAACGAAGTCAGTGAAAGTCGTCTGCCCTAACTGTAACACGACAACAAAAGTATTAGGCCGTGTTGATGCATGTATGAATTGTAACGAGCCATTAACACTAGATCCTGAGCTTGAAGGTAAAGAATTCGATTTAAAATATAATCGCAAAAAAAGCTGAATGCCATGATAGGCATTCAGCTTTTTTTTACTCCTAATGAGTAGATTTCTTCTTACAATCCGGACATACACCGTAGATTTCCATTCGATGATTACTAACATCAAAGTTCGTCACATGCTCAGCAAGAGTTTCTACCTCATCTAGACCTGGATAATGAAAGTCAACGATCTTTCCGCAATCCGTACAAATCACATGATAGTGGTCCGTCGTTACACAATCGAAACGACTCGACGAATCTCCATAAGTTAACTCTTTTACAATCCCTACTTCTTTAAACATACGCAGGTTATTATAAACTGTCGCAACGCTCATATTAGGAAATCGACCTTCTAATGCTTTATAAATGTCATCCGCTGTTGGATGAGTCATCGATTCGTATAAATACTCTAAGATTGCATGACGCTGCGGAGTCATGCGAACTTTCGTCGTTTTCAAAGAATCGATCGCTTCCTGCAGGCGATGTTTGGCCATCGTCATGCACCTCGCTTTCAGAACAACAATTCTTAATTTATAATATTTATAAATAGTATAATAATTTTTCGATAAATTGTCAATGTTTACACTGTATCATTAAAGAAAACGATTTAAACCATTATTAAGTCTGTAGTAAAGGCACTAATGCGGGACTTGTTGGGATGATGAATGATGTGTATCGATGGGCCACCGCTCTCTTTCTCCCTTTTTGCTTTTCAACATGCAGGCAGGCTTCTTGTAATGACTTCCTTAATTCCTCAATATCTTTTTCTTCAACACCAAACAAGAATGTCGTACTACCCTTCCTTAAAAAACCACCAGTACTAGCTAGCTCCGTCATGCGGAATCCTTTAAATTTCAATTGCTTTTCTACTTCATTAGCATAATAATTTTCCATAATACAAATCATCAACTTCAACCCTGTTACATCCCCTCTCCTTAATTATCCTTTGTTAACATTCACTAAATTAACCCAATCACTTATATCTAAACAGATATAGTCCAAATACTCGATAATGATACTGATGGGACTCCGAGAAATATGGTGTAACCGTTACGTCCCCCCGTAGAATATAAGTATTTCTGTATCTTCAAATTCATTCTACTTCATCTATATTACAATACTACTGAATGGTTACCGGCGGAAAATCTTCTTTTAGAAGCTGTCGTAGACCTAATTTAACTTTAGCAGAAGATAACCTTTACACCGGACCCCTCTTCTAAATTTGTTACTATTGCTTTTTAGGACCCTAACCAAGCAGATGCTCAGCTAGAGTCCCATTAGTTAGAAGCATTAAGAAACCAATCGTCCCAAGTTGTTACGTCAAGTTTTCTCTTATATAAGTGAGGGCTTCTTCCACATGACCTTTCACTCTGACCTTACGCCATTCCTTCACAATTTTTCCTTCTTTATCAATAATAAAGGTCGATCTTTCAATTCCCATATACTCTTTTCCAAAATTCTTTTTTAACTTCCATACACCATACGCTTCAGCTGCCTCATGGTTTTCATCAGCTAGCAAAATAAATGGAAGTCCGTGTTTATCTATAAACTTTGCATGACGTTCCACAGGGTCAGGACTGACACCTAAAATAACAGCATCAACATCCGCAAAACTTTCATGATGATCCCTAAAGTCACAAGCTTGAGTGGTACAACCCGGCGTCATATCTTTAGGGTAAAAATACAATACGATATTTTTCCCTTTATAATCATTTAATGAAACCGTATCTCCAGTATTTGCTGGTAATTTAAATTCAGGTGCAGTTTGTCCAATTTCTACAGTCATTTCTATCCCTCCAAATGTCTTCTTTCGTATAGATTAACGAAAGTTCTCAAGAAGTACAACTAATCTGAACGTTTGTCCATATATATGACCGTCGTGACAACAAATGCCGCCGGGAGAACATACCCAATTAACGCTTGAAACATCGCGATCGGCCGTCCAAACCCTAACGGAGTAATATCACCGTAACCGACAGACAATAACGTAACCGCACTAAAATACATCGTATCTTCTATTAGATGAAGCACATTCCCGCCGACATGTCTTTTTCCTTCAGTAAGAACTGTATACCCTGCCATTTCCAAAGCCATATACAAAGCACCAAATCCAATCGTAATGGTTACATAGACGATTAAGAGTACAACAAAATTACGAAGTGAAAGCGCTTGGCCTCGTACCGGGCGGCTTTTTAATAGTAATAATATACTCATCAGAACACCCAAAACGGCCATTAGGATAACGGTTAATATCAATAATTCCCCCATAAAACCACCTCTAACCCACTTTATGAGCGAATTAAAAAAAATAGGACAACTTCAGAGAAAAGCGCAAGGTGCCTGCTTATCGGCGACAAGCGCTGGAGGACCAGCAATACGTGTCCTGCCTTTCAGACACATTTGATGGACCGAAGCGACCTCGAGCCGATGGCACCTGGAGCTGGACAGAGAAAAGCGGAAGCGACCCGGTTAGCGACGTACGGACTGGACTGAGCCGTAGGAGATAAAGGAAATACGACGATCGCTAGTGAGTCGATGTTGACTTATCGTACGAAGGTGAGGGAAGTCTCGCTAGGCGCTGGGAGCTGGAGCTAGACAGGGAAAAGCGGAAGGTGCCTGCTTATCGGCGACAAGCGCTGGAGGACCAGCAATACGTGTCCTGCCTTTCGGACACATTTGATGGACCGAAGCGACCTCGAGCCGATGACACCTGGAGCTGGACAGGGAAAAGCGCAAGCGACCGGTTAGCGACGTAAGGCGAAGAGTTAAACTTAACTCCTCGCCTCATATCAGTTTCCTGCCCCTCGATATTTAGTTACACCAACATTCCAAATCACAATGGCCAGGATAAAGAAGATAATTCCCATTACAGGTGTCAGGGCCGCATACATAAACCACTCTTCCCTGCCTAAAAAGTAAGCCGCGGGATATACGCCGACAAACGCGAATGGTAAAATCCAAGTTAAAACAAAGCGAATTACACCATTATAAATATCCACTGGGTACCGGCCGTAGTTCCCAATATTGTACATCATCGGCATGAAGTCGGTCTTGCTATCCGACCAGAAGCTAATACTAGCAAGCATCGTAAATATACTGCCGTAAATTAACGCCCCACCTGCTACTAACGCAACAAAGATAAACGGATCATACCAAGACAACGACAGTCCTAATTGACTGCCCGCATAAACCATAATTGCTATACCTGTAATAACTCCAAATAATGACTCTAATTCCATCCGCTCGAGTACAATTTGAAATAAACTATGGATCGGTCGGGTTAGAACACGGTCCATTTCCCCTTTAACAATGTACCTGTCATTAAAATCCCATATATTAAAGAAAGAAGTGAAAATAGCATAAGGAACTAGAAAAAAGCCATAAATAAAAATAATTTCCTCTCGATTCCAACCGCTTAAGAACGAGGTATGCCCAAAGACAACGAGAATAAATACAAGATTAACTGCTTGAAATAGTAAATCTGAAAAAATCTCTACAACCGTATCTACACGGTAAGTCAGTCTTGTTTTTATATATTGAGAGGCGTATTGGAAAAACATAGATACATGAAACATCATTTTAGCCTCCTTGTACAACCATTTGTTTTCTAGCAATCACCCATAATACTTGGATTGGCACAATTAAGACAAGCGCCCAAATCAATTGAATAGCTAACCCTTGCCAAACTTCATGATGCGTAAAGCCTTCAGTGAATATCATACTCGGTATATAACTAATCGCCTGAAAGGGTAAAAACGTCATGACATTTTGGGCCCAAATCGGATAAAAGCTAATCGGTAATAACAGACCTGAAAAGAGATCAATTACAACACGTTTCCCTCTAATTAATCCGGTATTATTGTAGAGGAAGAATGTCAATATACCCGTAAGTAAATTAATTTGGGTATTAATAATAAAGCTGAACATCAGAGAAATAACAAAGAAAACCCAAGTCGAAGGACTCGCTGAAAAAGTAATTGGGAAAACTAACCAAACAATGAACATACCAGGAACAGAGAAGAAAAACAGTCGAAACAGCCCTTCCCCAAGCCCTTGCATCGTCTTCATGCCCAAGTAGTTATAAGGTCTGATAAGCTCTATCGCAACTTTACCTTCTTTAATTTCTTGAGCAATTTCACGGTCAATATTATTAAAGTAAAATGCCCTCGCCATCCAAGCAACAGCAACATACGTTGTCATTTGTAAGACCGAGAGCCCCTGTATTTCATCGTTCCCACCATAGATGGCCATCCATAAAAAATAGTAGGCACCAATATTAATGCTGTAAATCAAAATACCACTATAGTAATTTGTACGGTAAGCAAGCATCATGAGGAAACGAATTCGGATCATCTCCACATATTTACTTGCCATAGAACACACCTTCTTCATAAATGTTACGAATAATTTCTTCTGTCGAAACTTCGTTAATCCTCATATCCGACAACTTAAAGTGACTAGCAATTAAACTAATAATCTGCGAAACTGCTTCTTCTTGAGAAACGATCGCTGCCCAAACATTTTCTTGATCACCTTGTTTCCATTCTATAGGAAGACCAAGCCCTTCTGTTTTTTCTACTAAACTTGTTTTTAAAACCAATTCATCAAACTGGAACTGAATCTCCTTTCCTTTACCCCAATTTCCCTTTAGATCTGCTAAGGAGCCATCGTAAATAATTTTACCTTCATCAAGCATAATCACCCGTTCGCACAGCGCTTCAATATCACTCAAATCATGTGTGGTTAAAAGAATGGTAGTGTTAAATCGCTCGTTGATTCTCTTTAGAAACTCACGTATTTTTAACTTAACAAGCACATCTAATCCAATCGTCGGCTCATCCAAAAATAAGAGTGGCGGATTATGAATCAAAGCCGCTGCTAGTTCACAGCGCATTCGTTGACCTAATGATAGTTTACGAACAGGTTTATCTAATAGAGGTTCCAAATCTAACGTTTCAATGATTTCCTTAATGTGCGGTTCATATTGCTCATCAGGAATATTGTAAACCTTTTTTAGAAGTCGAAACGATTCTTGTACAGCGATATCCCACCATAATTGTGAACGTTGACCGAATACAACACCTATCGTCCGAACAAAACGCTCTCTTTCTTTATGCGGGTTCATACCGTTCACAACGACTTCACCTGCACTCGGGGTTAAAATTCCTGTAAGCATCTTAATTGTCGTTGATTTACCCGCACCATTTTCACCGATGTAACCAACCATCTCCCCTTTTTTCACTTCAAATGAAATTCCGTCAACCGCTGCAAGTATCTTATAGTTTCTCGTAAATAAATCACGAAACGCCCCTGCTAAACCCGAGCGGCTGGAATAGGACTTGAATTCTTTTCGTAATTCACGTACTTCTATTGCATTCATGTTTACACCTCTTCCAAATTTCCTTATCCTTCATATTTAATACTTCTATCTTTTTTCTATAACTCAAATAGTTTAACGCAATCCCTGTTTTCGCTCAAGGTAGGAGCTTATGGTAATATAAAGTTGGTAAATTTACATGAAGAGGTGCAAAGATATGAATCATACAAATTCTGAAACACTTTACACAGAAGCACTTGAACATATCGTAGGAGGCGTTAACAGTCCTTCACGTTCTTTTAAAGCAGTTGGTGGCGGTGCTCCCGTTTTTATGGATCGAGGACAAGGTGCTTACTTTTGGGACGTAGACGGTAACCGATATATAGATTACCTTGCAGCCTATGGACCTATTATTACAGGACATGCCCACCCACATATCACAAAGGCGATTACAAAAGCTGCTGAAAATGGTGTGCTGTATGGAACGCCAACCAATCTTGAAATTCGATTTGCAAAGATGTTAAAAGAAGCTATCCCTTCTATGGAAAAAATTCGCTTTGTTAATTCAGGTACAGAAGCCGTCATGACAACTATTCGTGTTGCTAGAGCTTATACTGGCCGCGACAAGATCATCAAATTTGCGGGCTGCTATCATGGACATTCCGATTTAGTCTTAGTAGCTGCAGGTTCCGGTCCTGCGACACTAGGAACTCCTGACTCTGCCGGTGTACCTCAGTCCATTGCTAAAGAAGTCATTACAGTTCCTTTTAATTGTATAGATAGTTTTAAAGAAGCATTAGAAAAATGGGGTCATGAAATAGCAGCGGTTTTAGTTGAACCGATTGTTGGAAATTTTGGAATCGTTGAACCGAAAGAAGGTTTCCTTGAAGGAGTAAATCAATTAGCACACGAAGCTGGTGCATTAGTGATTTATGATGAAGTCATTACAGCCTTCCGCTTCATGTATGGCGGTGCGCAAAACTTAGTAAACGTTGAACCTGATATGACAGCTCTAGGTAAAATAATTGGCGGCGGTCTTCCAATTGGTGCATATGGTGGAAAAAAAGAGATCATGGAGAAAGTCGCTCCACTCGGCCCTGCGTATCAAGCTGGAACAATGGCTGGAAACCCTGCTTCTATTAGTGCTGGGATCGCTTGCTTGGAAGTTCTGCAAGAAGAAGGATTATATGATCGACTGGATCAATTAGGCGAAATACTCGAAACTGGTATACTTGAACATGCAAAAACATACAATATTCCGATAACACTTAATCGCCTTAAAGGAGCGCTAACCGTTTACTTTACAAACGAGAAAATTACAAACTATGAACAAGCTGAAAAAAGTGATGGTGAAATGTTCGGCAAATTCTTTAAGCTCATGCTTGAGCAAGGGATTAACCTAGCTCCTTCAAAGTACGAAGCTTGGTTTCTTACAATAGCCCATACCGAACAAGATATCAACGATACCCTCACCGCTGTCAAACACGCATTTTCAAAATTGGCCAAATGAATAATTATGCATCCGATACAACCAGAAAAGAAAATCCTTTTCTGGTTTTTTTATTGAAAACCCCAATGAAAACGCTTACACATCCATTATTTTCTTATTTTATTTTAAACAATTAAACTGTAATTTTTGAATGACAATAGCATAGAAATGAATAAAAATAATTGATTTTATTCATTCATCATGATATACTTGATATACAATTCTGACAATTAGAACCTGCTGTTTTGAGGTTCTATTTTTAATATGTTAGAAAAGTATTTTTACAAACGTTTTGAAGCCAAGAAGGCTGTTCGAAAAGTTCACAAACAGAAGAACGAACGCGGAACTAATTTCTTGAGCACATTTGAATTTTTTTATACATTTTTGTAAGGTTTTATTACATGATTACACACTGCTTGCAAACTTTTCGAACATGCACTTTCAACCTTAGGAGGTGAAGGTCAGATATTCTGACCAGTTAAATGGAAAAAACATGGAGCCCGAGTACATTTAAAAATTTTAACACAATTGAACATGACAGCTGTGGGATTGTATCTGTCATGGAAAAAGCAAAAAAACCGACGAAAAAGAACATCGATGACTGTATTGACGCTTTAGTTAAGATGAACCACCGTGCTGGTTTTATTAATGATGAAGGCGATGGAGTCGGAATTCATATCGATATCCCTAAGACGTTATGGGAACAAAAGTTGTCAGCTGCTAATGCAGACAGCAGTCTCGTTGACCGACCTGATTTTGTTGTTGGACATTTATTCATTGATAAAAAAGTAGATACCGAAGCAGCAAAAGAACGAATTCGTAACTTAGTTGGAAAACATGAATTTAATCTTGTCTTTGAAACGGATCAAGTGACAAACAGCGATGCGTTAGGCCCATTAGGTCGTAAAGAAGAACCGGTATTCTTCCAGGTTGCCTTACTCCCTAATTTTGACGTGTCTAAGTTAAACCTAGCAATCTATAATTTAATGCTTGAGATTGAAGAGGATACTAGTATCCACGTCGCTTCTTTAAGTAATTATTATGCTATTTACAAGGTAATGGGCGCCGGAGATGTCCTACCTCGTTATTATGATGACTTAGCTAGTCCACTCGTTGCTTCTGCTATGACGCTTGGACATAACCGTTATTCAACAAATACATTATCTACATTTTTCCGTGTGCAGCCATTCAGCGTCATTGGACATAATGGTGAAATTAATACGATTGCCAAGCTAAGAGATGAAGCCCGAATGATCGATGTTCCTCTTGTAGATGGTGCATCTGATTCGCAAGACTTAAACCGTGTGATTGAGACGATGATTTATAGACATGGTTATAGCTTGTTTGAAGTATTAGATATTTTATTCCCTCCGATCATCAATGAAATTAAAGCATTACCTGAACATCTACAAGATTTATATACTTATATTAGAGAAGCTTGGGGACACTTTGCTCAAGGTCCAGCAGGGATTATTTCTCGTTTTGGTGATGAAGCTGCATTTAGTGTCGATGCCCTTGGTCTTCGTCCCGTTTGGATGATCGAGAATGAAACGTCTTATTATTTCGCTTCAGAACAAGGAATTATCTCCTCTTCAGAATTCGTATCAGAGCCAAAACCTTTAGCGCCGGGTGAAAAAGTCGGACTGAAATGGAATGAGGATGATACGTTATCCGTGTACTTCCAAGATGAGTACCAAGAAGAAGTGTACCAACGTCTAAATAAGCGATTAAATACGGCAGGTAGTCACGACAGACTGAACCCTCCAGCACTTGAAACAAACAATAAAGTATCAAGCTTACCGTTAAAAGTAACGAATAACCATTACGCTGCTTTTGGATGGGATCGTGAACACATTCAAATGGTCGAGCAAATGGCGGAAAAAGGTGTTGAACCGATTCGTTCATTAGGTCATGATGCACCGTTAGCAGCACTGCATCAAGGCCGCAAAAACATTGCTGATTTTATTAAAGAAAGTGTTGCTGTTGTTACAAATCCAGCGATCGACCGTGACCGTGAAATGGAGCACTTTTCTACGCGTGTTATTTTAGGAAAACGCCCTTCACTTTTTGATCATGAAGAAGGTCATACAAATTTAGAACTTACTTCACCTATCATCGTTGAAGGTGAAGCTGGAGTTTATTTAACAGCACAAACAGCACACCCATCCTATGAACAAATCGTTAATTACTACACAAACCTTGGAAGCAGTCACGTATTATCAGCAACATTTACAGAGTCAGAAACAGTAGATAAAGCATTAGATCGTCTGGTCCAAGAAGCAGCAGAAGCTGTTCAAAACGGCAAAGAGCTGATTGTTATTGACGATGCAAAATCACATGTCGACGGGAATCTATGGCTTGACCCTCACCTTGTGACTTCTGCAATCGACCAAGGATTAACAGAAAAGCAAATTCGCCGTAACTGCTCTTTAGTAATCCGTTCGGCTTCCATCCGAAGTTTACATGATATCGCTGTTCTTTTCGGCTTAGGTGCAGACGTTATTAACCCATATTTACTGATTGCAACGGTTTGTGGTGATACAAATGAGCCTGTACTTAAAGTAACTGAAGCATTAAATAAAGGGCTAGAAAAAGTAATCTCGACAATTGGTATTCACGAGCTGCGCGGGTATGGACGCCTATTCTCAGCAATTGGTCTGAATAATGAAGTATCTGATGTCCTTAACATCGTTAACTTCCTTGGTTCGGACGAATTAAGCTATAACTTTGAAGAAATGAAAAAAGACGCTTTAGATCGCGTTGAAGATTTCGCGAGTGACAAAGCACGAGCTGGGAAATCATTCCACTTCTTCCCTCGTATCTGGAAAGCAATTGGTGATATTGCATCTGGTTCAGGAGAATACAGTCAATATAGTCAAAAATTAAAAGATCAAGAAGAAAGCAATCCAATTTCTATTCGTCACTTGGCTGATATTAAAGAAACTGATCAAAAGGTTGAAGCTGAAAAAGTTAATGTAGGAGTTAACAAACACAGCCTTCCTTTCATTATCAGCTCAATGTCTTTCGGTTCGCAAAACGAAATTGCTTTTAGAGCGTATGCTGAAGCGGCGGACCGTTTGAACATGATCAGCTTCAACGGTGAGGGTGGAGAAATTAAAGATATGCTCGGTAAATATCCGAACACACGCGGACAACAAGTTGCTTCGGGACGTTTCGGAGTCAATGCTGAGCTCATTAACTCTACTAATCTAATCGAAATAAAAATTGGTCAAGGAGCTAAGCCTGGAGAAGGCGGACATTTACCAGGTTCAAAAGTAACAGCGAAAGTTGCTGCTGCTCGTAATGCTACTCTAGGTTCCGATTTAATTTCACCGTCAAATAACCATGATATCTATTCGATTGAAGATTTAGCGCAAATGGTTACTGAAATTAAGACAGCAAATGACCAAGCGAAAGTGTGTGTTAAAGTTCCTGTCGTTCCTAACATCGGGACCATCGCAGTAGGTATTGCAAAAGCTGGTGCTGACTACATCACCCTCAGTGGTTTTGACGGCGGTACAGGTGCAGCCCGTGTTCATGCCCTTCAACACGTTGGTCTTCCAGTTGAAATTGGTATCAAGGCAGCACATAACGCTTTAGTAGAGTCTGGCCTCCGTCATAAAGTTGAGCTTTGGGCAGACGGCGGTATGCGCAGTGCACTTGACGTTGTGAAAATTATGCTGCTTGGTGCTAACCGTGTTGGATTCGGTACACTAGCAATGATCGCTGTTGGTTGTACAACATGTCGTGGCTGTCACTTAGACACATGTCACGTTGGTATCGCAACACAAATTGAATCTGAAGCTCAAGCGAAAGAACACGGTCTACGCCGTTTCGTTCCTCGTCAATTCGATAACGCTGTTCAAGGACTAATGAACTTATTTACAGCGTTTGGTAAAGAGCTGCAAGTTTTAACGGGTGCACTTGGCTTTGAAAATACACAAGATTTAGTCGGACGTTCTGACTTGCTAGAGCAAACACGCGGTACAAACTTAATGGATTTAAGCAACATGTTACAAGTCGTTGCTGCGCAAGATGTTCCAATGTTACCGCAACTTGAAGTTGCTGCTTCTTCTGAAGAAAATCAACTTGCTGTGGCTGCTGGTGCAGAATACCTTGACTACAATGTAGAAGATCTAAATAAATCTCGAGAATTCTCAGGCGTAACTGCTGAGCAGCGAATTCTTGGAAGCCGCGTCTCTTGTCACCGTGTAAGAGGTCACTTAGATGGCTCTTATCGCAACCTTCCAGAAGTTAAGTTGAGCTTTAAAGACGGCTCAATTCCTGGAAATGGTCTTGGTGCTTATAACAGTGAAGGAATTGCTATCCATGTTGATGGCGGTGCTCAAGATGGGATTGGTAAAACATCTTTCGGTGGTCAAATGATGATCTTTAAAGCCAAAGGAAAAGATGGGAAATTCTATAATGGATCTGTTGGTAAAGGAGCAGGTTATGGTGCACAACAAGGTGTATTCATGTTCCAAGGAAATGCCGATGCCCGTGCTGGTATTCGTCTATCAGGAGCTGACATGATTTTCGGTGGTCGCCTGACAAAACCTTTAAAAGAAAACCACTACGCTAATCTTGGAGTTAATGCGAACCTTAAAGGCTTTGCATTTGAGTATATGACGAACGGACGTGGGGTTGTTTTAGGTGATCCAGGTCCATGGATTTGTGCGGGTATGACAGGTGGAGTGGTTTACCTTCGCCATCAGCCTGAACTTGGCTTAACGACAAAAGCGTTACAAGCGCGTATCGCAAAAGGTGCTAAAGTTGAGCTTCAACCGCTAGCTGAAGCTGGAAAAGAAGACTTAAATGAACTATTAGGTCTTTATCAAGATCGTTTAACGGAGTACGGTCAAACAGAAGAAGCTGCTTTAGTCGCTGAACTTCTAAAAGACTTAGAAACCAATTTCATGCAAGTCATTCCAGTTAAACAACAAGCAGACCCATCTGTTTCAACTGAGTAAAAAGTTCAATCGCCCTCTTTCCTTTGAGGGCGATTTTTCTTTAAGCTTTTTTCTCAATCCATGTATCTAGTACCTGATCCAAAACATGTTACATAAGAAAGAAACGGACTCACAGGCCCTTATTTCTACATAAAACATACTTTTGGAGTGCTAAGCGGACTGAGAGGCCTCTATTATCTAATCTATGTGCCGATTTACACTGATTTTAAGCAACTAGCGTCCTTTGAGTCCGCTAAATCAAAAAAATGGAGCATCCACTTCATATAGAGGCCTCTGAGTCCGCATAATAAGAAGTATTAATTAAAATTATGTTAACATTATATAAGTTTGTCTTTTCTACTTGATTATTATTTGGTTAGGGTGTATATTACGTCATTGTCTTAGTTTTATTATGCTTGTAGGCATGAAAGGATCATACGACTATGAAATTAGGTGCAAGAATTTTTAAAACTGGCTTGGCTATCATTTTATCGTTATATATTGCGATCTGGATTGGTCTCGAGAACCCGTCCTACGCTGCCCTAGCCGCAACATTTGCGGTTCAACCGTCTATCCATCGATCGTTTCAAACGATACTTGAACAAATACAAGCAAATATTATCGGGGCCGTCCTTGCTGTCATCTTTGTTCTTACATTCGGCCCTGATCCATTTGTCGTTGGATTGGTAACCGTCATTGCCATTGCTATTATTATAAAATTAAAGCTAGAGGCTTCTACAATTCCATTAGCGATCGTAACTATCATTATTATTATGGAAAGTCCAGTCGATAACTTTATTGAGTTTGCTTCATTTCGTTTTTTACTCATACTAATCGGTGTATTTTCTGCCTTTATCGTTAACCTTGTGTTTATCCCACCGCGTTACGAAACCAAACTGTACCATCAAGTCGTGGAATATACAGAACAAACTATTCAATGGACGATATTGCTATTGGCACGAGATGCAGATCATAAAGCGATGCGTAAAGACCTTTCAATCCTGCACGAGAAAATGGTAAAGCTCGAAAACCTCTTTCTCTTATATAAAGAAGAACGAAATTACTTTATAAAAAACAAATACAGTAAAGCTCGTAAAGTGGTTTTATTTAAACAAATGATTTTAAGCAGTCAAAAGATCTCAACCATTTTAAAAAACATCGAACGTCGTGAGAATGAACTGTTTCATATGCCAGAAAATCTTCAGGAACTCATTAAAGATCAATTAAGACGTTTAACCGATTATCATAATCGAATACTACTCAGGTATGCTGGAAAAGTAAACTCTCAACCAAGCCCTGAAGTATTAGAGGAAATTGATGAAGGTAAAACTAACTTAATGGAAAGCTACTTGGAGTTATATGAGCAAGCTGAAATTAGTAAAGAAGAATGGCTTCACCTTCTCCCTATCATTTCTCATATCATGGAATACGAAGAAAAACTCGAGCATTTAGATCATCTCGTCGACAGTTTCTTTACGTATCATAAAGACGATAATAAAGTACTGGTTCAAAAAGAAGAAGAATAATTCAGCTCAGTATAAGAAAACCAGCAGACACAAGCGTGCCTGCTGGTTTTTTACTTTATAATTTAAATTCCTGTCAATCAATAGGCGCTATGAACTTAATGATTACTGGTAATTAAAATTCATTTGCCAAGGAGATGGATTAAAGAATGCTGGTAACACTCCGTTTGCCGCACCTTTACCGTTTGCTGGAGGAAACGTGTCCTTACCACTATTCATTCTCGGGTGAGTAGCACCATCATTTGACTTTTTAGGGGAATGACCTGGATTTCCTTTTCCTTGCTTATTGTTGTCCTTCCCTTTGTCATTTCCTTGGCTATTTCCTTTTCCTTTTTCCTTACCTTTTCCTTTGCCAGGATGAGTTGGTTCTTCAACCTCTTCATCACTGATCTTAACAACAACAGCTGTTAAAGCATCTAGTGTAATATGGTCAGCAGAAAGGTTAAAACCATTAGGCTCAGTGACTTCTGTAGTACCTGCTTCATTACCGTCAACAATGACACTACCTTCTGTAAGATCAATATCTGCTAATGTAAGTGTACGTTCCTTACTATCAGCATTTACGAACACGTAGTACGTCTCAGATCCATTAGAAGAAACGGTTTGATAGCCGATAATTAAATCTCTCTCATTCATTTCTGGAGCATTAATTAACGAGACATTCGCATTTACTTCGTCCATCGTACCTAATCTAAAGGCATCGCTCGAACGACGCAGTTCAATTAAACCAGTTGTATACTCACGAGTTAAATTATTAATTGGGTACTTTTCTGCATTTGTTGCCATTTCCCAATCAATCATATTAATTCGGTCTGAAGAATCATACGAATCATGGATGAAGTACGGGTAAACAAATGGCTTACCATTTTCATCTGTCATATAAGTTGATTTGTACGGCGCTTCTGACGTTTCAGCTCTAAACTGTTTCGTACGTCCAAACTCTTGTCCAGCATGGATAAAGGCTGTTCCTTGAGCAGTTAAAACCATTAAGTTCCCTAAACGAATTCTCTGATGAATTTCTTCTTGATGGAACTCAGGGTCTTTTTTAATTGATTGCGCAATTACATCATGTAACGTTAAGTTATCATGTGCTTCAATATAAGGAACGACATCTCCAGGGTGGGTTGCAACAAAATTATGCGGGTTTGCTGCAACGTTATCAAAGATTTGCTGAATGCTTCTTGCACCACCTGTAATGAAACGAGGCTGACCTTCACTACCAAAACCAGATTTTAATTCATTACGGAAATCATCAGAGAATACTCCGACACTTTCTGTATGTTGCATCCAGTCTTGGTCCGCTGCCATTACAGGATCTCCCTCATCACCAACAAACGTTCTCCAACCTTCACCAATCATAATAATGTTCGGATTCAGTTCTTTTGCTCGATCATAAGCGATCTGAATACTTTCTGCATCATGGTCGCCCATCATATCAAAGCGGAACCCGTCTACTTTAAACTCATCGACCCAATATAAAATCGAATCAACTAAAATTCTACGTGCCATTTCATGCGTTGTCCCTAAACGACCACCACCAAAACTCGTTCTCGGTGTACCATCCGCATCCATAAAGTGATAATAGTTAGGAACTAAATCTTCGAAAATATCAACGCGCGCTGTGTGGTTGTAAACCACATCAAGTACAACTCCCATACCACGGCTATGAATTTCATCAATTAACATTTTGAACTCTTCAATTCGTTTTTCCGGGTTATCCGGATTTTCTGAGTACATGCCCGTAAGTGAGAAGTAACTATGTGGGTCATAGCCCCAGTTGTAATTGTTACCTGTTGATGAATACTCCATCTCTCTAATGGTTCTTTCCCATTCATTACCGAAGAAATAGCTCATTACTGGTAAAAGCTGAATGTGCGTCACACCTAAAGCTTCAATATAATCGAGCTTATCAATTAACGCTTTAAACGTACCGAAATCGGCCTTTAATTGTTTTTCAATGCTTGGATCAGATGTAAAATCTCTTACATGCACTTCGTAAATGATCGCATCTTCTCGTTTTTCAAAGCCATCAATGTTAGCAAAATCTAACGCAGGTCCAACAGAAGAAGGATCTACTATCGCCGCTTTTCCTATAGAGTATTTGCCACCCTTTTCTGGATTTGCCCAAGTTGCCATTGACTTCGCATAAGGATCAAGCGCTAGTTTCGTTTCATCCCCATGTGTAATTGCATAATGATAATAGAAACCTCTTAAGCTATCTTTTCCTGTGTTCTCTTTGTTTAACGTGACTTGCCATACTCCACGATCACCTAACGTCATCGGGATGTCTTCTTTTACTACTTTAAATTGATCTTTGTTATCATAAAGAACAATTGAAACATTATCTGCTTTCGGTGACCAAAGCTTTAACGTCGCTGTTCCATCTTCATGTAACGTTGCTCCTAACTCACCGTCATAACTAAACATCTCATCGATCATTCTCCAACCACCAGCAACTGTAATCGTACGTTCACCATATGTGATCGTGAATGGAAGAACCTCTAAGTCAAATGCTCCATTTAGCTCAACGATACTATCGTCTTTAATCGAAATGCCATCAATATTTACCACTTGATCATTACGATCTACTACTTCGATCTCTTCTTTCAAATCTGCTTCTACTAATCCTTCTGTTTTAGAAAAACGAAGTTGGATTTTCGAGTCAGATAGCACTTCACCTGAGAGTAATGTAACCGGAATCGAACCGAATGGGTTAGTATACACTTGGTCGTCACCGTCTTTAATAAAAATTTGATTGTATTCTAGTTGTGAGAACTTGTAATCACCTGTTTGTGCACCACTTGCTTTATTAACAAAAAGGAAACCAATTTCTTTTGCTGCCTCTGTTAATTTCACATCATAGTAAGCACCGTACTTACCTACACCTGCTGCATCTACTGCATCACTTGGCCAAGTACTTGAAGGAGAAGCTACATCTCCCCATAACCACGTGCCCCAGCCGTCGTAGTTTTTATCTGTTCTTTCATAGTGGATACGTAGTGTGTTTTCTGGAAGCTCAATAGGCTCGACGATAAATACTTGATCTGAACCTTGTTTAATCCAAACTTCATTGATTTCTGGAGAGAAGAGTTCGACTAGTTTATCATCGCCGTCTTTATCACCGTTCTTCGTATTTAATACGAGAAAACCGATCTTTTGAGCATCCCTTTTAATTGGAATATCCACATAGGCTCCATATGATGTACGTTGACCTTCTACAAAAGGAGTTCCTCCAGCTGGCCAGTTTTCAGAAGGTGATGCCACATCATGCCATAACCATAAACCTAAATCTTTAAAGTTATTGTCTGTTCGTTGATAGTGGATACGAAGTGTATCGTTTGCGATTGGCGGAACTGTAATTTCGCTCTCGTCATCTTTTTCACTAGATACGATGACAAAAGTACCTCCGTCTTCACGCCCTGGAAGAGTTAATGTAACTGTCTTATCACTACCAACAGTCAGTGTCGTGTTGTTATAAACGTCTACTACCGTTTCTCCTGCTTTAAAAGGAACTGCAATCGTTACTTCTGCTGCCTCTTTTTTTGTATTAATTCCTACTAGGGCTGTTTCGCCTTCATAACTTCTCTTAAAAATCATATGACCTGAAGCATTATTACCTTTAACTAGTTCATGACTACCTTTTGAGAATACTTGTGAATAATCTCCACGAATATTAAGTAGTTTTTGATAATGTTCATGAACATCGTTTCCTTCTACTTCATCCCACGGGAAGTTGTAACGATTATCATAATGCGGCCAGTTATCCTTGCCAGATAACCCTAGTTCTTCACCGTAGTAAATGACCGGTTGACCTTTAGACGTAATTTGCAGTGCTGCCGCTACTTTCAACTTACTAGTATCCTGGTCATTGATAAGATGTAGGAAACCATCCTCATCGTGACTTCCTAAAAATTGTCCTAACGTTGCACTGTTGTTAATGCTGTCATTTCTGTCTTTAATTCTTCGATTCACCGACTCGATTTGCCCGTTTACTAAGTCACGTGCAATATATTTAAAATCAAAGTCTAATAGAGAGTCCATCATTCCTGAATTTAAATATTGTTCGGTATATTGATTATTCGCCCCTGCCCCCCATGCTTCACCAATCATCTTAAATTCAGGCTTAGCAAGTGTTAATTCGTTTTTAAAGTGCATCCAAGTCGTATCTTCAACATGCTTGACGGTATCGACACGGAAATAATCAATTGTATTTCCATTAGGTGTGGTGGCTTTTTGTAACCAACCTACTTGCCAATCGACGATTTGCTCACGAACAGCTGGGTCCTCCGTAATCAAATCAGGAAGTCCTGCAAGTTCACCAGTTACTGCATCACCGCCGCCACCATCTTGACGAAGCATGTCTGCATACTTTTGACGGTCTTCATCTGAAGGAAAACCATTCGGCGGGTTCTTTTCATTCCCATTTTCCAGTTTTAATCCGTAACCTGTATGGTTTAATACGACGTCAACCATGATCTTAATGCCACGATCACTAGCAGCATCAATTAACTCATGGAAATCTGCTAACGTTCCTAAATGTGGGTTAAGCTTTTCAAAATCTAATGCCCAGTAACCGTGATACCCGTAATAAGGGATCGCTGCATTAGAGTCATTGTAAGCGACGTTATGATAGACATTTTCTACAATCGGTGTAATCCAAATAGTATTGATTCCTAAATTATCAAGGTAATCTAGATTACTAGTAATTCCTTTGAAATCCCCGCCTTGATAAGATCCTCGATTGTTTGGATCATACCCGTAATGAACATTATTTGTTTCATCGCCATCAGCAAAACGGTCTGTCAGCATAAAGTAAATACGAGCTTCATCCCAATCAAAGTCACCTTCGTTTAAGAACTCACGAGGCTCGATATGAACTTCCGTTTCTCCACTATGGGTATTCCCATATACATCGACTACTGTAATTGGCAAGGTCTTCGTACCAGCAGATACATTGTCTCTTACAGCAATCGTAATCGCTTTCAATTCTGGATCAATTGTTGTACGTTTTTTCCCACCTAGAGTAGAAAGATCAACATACATTTCTCTAATTGCTTCAAGATTAGCATCGTTACCATCTTGATCTTTAACCTCTAAAGCTAGTACTGCATTTTGATTATAGTTAATCGAGTTTGGTGTTACTTCTGTCGTTATTTCTATTGTGACCGACGAAAGATCAATCATTGATTTTCCATCCGCATTGGTGTTATAAGGATCAGTAATTTCTGTCGTAACACCATCTTTTGTTACGAGATACGTATACTCATACGTTCCTTCTTCGAGATTTTCATATGTGAAGATAAAACGCTCATTCTTTTCTTCAAAAGTCATATCATGAACTTTTCCATCAAGCTTCACTTGTACAGAGTCAATCGTGTTCATTGCATCCTGTTTATAAAGATCAGCATCACGATAGAAGAAAGTTACATTACCTTGTTCGATAGAAGGAGCTTGCGCGAAAGGAACCGTAAAGAATTCTAATTTACCTTCTTTTACGTAAACTTTCGTCAGCTTTTCAGTCGGACTAATTTGGATCGAGCGGTCTTCATCTACATCAACGACACTCCAGTCTGTGCCTTTACGTAGTTTAAAGCCCATGTTCCTTGTTGTTTTTCCAACTTCAATATTCGCAGTCGCGACATCACTTACTTCATCAAAGTCAATTTGGCCATTTTTGGCACCTGTATTCCAAACCCAAATATTCCAATCAGTATAATCTTTGTTTTCTCTTTCGTAAACAAAACGTACAGTTGGAGGTTGATAAGGATCCGCTGTCAAGCTTGGTTTCTCATAGTAGACTTGGTCATCTCCTTGAACTAACCATACTTCCACCTGGCTTTCACCTTGAGGCATCTTAATGGTTCTGCGCATTTCTTCGCTTTCCCAATTGCCAAGTCTAGTGATGACAGAAATCTCATCTTGCACAAACTGATATGAGCCTTGGGCAAACTCACCATCTAAAGCTTGGAAATCATAAGCAGCGCCATTTAGTCCTGCTCCAAAAATCCACATATTCCAATCTATTGCCTTGCCATCATGACGATAGTAGTTAATGATAAATTCATTTAAACCACTAACGATTGTGACTTCTCTTTCGGACACATAGCCATCATGTTCCGCCTGAATTCTAAACGTTTTTCCAGCTTCAGCATCACTTGCAACGGTTAAAACATTACCTGTTAATTCAACACCTTCAACCGATGTAACTAATGACCAGTTTGGAGTTACTTCAGTAGTTCCTCCAACTTCATCGATAAAGCTTCCTTTTAAGGTTGTTTCACTACCTTGTTCTAAAGAGCTAGGAATTTGATCTACCTTAACCCCTGGTACGTAAAGAATGGAATTTCCACCTTCACTGTGAGGGTTTAATGGATCAATGAAGTCACCCTCATCCCAATTTTGAGCTAATGTATATTTGTATTCGTATTTATTAGGACTTAAGTTTAACGTTGTAGAAAAAATGCCATTTTGCTTTTTCATAAGAACTGCGTTTGCAACGTCCCACTCATTAATACTTCCAACTACATAAAGGTTGTCCCCCTCGTGTTCAGCATTAAAAGTAACGTTCCCTTTTTTGTCGACTACCGGGCTTTTTATTGTGTCATTTGTCCCTGCAGCAACCGCTGGAAACGCTCCAGTTAAAAGGCTGAATACCATTAGGAAAACTAAAAAGATAGAAATACTTCTTTGTTTTTTCCTTTTAACCATTATTTCTACTCCCCTTCCTCATTATGTAAAAACGTTTGCACAAATTAAAGATAAAAAAAGTTAAGGAATACTCAAAATTCCATAACACAAATGCAAGCGCTTTCCTTATTTAAAAGTTACTATGAAAACCCCTTTTAAACAATGACCAAAAAGATAGACTTTTTTATTAATAGTTGGTAGAGCTTAAATACTATTAAATCGACTGAATCAATAGTATGACTAGTCTATAACGCCCTCTATTTTGTATTTTATTTCCAAACTTTATAAACTTATTAACTTTTTTGCCACTAACAATAAAATGACATTGTTTCATTGAAAGTTTTTTACCTAAGAAAGGGTGATTTTTTTTAGCATTGCGCAAGTGTTTGCGCAATGCGTGCAACAAGTAGAAATTTGTCTTCTAAAAAAAATAAAAGAAGCCATAATCGGCTTCTTCAATTTCAATTCCTTTTTTTTACTTCAAGCTCTAGTTACTATAATTTAAAGATCATGTTCTTTCTAGTTCAACTGCTGGACTTCAAAAAGCCGTTTGTAGCTTCCGTCCTTTTTCATTAGCTCATCATGTGTACCGATTTCAGCAATTCTTCCATCCTCTACAACGACAATTCGGTCAGCATGAGTAATCGTAGACAGTCGATGGGCCACAATAAATGTCGTCCGGTTTTTTGCTAAGATTTCTAAAGCTTCTTGAATGTAGTGTTCACTTTCTAGGTCGAGTGCTGATGTGGCTTCATCGAATATTAATATAGGTGGATTTTTTAGAAAAACTCTCGCAATTGCAATCCGTTGTTTTTGCCCGCCTGACAGCTTAACTCCTCGTTCACCTACTTCAGTATCGTATCCATTAGGTAAATTCATAATAAAATCATGGGCATTAGCTGCCATAGCTGCAGCGATGACTTCATCGTCGAAAGCACTCGGATTTCCCATCAAAATATTCATCTTTATTGTGTCACTAAACAGGATATTATCTTGCAACACCATGCCTATTTTATCTCGAATACTTTGAACTTCGTAATTTCGAATATCATAACCGTCAATTTCAATGGAACCTTCTGTTACATCATAAAATCTCGGTATTAAACTAATGATTGTACTTTTACCCCCGCCACTCATTCCAACGAAGGCGATCGTCTCTCCAGCTTTTACTTCCAAATTAAAATCTTTTATAACTGTTAAACTGTCTTCATCATAACGGAAGGTTACATTTTTAAAAGAAATATCGCCCTTTACATATTTTAGAGGCTTAGCATTTTCAAGATCTACAATGTCATACTTCTCATCTAAAAATTCAAATACACGGTCCATTGAAGCAATCGATTGAGTTAACGTAGTCGAAGAATTAACAAGTCTTCTAAGAGGATTATACAAGCGCTCCATATACATCACAAAAGCCACCATCGCTCCAATTTCTAACCGTCCAGTGATGACAAAATAACCCGAAACAAGTATGACAAGAAGCGGCGCAACGTCCGTTATCGTGTTAACCACCGCAAAGGTCTTCGCATTCCAGCGAGTATGATCAAGGGCTCTCTCGAGAAAGTGTCCATTTCGATTTGCAAACTGCTCTTTCTCGTAATTTTCTAAAGCAAAGCTTTTAATTACATTCATGCCCTGAATTCTCTCATGAAGGTGACCTTGAACTTCGGCTAACGCTTGAGAGCGTACCCGTGTTAAGTGCCTTAAACGAGAGTAGAAATATTTAATTGAGAAACCATAAAACGGGAACATACATATCGCAACTAACGTTAACCATGGGCTCATTGTAAACATGATCGCCAGTGCTATTAATATAGTAAATAAATCAAGCCAAATATTCATCAAGCCTGTGATGACGAAGTTTTTTGTTTGCTCAACATCATGAATGACTCTCGAGATAATTTCCCCGACTTTTCGGTTGGAATAGTAACGGAGACTTAATTTTTGAATATGTGAAAACAGTTTTTTACGGATATCATATAATACTTTACTTCCAATCCATTGCGCATAGTATTGACGATAGTACTCAATGGGCGGCCGCACAACTACGAAAACGAAGAACATAATACCCATTAACCAAAGTAATTTTGTGATTTTTTCATCTTGTAATAATGTTTCCGCTAATACAATGTCATCAATAACATACTTTACAATTAGCGGTGTTAAAAGCGGTATCCCAAATTTAAAGATGCCGATACAAACAGCAACTACAACAATCTTCCAATACGGCTTTACAAATTTTAAATATCTTCTTATAGAGGTCAGATCGATCCCCCCATATATTCATTATGTTTACGTGCTGAAGTAAAGTCAGGTGTTTTGGTGCTAGTTCCAGCATTAGCATTTAACCTTGTTAATGGTAGCCTTGCTATGGCTAGGCGAAAGCCCGACAATCCCGAAACTTCTGTTTTTACACTAGCTCATTTTTTAACGGACTCAGAGGACCTTATTCTAACAAAATAGCCTTTGTTTTAGGGTTTAGTGGACTCAGAGGACCTTATTTTCAATAAAAACACGAAGAAACCACCCGAAAATGGTAAATAAGAGCTTCTCAGTCCTATAAACTAATCAATTAACAGCTTTTAATCGAAATAACGGCCTCTGAGTCCGCCATTTCAATCCTGTAGGCCAAAAAGGAAAAAGCAAAAAACCTTTGAAGATTTCTAGCTCTAGGCACCTTCCTGCTCAATCGCCTGCCACTAAGCCTTTTTTCCTTCAACGCTTAAAGTGGGCATCTTAGTGCCAGCTAAACCATGATAAAAAAGGCAGACTCAATGACAAGTATCTGTTACACCTTATTAAGATGTACAGAGTGTCACCCTTTTATGGGACACCCTATATATCACAATATGAGGAGAACAGATACTTATGAGTCAGCCTCTATAGCCGATATTGTAAAAAGCGCTCGTACCACATTTCAACGAATTGAGGTGCAAATGGCCCCTTGCGTTGATGGATCCATGAGATGAGCTCTTCTACATTTCGCTCTAGTATATGATCGATTTGGTCAGGGTATTTCATTTGCTTTCGATGCACTTCGTATTCATCTTCATCTAAAAGCTTATACGTCATATCAGGATAAACTTTAATATCTAGATCATAATCAATATACTTTAACGCTTCTTCATCCCATGTAAAAGGGGAGCCTAAATTGCAGTAATAGTAAATCCCGTCGGATCTGATCATACCAATTGTATTAAACCAATGATTTGCATCAAAATAACATATAGCCGGCTCACGTGTCCGCCACTGGCGACCATCTGCTTCCTTAACTAAAATACGGTCATTACCACCAATTACTACTTTTGACGTCCCCTTTAGTACCACAGTTTCTTCCCAGACGCGATGAATGAAGCCATTATGCTTGTAACTCTGGATTTGAATAACACTTCCAGTCTTGGGGAAATCCATGGATTACTCCTTTCTCGCTTACTGATTTGGACGCCGGTGTGTAACTAAACGGTCGTTAGGATCGATATATAACGGGTAATCTGGCTGCTCATGATGTATATATTCCTTAATTAGAAAGTAACTAATTCGAAATGTTGGATCTCCAGGCATAACCGGGATCTCATTTTTCTCGCTTATATATTGATCGACAGCAATTTGTACTTTATCAATTGTTTTTGCCTTTTCAGCGTCTTCAAATACTTCAAACGTCTCTTTTGACATGTAAAATTTTTGCTTAGGTATGCCTTTTAGAATATTTTTTAGTAATTTAAAGTTAATGGAATGATCCTCGTTCACTAACGATCGTAACGAAATTCCCATTGGCATATCACTTGCACATTGCTTGATTGCCTGTCTTACTTCATCAATTGAAACATCAATCTCTTGTTGATTTCTTTCTTCTTCCTCCTTTTTACGTTTCCTTTTCCAGAACATACGTTTTCTCCTTCCCCCTAAGAAAACTATCAAAACGGTTCACTGTTTACGCCACAAAAAAGTTTTATCTATATTATTATACATTTTTCAAATTTATTTTAAAATGAATAACCATTTTTTTCTTTCCGATTTGCTTTGAAGAAATAACTTTTAGACCAAATTGCTTGATTAGACGGGGTGGGAGTGAGGCTGGTTGATACGGTTTGAAACGGTGCTGATCGACCTTATTATGTAAAAGCAAGCTTCAAGCGAGGTTTAGGACAAGAATTTTACTTATAATGGTAAAAAAACAACCTAAGTACGCATTTAGACCTCATAATTACTAGGATGTGGAAAATAATTGATCTAAATCCCTGTTTAGTACGAAAATATTACATTTATTGTAAATTATTTAATCTAAATATCTTTTTAGATGATTGTTATTACATTTATTGTAAATTATTTAACCTAAGTATCTGTTTAGATAATAATTATTACATTTACTGTAAGTTTATAAATCTAAATATATGCCTAGCTAATAATTAATACATTTAATGGTATTTACTTTAATTAAACTCATTCATGGACCTCTTCATCAGCATTCATCCAGTAAATGGTTTATGCCATAAAAAACATTTCCACCCACTTAAACATAAAAAAGGCACTTTCTGAACGTCTCTCAGAAAGTGCCTGGCGTCAATAATAATTATTGACCTTGTTGGTTTGAAGAAGCTTGTTGCTTACGTGCCGCTGATTGCTGGTTTTGCTGACGTACTTCTTGTACATCAGTTTCACTAGCAAATTCAGTGTTGTAGCTTTGCCCTTGAGCTGAAGCAGCGTTTTGCTGTCTCACCTGTTGAGCGTTTGTTTTTGAAGCTTGGTTTTGTTGGTTGTTATTCATGAGTATCACCTCCACAGAAGTTAGATTGTCCTGAACTTTAACACTTTATCCAAAAAAAATTTTACAAAAAAATGAAGTTTCTCCACCAACTATTCAATCCGTTGTCAAGCATAAGACGAGGGCTGCTCACAAACACTATAAGTATCATTAAATAAGGGGGACACTCTGTATGTACGTAGGACGTGACATGACTGAACTCTCAATGATGTCTAAGACAGATTGGTCTGATAAGGAATTGGCTTATTTTCATAAAAGCTTACAGCAAATGACTCCATATTTAAATTCTGAAGGAGTTACCATTCATCGTGAAATCATAAAAGAAATCGAACATAGAGGCGGTTTTAAACAAGAAGCTGATTATGAGCATGGCAGTCAAATTCATTATGATTAATTGAACTTCTACCGTAATGAAAGAGGACACAGGGTGCAAATTGTGTCCTCTTTCTTAATGCTCTTCTCCCCAAGCTCATCACTTAAAAAGAGGGCAGAAATTTCAATTCAATTCAACCATATAAATAGGCAAACCCTATAATTTCCGATAGAATATTCTGTAAAGGAATGTTTTGGAGGAGGATACAATGATTAACCCTTCACGGAGATTAGACCATTTAACTACAAGTGTTTTTTCTGAAATGGCTGAACGGAAAAGAGAGAAACTGAGTCAAGGCATAGACATGATTGATTTAAGTATCGGCAGTCCTGATCAGCCGCCGCCAGAAAGTGTACGAAAAATTTTTGCTGAAGAAGTACTTCGTGACCATTCTTATCAATATGCGATCAATAGCACACAAACGTTTAATGAAGCCGTCGTTTATTTTTATAAAGAAAGATATGGGGTTGAAGTTCAACCGTCCAGTGTTCTTCAACTCATGGGCTCGCAAGATGGTTTAGCTCATATCGCTTTAGCTTACTTAGATGAAGGGGATGTAATCATTGTCCCTGACCCAGGGTATCCGATTTATTCAGCTTGTGCACATATTGCTGGTGCTGAATTATATTATGTTTCTTTAACGGAAGAAAACCAGTTTATGCCGGACCTTGAAGCAATTCCAGCTGATATTAGAAAACGGGCAAAGCTAATGATTACAAACTATCCTGGGAACCCAACGTCTGCCTTGGCAGATAAATGCTATTTTGAGAAATTAATTCAATTTGGTTCTGATCATAATATTTTAATCCTGCATGATTTTGCTTACTCTGAGCTTCTTTTTGATGGAAGAGAACCATTAAGTATTTTCTCGATTCCAGGAGCTGAAAAAACAGCCATTGAGTTTAATTCCTTATCGAAAAGTTTTAATATGGCTGGAGCAAGAATAGGATACGTAATCGGTGATCCAAGCTTTCTTCAACCACTTGCTGTGTTAAAATCACATCTAGACTATGGCGTATTTTTACCTGTCCAGCATGCTGCAGTGGAAGCTTTAACAGGAGACTTTACTTTTCTAGACGAACATTGTCAAACCTATGAACGACGCCGTAATGTTTTAATTCAGGCACTTAATGAAATTGGTTGGACCGTCCGTCGGCCCGATGGCGGTATGTTTGTGTGGGCTAAGGTTCCTCCTCACTATTCTTCCATGTCGTTTTCGCTCGCTGCATTAGATGCTGGCGTTGTTGTGACACCAGGAAATGCATTTGGTACCGGTGGAGAAGGATATGTACGGATTGCCTTAGTACAAAATGAAGAAAAATTAAAAGAAGCAGCCCAACGGCTAAAAACTATTTTATAGGAGGGAATAATAATGAAAGCAGTAGCTTATCAGAAACATGGCGGACCAGAAGTTCTTGAAATAATAGAGGTTGAAAAACCATCGCCACAACCAGGTGAGGTATTAGTAAAAGTAGGCGCAAGCGGCGTGAATCCAGTTGATACATATTTTCGATCAGGGGTCCGTCCCGTCGACCAATTTCCATATATCCCGCATTTTGACTTAGGTGGAACGATTGTTGAAATAGGACCCAATGTAACGAAGTGGAAAGTCGGTGACCGTGTTTGGGGAACAAATATTAAAGGAACGGCAGCTGAATTTGTCTCGGTAACAGAAGATAAGGTATTTCCACTTGCAAGTCATCTCAGTGAAGAAGACGGTGCTGCTTTATCCATGGCTTTTGTAACTGCCTATTTATCTTTGTTTAACCGGGCAAAATTAAGTGCCGGCGAGACTGTACTGATTTACGGGGCTGCTGGCGCGGTTGGAAATGCTGCTGTTCAGCTTGCCAAACAACACGGGGCTAATGTGATTGCAACCGCAAGTTCTGCTGAAAAAGCAACCATTGCGAGTAATGCTGGTGCTGATAAAGTGGTGCTCTATAATGAAACAAATTTAGTCGATGAGGTGAATGCATGGACGAACAACGAAGGCGTTCCCGTCATTTTGGATGTTTCATTAAGTGAGAACATGGAGACTAATTTTGAAGTCTTAGCAAACGGGGGCCGAATTGTTACGATTGGTTCACCGAAAAATAATACTCCGACATTACCGTGGCGCTATTTAAATATGAAAAATGCATCGTTAATAGGTGTACTATTATTTAAGGCTCCACCACATGAATTAAAAAGTGCGGGTGAAGAAATCTCAAGGCTTTTTGCTCAAAAGAAATTATCAACTCATATTGGTAAAGTGTTCGACTTCAAAGATGCCGCCAAAGCTCATGAAGCGATCGAAAGTAAAAGTTTTAGCGGAAATATTCTAATTAAGTTTTAAAATGTTTATAAACCCTCCCTCTTGCAAAACCTAACAAGAAAAGCGGAAGGCGCCTGCTTATCGGCGACAAGCGCTGAAGGACCAACAATAAGTGTCTTGCTCTTTAGACACATTTGATGATCCGAAGCGACCTCGATCCGATGGAGCCAGACATCTTATAAATAAGTTAAGGGGGAGTCTTTTTCATGGGAAAAGATATTTACTACGTCAATTTAAATCCAATTAGTATGGACAACATCAGTCGTACACCTGTCCATGACGGTCAGATGATTGAATATGAAATTGAGGCCACAGACGAACAATACCGAGACCTTCAAAAATTGTTACAAGAAGTTCAAGCTCACGACCTTGAAGCAGCTGACCTTTTTACGTTCAAACATTTTAATGAAGAGTTTACAGAAGCGGATCGACGTGAGACACAACGCGGGCTAAATCAAGTGTACCGTACCATTTATGAGCTCGGTACACCTAAGACAAAACAAGCATTAGAAGAAATCCATTTGATGGATAACGACGAGTAAGCATTCTTCCAACAAAATGCAGTACCTATTATTCAGTTCGACTATAAAAATAGAAAAGTCGCATGGTGATGTTTAAACTAAACAACACATGCGACCTTTTTCATTTAATAAAATTCTGAGTCAGCTGAAGCCAATTTAGGTTTGAACTTCTCGTAAGTGCCTTACCCTAAAAATACTGCGCCATATACTAATGCACCGGCTATGACAAGTGCGGGGTGTACCTTCCATTTTTCTAAAAGTAATAAACTAATAACAATGAGTAGACCTGTTTGCCATACTCCTGTTGCTTCGTAAGAAGAAGCAAAGAAGCGATATGCTAGTACACCTAATAATACAGCGATCGTTGGGCGGATGAGCATCGTCATTTTTTTTACTTTTGGTGAATGACGGAATTTGTATAGGAGGCTCAGTAATGCGATCATTAAGACAAGAGATGGTGCTACAGTAGCAAAGACACCGACAATCGCACCGAGTACTCCTCCTTGCTCATAACCAACGAAGCCTGCCATCTTTGTTGCAATTGGGCCTGGCAACGCGTTACCTAATGCTAACACTTCCCCAAACTCGTCAACAGTCATCCAACCATAACGATGAACGACTTCATGCTCAATGAGCGGAATGGAGGCTGGACCGCCGCCATAGCCGATAATCCCTGGAATAAAGAAGGCGATAAATATTTCAACATATATCATGGTTATGCCCCCTCCTTCTCACTAGATTTCTTCTTGCCGCCAACTAGTGCATAAGTGAGGAGAATAGCTATGACAATTCCAGGATGGATTCCTAAAAACTCAATGATAATTAAAGATATGATAACTAACGCTGATGTTTTTACCCAGCCAAGACCTTCTCTTCCTTTATCAAAAAATTGCCAAGTTAAAACAGCCATCATTACACCGACTACAGGAAGAACACCATGTGTCATGCCTTGAACCCAGGATTGATCTTTATATGCGGCTAAGGACGTTAAAAATACAATCATTAAGATAATGGTCGGAACAATGGATGCCATAAGTGCAGTTACCATGCCAATGTAGCCACCAACTCGGTATCCGATATAACCTGCCATTTTCGTTGCAATCGGCCCTGGCAGTGTATTACCAATGGCAAGGATGTCTCCAAATTCGTCATTATCCATCCACTGATATCGCTCGACAACCTCTTTTTGAACGAGAGGGATAGACGCAGGTCCACCCCCGTAACCAAAAATCCCGACTCTAAAAAACGCAATAAATAATTCCCACTGTAATTTCATGTTGGATTTCCTTTCTATTTACCAGACAGCAATTGCACCATCTGTTCGCATCTCGGTTCCACCTGCTAAAACCCCGGTTTTAGGATCACGCCAAATAATTTGTCCTCTGCCAAAGCTGCCGGAATGAGGTGCAATCTGAACTTGATGCCCTTTTGCGGCTAACGCTTGGACAAGATGACTCGGCATCGATTGCTCTACTAATACAGTCTTGTCCTTCATCCACTGCCAACGCGGTGCATCTAAAGCAGCTTGAGGGTTTAATTTAAAATCAATTGTATTCATAACCACTTGCATATGACCTTGTGGTTGCATAAATCCTCCCATTACTCCAAACGGACCGACAGCTTCATTATCTTTTGTTAAGAAGCCAGGAATAATGGTATGGAACGTCTTTTTATTTGGTGCAAGAGCGTTATCATGGTTTGGATCCATCGAAAAGTTATGACCACGGTTTTGCAGTCCAATTCCAGTGCCAGGTACCACAAGACCCGATCCAAAGCCCATGTAATTACTTTGAATGAACGAAACCATATTTCCTTCTTCATCGGCTGTTGCTAGATATACTGTTCCACCTCGAGGTGGTTCTCCGGCTTCAGGTAATAAAGCCTCATCTCCGATTAGGTCCCTTCTTGCTTTTGTATACTCTTCAGATAACAGCTTGTCCACTGTTGTTTTCATATGCTTCGGTTCAGTAATATACTTCATGCCATCGACAAACGCTAATTTCATTGCCTCTATTTGCTTATGTAATGTGTCCACACTATCGCGATGAGAAAACTCATACCCTTTTGCGATATTTAACGCCATCAGTGCGACGAGTCCTTGACCGCTCGGCGGAATTTCCCATACGTCGTAGCCGCGGTAGTTCACACCAATAGGATCAACCCACTCAGGCTTATAGTTTTGTAAATCTTCTTTACGTAAAAAACCGCCATATTGTTTCGAGAACGCATCAATCTTATCAGCAAGTTCACCTTCATAAAAATCTTTTGCATTCGTTTCAGCAATGGCTCTTAGCGTATCAGCGTGACCTTTCGATGACCAAACTTCGCCTACTTCCGGTGGCTTGCCACCTGGTGCGAACGTTTCAAACCAATGTTTGAATTCATCGCCATTTAATTGTTTTTTGTAGCTGTTATAAGCACCTTTCCAGAAATAAGCTAACACTGGAGACAACGGATAGCCGTTTTCTGCATACTCAATCGCTGGCTGAAGTACTTCTTTTAAAGGTAATTTCCCGAACTTTTCCGATAATTCCGCCCACGCTGCAGGTACACCTGGGACCGTAACCGGAATCCAACCAAATTTCGGAATTTCTTCATGTCCTTTTTCTTTAACTGCCTCGATAGAAATGGAGCTTGGTGACGGCCCATTTGCATTTAACCCGTGTAATTTTCCCTTGGTCCAGACGAGTGCAAATGCATCCCCACCAATTCCATTGGATGTAGGTTCCACTACTGTAAGACAAGCTGCTGTAGCGATTGCTGCATCAATTGCATTTCCACCTTTTTTCAAGATGTCTAGGCCTGCTTGGGCAGCAAGTGGTTGAGAAGTTGCCACCATTCCTTTTTTGCCGTATGTGACCATTCTCTGTGATGAGTATGGATACTCATTTCCTTTTTCTAATAGCATATAAATGCCCCCTTATTTTTCTGTTGTTTTCTATTCTACTTTGTTGCCCCATTTTTCTGCAAAAATAAGTCCGTCTAATTGGCGCCTTTTCTCCCAACCTTCAGCTTCTAAAATTGGTTTTTCAGGATAATTGTCGGTATACCCAATGGAAAGCAGAGCAATTGGATCGATGTGTGGCGGAATATTTAAAATGTCTCTAATATCGTTTTTCTTGTAAAAGCTGACCCAACCTAAGGCCAATCCTTCTACAGTAGCCGCAAGCCACATGTTTTGAATCGCGCACGCTGTAGACATTACGTCCGTTTCAGGAATTGAGTTTCTTCCAAGCACGTGTGAGCCGCCTCGCGTTGGGTCACATGTTACACAGATCGTTATCGGTGCTTCTTTTAAGCCTTGTACTTTTAATCCAAGAAATTTTTGATGCTTCTCATCTTTATCTTCATAATGAATCGCAAGGGCTCTTTTTTCCTTGTTGGCTGCCCAAGCTAGCTTTTCTTTTACTTCTTGAGATTGAATGATAACAAAATTCCACGGTTGCATAAAGCCGACCGATGGTCCATCATGGCCCGCTTGAATAATGTTCATGATCGCTTCTTCAGGAACTGCTTGGCTTGTAAAAGTTCTTACATCCCGACGGCGTTTAATCACATCGTACAGCGTTTTTTTCTGCTCGTCTGAATACATAGGATTTCCCCCTTAAAAATTCGATTTTGATTGACCCCCATCAACATTTAACGTAGCTCCAACCACCCATGATGCTTTTTCACTCGCTAGAAAGAGAACTGTATTAGCAACCTCTTCAACCGAACCAAAACGACCAGCCGGGATTTCATTCGCAATAAACTGCTGAATTTTCTCTGGATCTTCCTCTAATCGTCTTTGCCAATTTCCCGTTGGATGGAGGATTGAACCTGGTGCTACGCCGTTGACACGAATACCCTCTTTAATCACTTCGTCAGCAAGAGATTTTGTAAAGCTGATCATTGCTGCCTTTGCACTATTATATGTCGGTTTACCGCCAGATTCCCTACCAAATATAGATGAAATATTTACGATTGCACCTGATTGGTGTTTCTTCATAATTGGTAAGGCTAATTTACTAAAATGAACCGCAGAAAAGTAATTAAGTTGCATCGCCTCTTCAAACAAAGCTAAGTCTGTTTCTGTTGTGGTTGATCCATTACTTCCACCGACATTATTTATTAAAATATCGATCGTTCCAAATTCGGATAGGAACCGATTAAAAGCTTGTTCACGTTCGGCAGTATTTGTTAGATCTGCTGAAATACCTACAACACCTCTTAATTCTTGTTCTACCTCTTTTAAAACAGAAGCGTCTCGAGCCATGACCGCTACTTTTGCGCCTTCTTCGAGAAATCCTTTGGCGATTGCTTTACCAATTCCTTTGGAACCCCCAGTTACTAGTACAACTTTATTGCTGAGATTTAAATCCATAACATTCACCTTCTTATTTGCTGTTCGATTATTTTCTGATGCGATACCGGGAATGGATAGCTTTCAATCGAATTTCCATCTACCCATCTCGTATCTTCACTACTTACATGATCTTCTGATAAAAGGGTCCCCTCATAAACCGTGATGTTCCAAACGAGATGTGAAAAAACATGTTCGACTTTTTGTACTGGTTCTTCTATTTTAACAGAAATTTCGAGTTCCGAACGAAAAAATTCTTGTAAACATTCTTTTTGCCTGTCTGCACCTTTGGTAACTTCGACATTCGGAAACTGCCACAGCTTTGCTAACAGGCCTGTATCTGGCCTACGTTGAATGAGAACTTCCCCTTGTTTATTTCGCAGTACAATTGCAGCCATGTCTTTTACTGTAACTTTTGTTTTCTTTTCTTTAATGGGCAAGCTTTTCTCTTTACCAGCATGATAAGCTCGACAATGGTCTCGAACGGGACACAGTAAACAACCAGGGGATTTCGGTGTACAAACTAATGCACCCAACTCCATTAATCCTTGATTAAACTCAGACGGCTTGTCCGGTGAAATCATCTTAGCTAACGCTTTTTCAAAAATAGGTCTCGTTTTTGCTTTCCCAATATCTTCTTCAATTAAGAGAACTCTTGAAATAACCCGCATGACATTCCCGTCTACAGCCGGTTCTGGTTTATGATAGGCAATACTTAATACGGCCCCGGCCGTATACGGTCCTACACCTTTTAATTGGCTGATCTCTTTTATAGTATCCGGCACCTTGCCACCATAGTGCTCGACAACTTCACGGACAGCCGTTTGTAAATTTCTCACCCGAGAATAGTAGCCTAACCCCTCCCACGCCTTAAGAATATCCTGTTCTTCAGCATAAGCTAGGTCTTGTAATGTTGGAAATTTTTGTACAAAGTTATTATAATAAGGAATAACCGTATCGACACGGGTTTGTTGAAGCATTATTTCTGAAACCCAAATTCGATACGGATCGTTTGTTCTTCTCCATGGTAAATCTCTTTTATGTTCTTCAAACCAATAAACTAACTGATCTCGAAAACCTTTTATGTCAAATTCTTGTAGTATTTCTGTCAACCTTTTAACCTCCAGATTACACTTCTTTCTTGGCACGAAATGCCCAACAATGAATTTTTTCTTTGCCACCTTCAACCATGGAATGAATTTTACTAAACAGATGATGCTCCTCATCTCGTCTTAGTTTCTTAAGCGCTACATAATGAGCTTCAGTTGGGACTTTAAACATCTCAACATATAAATGCGGCTGATCGGTCGCTACAAACCACTGAATTTCTGACGCTTCAAAGTTTGGAAGTTCCGCAATAATATGCTCCATAGCTTGTTCATATTCGTTTACCATTTGTGATTTTATTCTATACTCCATAAAAATTTGTAAAGATTGTGTCATAATCTCAATTCCCCCTTTTTAATAAGTGCGATTTCGGGTATAAATATAGTAATGACTTTAGTAAGAAAAACGGATGCAAACGCTTAGGTAGCGTATACTGCAGTGGATATTGAGCTGTCGGTCAGCTATTACAAACTTTAAGTTTTGTTTTTATTTTTAGCGGACTCTGAGGCCCTTATTTTAACAAAAAGCACCTTTTTGAAGGTCTTAACGGACTAAGAAGCCCTTATTTGCCTAAAACTAGTTAAAAAAATCTCTAATAGTCGTAAATAAAGGTTTCTGAGTCCTCTAAATCAAGAAAAGAAGCGGTTTTGACAGAAATAAGGGCCTGTGTGTCCGTATCTGCTATTTTGATACGTTATCCCAAGCAAGCGAATCCCACCAGACGTCAGTGCTGTAACTAGACCTGATGTGGAAAGCGCCTTTATAATTAAGCTTCACCGAAAGGAGGTCGTTCAAACTTGGATACTGGAACTCACGTGGTTATGGGAATTGCTCTCGGTGGGCTTGCTACATTAGATCCTGTCGTTGGAAATGACCCGGTTATGAGACAAACGGTTATGGTAGCTGCAATTATCGGTTCGCAAGCTCCCGATTTCGATACCGTCCTAAAATTGAGAAATAATGCCGTTTATATCCGTAATCACCGTGGCATTACTCACTCCTTACCAGCCATATTGATATGGCCTTTTATTATCGCGGGTGGAATTTCTATGTTTGTTCCGGAAGCGAATTATTTACATCTATGGCTTTGGACATTCATCGCAGTTTTCCTTCATGTTTTTGTCGACATATTTAACGCTTATGGTACACAAGCTTTGCGACCTGTGACTCATAGGTGGATTGCTTTAGGATCTATCAATATTTTTGACCCTTTTATTTTCTTAGCACATGTCGTTGGGATCATTTTATGGCGCTATGGATTTGATCCTGGATATACATTCTTGACGATTTACTTAGTTCTTATCTTTTATTACATATGGAGGTTTCAAGCACGTTCAAAAGTTATTGCACATGCTCAGTCTCTCCATCCAACTGCAACTCATGTGTTTATTTCACCTACATTTCGCTGGAATCAATGGCATCTTGTGATCCGAACAAAAGAAATGTTGTACGTGGCCGAGTCTAGAAATCACAAAATTAATTTCTTTGAGCAATATCCATTTGAACCGATACCCGATGATCCAATTATTAATGCAGCAAGAAAAGACGCCAACCTATCTGCATTTCTTTCCTTTTCTCCGACCTATCGTTGGGAAGTCGAAAGTGTTGATAATCAACATGAAGTTCGATTTGTTGATTTAAGATATCGTACAAAAGGCCATTATCCGTTTGTAGCGATCGTTCAATTAGATGAAAACCTCGATATCGCCAGCTCCTATACTGGTTGGGTATATAGTGAAGAAACGTTAAAACGAAAACTACAGCTTTCTACACAATCATAAGGTTGACTCCTGAGTGTCTAGTTCTACTGGCACTTGAGTCAACCTTTTTTATGTAACAATATTCTTTCATTGCAAGGAAAACTAATTTTTCAAACTGTCGTCTTCGAGTAAATGTTTAAATTTTTCATTTTTTGACGCATATTCATGTAAATATGGTCCGTAGTTGGTGATCCATTGCATTACAATTTGTTCTGTTTTTTCAGGCCCTTCATATGTTCTTCCTGATTTTGCTCTTGTCGCTTCAAAATCTTCCCATAAGTTCTCAACCCATTTTCGAGCTTGTCCATAGGATAATTGATCATTTCGTTTAAGTAATTGATCAGCTAAGCGTTCAATTCGCTCATTCATTAAAGGTTACCTCCTCTAACAATTATTGCATATCATATGATCGCTTGTACCTTCTCATACTAGGAGAGAAGCACAGACAATTCAGTGCTTGATTTAATGTTTGGTTTAACTTTAAGTTGTCGTCAAAGGAGGGTTCACCGATGCGTAACAAAGAGAAAGGATTTCCAAACCGTAAATCATTTTCGGGAGAACCAAGAGCGAAAGAAGAGTATTCTTCAAAACGAGCTGATGGCAGTATTCGGGATCATCCTCAACAACGAATGATGCAATCGAATCAATCCCGCTAATGACATGACATTGATTTCATTTCTCTAAGCTATCTAGGAGGTGTTTTACCTTGCATAAGGTAAGAGGTAAAAACTATGCTGACCCATTTCAATCTCCACGAGCTAATCCAAAGCATGCATTCCATCAAGTGAACGGTGAAACAGAAAGAGGCCTCCACAACTACGTTCTTAAAGTCCAAACAAGAAAACGTTCATAATTCCCATTGAACGTGTCCAATCTTCAAACCTTTTCCTTCCTTACTTTGAAAAGGAGAAGCAACTCCTCTGCTTCTCCTTTTTTTTTATATTGGTGACGGCGAGATATTTTGGCATCGAGTGCTTCCATACTCGGTAGATCTTAAACGTAAACCTTACCTTAACATTTCCGCTTTACTGGTACTCTACTACACAAAGCATTTATTGTTCTAATTTTAATACAGAAATTGGAACTCCTTCTAGCTCGCTGCTTCCGTTACGAAACCCCCAAGCAAACCTGCCATTCATATAAGAAATTAAAAAGCTCGATTGTTCATCAATCATTTCATACGTTTCGCCAGGTTTATAATCATCCGGGTTTAGCAAGTACGCTTTTGCAATAAGCATTTTGCGCTCATACACTGCGAATTCGCTAGCCATCCCCATTTGTTCTGCCTTTTTCGCTTTTTCGTTCAGTTGAGCAATTTCATTATTAAGTTCATATGCGGTCATTTCACTAAAACGCTTTTCCATTCATTACGCCTCCATCGGCTTATTTCTATCTGTTTTTATTATACTGGATTTTACACTATGCGACCAACTACAAGCCTGAGCTACAATATGATATAAGCATAAATTAATCCGATCACACCTGAAAAGATGGCATAATAAAACATAGGCAGTAATGTCAATCGTATAATAGGACCTTCCTTCCCTAATAAGCCGACAACTGAAGCAGCTGCTACAACGTTAAGTACACAAATCATATTTCCACCGTTCGACCCCAACACTTGTAACGCAAGTACTAACGTAGGGTCAACTCCAATTTGATCGGCAACGCTAAACTGAAATAGCGAAAACATCATATTACTGAATGTTGCACTACCTGACACAAATGATCCTAGCGCTCCAATAAAAGGAGCTACTAACGGCCAACTGCCGCCTAATGCTGCAGAAGCCGTATTCGCTAGCTCCATCGGCATACTTTCCAATCCAGAAGCGTTCACTCCAGAATTAATAAAAATTCGAACCATCGGCACTGCCGTAAATAATGTAACCGCACTTCCAACGACCGCTTGTGCAGAGGAACCGAATGTCGTTTTGATTTTTTCGATGTTCATCTTATGAATAACAAAAGTGATTAAGACGACTAGTACAAAAATGGTCCCCGGTAGATAAAGGGGTTCAAGAGTAGTACTTATATTTGTATTTAAAATATTCGGCCAGCTCCATCTCACTGACTGAAACCAGGCTTTAAATGGAAGGACCTCAAGACGTGTGAGCACAAGAAACAGCCCGACTAAAAGGTATGGAACCCAGGCCATAACTAGACTTAACGATGGTCCTTTTTCTTCTTTTTTTCGGGAAGTTAACACCTTTCCTATCCAATCTGGTGACCATTTATCAGTAGGTGCAAAATCCCACGCCTTTTCAGGAAGAAGAAAGCCTCGTTTTGCTGCTGGAACAACGATTAACAGTCCGAACAATCCACCGAAAATAGACGGAAATTCAGGCCCCAGAAACACAGCTACTACTAGGGCGGGGACTGTGAATGCGAGTCCTGCAAACAAAGCAAACTTCCATACTTGTAACCCTTCTCGCCAAGACTTGTTTTCACCAAAAAAACGAGTTAACATGACGACAAGAATGAGTGGCATAAAGGTGCCAACAAAAATATCAATTTGCATGACTTGTGCTCCAACACCTTTTACAAATTCACCAATTTGAGTTGGATCCGTTAAGTATGGTGTTACAACAGCAGCTACTTGAGAGCCTTCTTGCAATCCTTGCTCGACCCCGACAATGATAGGTGTTCCCACTGCCCCAAACGAAACCGGGCTACTATCGGCGATTAGCGCTAAAACGACCGCTGCTAATGGAGGAAAACCTAGTGCAACGAGAAGAGGGGCAGCAATTGCAGCAGGGGTACCAAAACCAGCTGCTCCTTCAATAAAAGCCCCAAACAGCCAAGCAATGATAATAAGCTGGACTCTTCTATCCGGACTTATCTCTAAAAAACTATTACGGATGGTAGTAATTGCCCCACTCAGTTGCAGAGTATTTAATAGTAAAATAGCACCGAATACAATATATAAAATTGAAAAACCAATAATAATACCTTCGATTGATGCTGCGACAATTTGTACAAAAGGAACTTTCCAATAAAGGTACGCCAGTAAACCTGTTGCTATTAAGCTAATTGGCATCGCCTTCATAGCAGGCATCCTCATAACAACTAAGAATAATAAAACGGCAAGGATTGGAGTTAAAGCAATGATGCTGTTCAAGATTGTTTACTCCCTTTCATATGTAAGATAAAACAATAATAACAAAGTTTGTGCAACACTTCACAATGTCTTTGTTATTATTTTATGACATTTTATTATTCCCTACTATCCTCTAAATATTGATCAATTAGATCGATTGGAAACCCCTTTTGGTACAGCCATTGCTTCAATTTATAACGATATTCATATTCACTTAGATGAGCAAACTTTTTCTTACCTTTCTCTCCTTGATGGAGAATTGCTTCCCATTGTTGATCTTTATTAAACGACACAGCATTTTCTTTAATCCCTTCTTCAATAACTTCATAAGAGAACCCCTTTGATAAAAGTTGTCGTTTAATCCTTTGTTGGTAGGCTTGCTCCGACTCCTTTAATGTCTTTTTCGCTTGTTTATCCACCCATTTCATAATATGATCCAGCTGTTCTACATACGTATATTGGTCCATAGCCTCTGCTGATATTTTTTCGTTAACACCTTTCTTAAGTAGCTCCTGTTCAATCACCTTTGGGCCTTTTACTCCTGTATTTTTTTTCGTTCGTACAAAAGCCACCGCAAAGTCTAGATCGTTTAAAAAATTATATTCTTTAAGTTTTTTAATGACCTGATGAATTTCCCACTCTTCATACTCTTTTTTCTTTAAGTAGTCGACAACTTCTTTTTCTGACCTCATACGATAAGACAAGTAGGACAAAGCTAAGTTATAGGCTTTCTTTACTTTATCTTCAGCTAAAATTTTCTGTAATTCCTCAACATCGATCTCCATCCCTTTTTTCAAGCGCGATGAAATAAGGACATCTTGATCAACACTAAATCCGTACTCTTCCCCTGCTCCTTGATTAATAAAAACATTAAACCGTTCCTTATTATTCTTTTGAGTTGTAATTTTTGTAATGACAGCCATATCAACCATCTACTTTCCATAAATATTAATCATTAAAGAACTATTTGTTTCAATTCTACCGTTACTGGTTATTGATTTGTATGTGATCATTTTTAGTATACTGAAAGGCTAAAGTTTCTGCTCATTTCAATTATGAAGTTTTATTTAAGTGATTATTTTTCTTTTGTTAAACTTATAAATTACTTATACTATAATTAAACAACAATTGAACGTACTAATACTTAATTTGAAGGGCAGTGGTTGTATGAATATAGCAATAGCTGGCGGTACAGGATTTATTGGGACAGCTTTAACTGAATATTTCATATCACAAGGTCATCAAGTTTTTATTTTAACGCGAACACCTAAAGAAAAGAAGGCGAACGTTCATTATGTTCAGTGGTTAGTATCAGGGTCTAAACCAACGGAAAGCCTTCCACCTCTTGATGCACTCATTAATTTAGCAGGAGATTCAATCGGCTCTGGTCGCTGGACAGAAAAAAAGAAAGAGCGGATTTTAAAAAGTCGTATTAAAGCCACAAATGCTGCTATAACATTACTTCAACAGCTAGAACATCAACCTAATGTATTCATTAATGCCTCGGCCATTGGCATATACGGTCACTCTGATACCCACACGTTTACAGAAGGTCACGTTGCAGGTGGCGAAAATAACTTTTTAAAAGAAGTGGTACTACAGTGGGAAACAGAAGCGCTGAAAGCAGAAGATCTGGGAATCCGAACCGTTCTTCCTCGCTTAGGTTTAGTTCTAGATGAAAATGAAGGTGCATTACCAAAGATGCTACTACCTTATCGCCTGTTTGCTGGTGGCGCTTTAGGATCCGGCAACCAATGGTATTCTTGGGTTCATATTCAAGATGTCGTTCGACTTATCGATTTCGTCATCAAAACGAAAGAAATTGAGGGAGCGATAAACGTTACATCTCCTCACCCTGTTCAAATGAAAGAAATGGGAAAGGCTATTTCAGCTGTTCTTAAGCGACCGCATTGGTTACCAACTCCGGCTTTTGCTTTAAAGCTGTTGTTAGGAGAAATGAGCTCATTACTGCTGCAAGGACAACGTGTTTTACCTGAAAAAGCGATTCGTTATGGATTTATATTTAATTATTCAACCATAGATGAAGCGCTGAAACATTTATTAAGACAGGATCATGATTAATTTGTTATCTCTTCTTAAAAAAGATAAATCTGATTTAGCTCTACTTAGAATATTTTTCCTCTTATTTACTCATACTATATATATCACTTCATTACGAGGAGGAAACATTATGGAGAAAAAGAAACGTCGTGACCAACAGGAAAGACATACACTTAAAAAGGCTCAACAAGTAACGTATCAATCCGATTTTAAAGCTGCTGACCGTGCTGCACGCAGATAGTAAATGCAGGTACTCAACTTCGAGTACCTTTTTTTTTGGAAATTATTTTATTACATGAACGATCTGCACCTGTCTCAAACTAGTATTAGGTGTTGTAGAAGACGATAAACAGCAGCACCATTACTTATAAGAGGAGTGTTTCAAATGGGTAAAAAGAAAAAGAAACAACAGCAAATCGCAAACGTTGATAATGATGGAATGGATGTAGAATATTCTGCAGAATTAGCTGACGCTGAGGATATTGAAGCAAATGCACGTGGAGCAGCTGCAGATCGTCGTGCCAAAAAGAAAAAGAAAAATAAATAACAAGAAAAGCGCATGGGGCCTGCTTATCGGCGACAAGCGCTGGACACCTTCAAACTCTATACTTAATTTTTAAAAAAGCTGACTCATGAGCCTGTTGCTCATAAGTTAGCTTTTCTAATGGCCATCTAAACCATTGGATAGTAATCAAATTTCACTCTTATCATTTCTAAACGCCACAGAAAATGCCTGTTTTTAGCTACCTCTAGACCCTCATTTACACGCCATTTATTTTTTTTATTCATATTTCGTCATCTTTTGTTAGATTTGCTCACATTTTTTCAAATTGTTCGAAAACACTAAGATATGGAAGGAATATGAAAGATACGTGCTCTTACTAGATGGCAACGTAAGTCATCCTGATTAATCATGAATTATCAATAAATAGCTGGTTTGCTTTAATTTCAGCATCCCCTTATCATTTATAATAGCTACAATAAAATTAATAAACCATCCATTTTAAGGAGGAATACGCTATTATTTACAATAAAATGCGATTTGTAGGTGAAAAGCGATGAGTCAACTAACGAAGACAATTACCCAACCTATTCCAAATGTCACTTTTGAAAAGCCTTCTGTTGAAGATGGCGCCGCCATGTGGGAACTTGTAAATAACTCTACGCTCGATTTAAATTCTTCTTACAAATACATTATGTTTTGTGAGTTTTTCTCAGAAACTTGTGTCGTAGCAAAAGAAAATGGCAAACTAGTAGGTTTCGTAACAGCTTTCATCCCCCCTACAAAACCAGATGTCATTTTCGTCTGGCAAATCGGAGTGGATGCTTCTCAACGAGGAAAAGGTCTTGCATCCCACCTCTTACAAGAGTTGATTATCCGAGAAGGTTGCCAAAATATTAATTATCTTGAAGCCACTGTTACACCTTCTAATCAGGCCTCTCAATCACTATTCCGACGCCTAGGGCGAGATCTCAATACAGACTGTGAAGTACTAGATTGTTTCTCAGAGGACTTATTTCCTGGAGACGATCATGAAGCAGAACTGACTTTCCGAATTGGACCATTTAATCAAGATAAGTAACATTTATCAAAAGTAACCTAGGAAGATGAATGATTCGATCGTCACATGTGAAAAACTTCACAAATTTCTCATTGAAGAATAATTCCTTTCTTACAAAATAAAAGGAGGATCTATTATAAAAATGGAAACTAACAATTTGAGTATATTTAACGAATTAGAATCTGAGGTACGTAGTTATTGCAGAAGCTTTCCCGCTATTTTTAACAAGGCTAAAGGCTACAAACTTTGGGATGTCGAAGGAAACGAATATATCGATTTCTTCTCAGGTGCTGGAGCTTTAAACTACGGGCACAATGATCCAAAAATGAAGGCGAAATTAGTGGATTATATTTTAAACGATGGTATCGCCCATTCTTTAGATAAGGCGACAGCAGCAAAGGCTGAATTTCTAGAAAAATTCAACAATGTCATCCTTAAACCTCGAAATATGGAATACAAAGTAATGTTCCCTGGACCAACAGGAACAAATACGGTAGAAAGTGCATTAAAGCTTGCAAGAAAAGTAACTGGTCGTACGGATGTAATTAGCTTTACCAACGGCTTCCATGGTATGACAATTGGTTCTCTATCAGTTACAGGAAATTCTTTTAAGCGTAAAGGTGCTGGTATTCCATTGCAACATGTCGTAACAATGCCATATGACAGCTTCGTCAATGACGAACTCGACACTCTGGAGTATCTCGAGCGCTTTTTAGAAGATAACGGAAGTGGAGTTGAAATTCCAGCCGCAATGATCCTCGAGACAGTCCAAGGTGAAGGGGGCATTAACGCTGCCCGTTTCGAGTGGCTACAAAAATTAGAAAGCATTTGTCGTCGCTTTGGAATTTTACTCATCATCGACGATGTTCAAGCTGGTGTCGGCAGAACAGGTACTTTCTTCTCTTTTGAAAAAGCTGGAATTACACCAGATATTATTTGCCTGTCAAAATCAATTGGCGGCTATGGATTACCACTTGCATTAACACTAATTAATCCAAAGTATGATATTTGGGAACCAGGCGAGCATAACGGAACATTCCGTGGAAATAACTTAGCATTTGTTACAGCTACTGAAGCACTTACTTATTGGGAGAATGACTCTTTTGAAAAAAGCATTCAAGAAAAATCTGATAAGATTAGTGATTTTTTAGTCGGCCTTACTGTGAAATATCCACAAATTAAAGGTACAGTACGCGGTCGCGGCTTTATGCAAGGAATTGCAACAGAAGTAGACGGTCTTGCTTCTGATATTGCCAAAGCTGCTTTCGAGCGAGGACTTATTATGGAAACAGCAGGTCCAGACGATGAAGTGTTCAAACTCTTCCCTGCGCTTACAATTGATAATGAAGGCTTGGAAAAAGGGTTTGCTATTATCGAAGAAAGCATCAAAAGTTTAGTAAACGAAAAAGAACCAGTATCGTCCTAAAACAATGAAACAATGAGCGGCACTTTTTAGCCGTGCCGCTCACCCAGTCAACATATAACGCTCTAAACCAAACATTTTAGATTAATTTTACTTATAAAAACACATTACTGGAGGACATTTAAAATGAAAGTTGTTAAATTAGAAGATATTATTGGAACTGATCAAGAAGTAAAAGGAGAAAACTGGACTAGTCGCAGACTATTATTAAAGAAAGATGGTATGGGGTATTCCGTTCATGATACAATCATTAAAGCTGGAACTGAAACACATATTTGGTATCAAAACCACCTTGAAGCCGTTTACTGCATTGAAGGTGATGGTGAGGTAGAAACATTAAGTGATAATAAAATCCACCCTATTTCAGCTAATATGATTTATGCTTTGGATAAGCATGATGAGCATTTACTTCGTGCTAATACAGATATGCGTATGGTTTGTGTGTTCAACCCTCCAATTACTGGAACTGAAACACATGATGAAAACGGAGTATATCCAGTAGTTGAAGATTAATTCTCTGTTTACTAAATACAAACTAGTTCACTAGAAAAGGCTGTGCCTCGGATCTCAGATCGATGGCACAGCCTTTTGTTATCCTAATCGAGATGCTTACATTATTCATATTTCTATCTAGCTAATCATAGGTATGATTAAATAAAAGGTATAATTATGTAAAGGGGACGTTTATATGGAAGTTTTTGCAGCTGCTAGTATTGTCTTACTTTTAATATTTGGTTTGTTTTTATTAAATATATTTACTAGTATTTGGGCTTATCGTGATGCCATTAGTAATGGAAATAGTAAAGAATATGCCCTGCTTGTTTTAATTGGAACGTTATTTTTCCCTGTCCTCGGACTAATCATTTATTTTTTTATTCGAAACGATTAATTTAGTGTAAATAGATTTTTTCAAATTTTATATGCTTCGTATTAATTCCAATCGTCTTTAACAACTCTCTCACGTCTTCTAAGGAACCTGCAGGATAGGTTGATCTACAAATATGATCCGTTTTTGATAATTTCTCTTCCGTTATCACTTCTTCTTGTATGATATCTTTCATTGATGCAATAACTTTAATCACTTCTTCGTCTCTCTCAAACGAAATAAGTCCAGTGACGTTGTTATATAATATAATAAGCGGTACATCTGTTAAAGGATGAACAAAATGCGCTTTAAATATAGCTTGTTCCATGTAGTAACTCCTCCTCCTTACTTTAGTTCATATTCTAACACGAAAAAGACGATCTGGCACAAAAATGAGGATGACTCCAATCAGCTACTGTCGAGTGGCACTTACACATCTATAGCTACTAAACTTAAATCTTAAAGTATAGTAACTATTTGCTACATGCGCCCGACAGTTCACCATGGAGTTCATCCTCTTTTTCATTTAATTGTTCATTTTACTATCAATATCAGCTAATTCTTTAGCAGCATCTCTTGCAGTAAGATTTTCAATTGAGTGTGCAATTCGATTTCCTATGATCATAAAGCCTAAGAAAAGGGAGAAAAACACGATTACAAAAACGACAACAAAGCCTTCAAATAAACTCATATGTCCCCTCCTTGTAACTTGCTTTATGAAACTATATGAAACCCAATCCCGTTATATGCGAATTAAAACATTTCATTCCACAGAAAATTGAAGATCTTTTGAACTTATCGTTGTGCCAAAAAAACTCCATAAAAACCCCCCAAAAGTTATTTTCTACTCTAACTTTTGGGGGTCGGTACCCATCGTGTCTTTTTTCTTTCAGCTGTCCCTATGAGCACCATTAACTATTCTCTAGATCATTCACTCGTTGCTTTCCTTTTTCCGTCACTGCTTGTTTTCGAACCATTGTCTTAATGTTGTCAACATGGCGGAAGCGCAGTGCTGACCAATCCTCATCTACTGCTACCTGACGAACCGGTTCAAAATCTTTCTCAGTTAATAATGCAGCTACCGATTCGCGACTACAATTAGATCCCTTATAGGTTTTAGAAGATTTTTTAGGATAGCATAACCACAGCAACCCATCTTCTGAAAGAACCTCGACTGCCTTCCCACCCAATTCTAGAATCGTTTCATTTGTAGTTCCGAAAACTTGGACAAAAGAATACGTATCTTCCTCTGCTTCTGTATGTACCTCTGCTTCAAAAGAAGCAATAACCTCTTCATACTCTTTCGGTGCGTTTAATATTAAGACTGGTTTGCTTTGATCTTTAAGTTGTAATTTCTTTATGACTGGGTGTAATTCAACCATAGTGGACATGGACATCCTTTCGATTATAAATTTCTAAGGCAAATTATAAGTCAGCTATTCATTTATTCATACCGTTTATCTTGATAAAAATAATTAGGTGTCACCACTTCATTTTCATATGGTTTATGAAAGATATGAGTTGTCGCTGGAGAAACTGGTGGAATTAACCATGTCCAGTCACCTGTTAATGAACGTCCGCAACGTTTTTCTTTGTCTTCGAAATGCTGAAATTGAGCCGCCGCTGTATGATGATCGACAATACTTACGCCTTGCTTTTTAAAAGAATGAAGTACCGCTACATTTAACTCAACTAATGCTTTATCTTTCCATAAAGTTGAAGCACGACTTTTGTCTAACCCCATAATTGAAGCTATTTTCGGCAACATGTTATAGCGATCTTCATCAGCTAAATTTCTAGCACCAATTTCTGTTCCCATATACCAGCCATTAAAAGGAGCTGCTGTATAGTGAATACCACCAATTTCAAGTTTCATCTCAGAAACGATCGGAACAGCGTACCATTTTAACTGTAAGTCAGAAAATCCCTCTAATTCAGGGTGGACAAGCTGAACTTCTAATACGATTTCTTTCGGTATATCAAACCAGTGAGGTTCACCCTTTTTCATTTGGATGACGTACGGTAATACATCGAAGTGGGTTCCTTCACCTGCCCAGCCAATTTCTGTACATAACTTTGTAAATGAGATCGATGCAGGATCGCCGATAATTCCGTACTCAGTTTCATAGCCAGCATAACGAATGAGCTGGTAGTTCCATATTCTTACCTGCTCTTCACCGTTAATCATCGGTTTCAACACAGTAATTGTCGGAAGAATTTTTCCTCCATTGGTACCATATTCAATATGCTTGTTTAAAGCATCGGCTACTTTTTCGGCCGTATCGGCGTTTCTCTCATCTAAGACATGCAAGCTATCCCAAAACAGTCTTCCAATGCAGCGATTGCTGTTCCTCCAAGCCATCCGTGCCCCATGCTGCAGCTCTTCATATGTATGGTCGTAATGTTCTGTTTTTTCTATTTCCGTCCTTATTTCTTCCAGCCTTGTCCTGATTTGTTCTTCATTTTTTCCTAATTCTTTGTAGCAAATATATATAAATTTCTCAGCTTCTTTAAACAAATTTTCTTTTGTTTGCAAAATTGCCACCTCATTGTCATCAATAACCTTCATTTAGTATGACCGTATTAAACACCATTATTATAGCTGACATTTAGACATCTAGCCTATGATCTAAGACTATTTCACTAAAAAGACACAGGATGAAATGTTCTGTTTAGATGTCTAAATCGTACAGGTCTCGGCAAAGATAGTTGCTAAGTGAAAAGGGGGGAGTTCCATTTAAACTTAGAGTTTTATCTTTCAACATACGTCATGGTTTAGGTACGGATCGCCGTGTTGACTTACATAGAATTGCCAAGATTATCAAACAAAGTGATGCTGATATTATCGGTCTGAATGAGGTGGATAAATCGTTCTCAAAACGAAGTCAATTTATCGATCAAGCGAGTTGGCTAGCCGAGCAGTTGCAAATGGACTATGTATTTGCACCGGCCATTTCCATTCGATCTCGAAAAGTTGAACAACGAGAATACGGAAATGCATTATTCTCGAGGTTTCCTATTAAACAATCTAAAAGCCACGTCGTTCGTCTCCGTCCTTTTCTATGTGAGCCACGGTCTATCATTGATGCTACGATTCAAATAAACCAAACATTTGTCAAAACTTTAGTTACCCATTTCAGTCTGCATCCTTTGTTACGGAGAAAACAAATAAAAAAATTAGTAGAGGAAGCCACAAGTGAACACCCTACTTTATTAATGGGAGACTTGAATTGCAGGCCACATTCAAGAGATTACAACGAAATATCTAAGTATTACCATAATACGTGTGATAAGCGCATCAAAAAAGAACTCGGAACCTTTCCTTCACGTAGGCCAAAAGTTCAGCTTGACTACATTTTTGTTAATAACAAGTTCGAAGTCATCTACTCTGATGTCATAACTACGTATAAAGAAGCTTCTGATCATTTACCGATAACTTCACTTGTGAAAATAAAAAATAATATCACTTTGTAGCTTCCTACTCTTCACATTGAATGGAGATAGGAAGCTTTTTAAATGGGAGCGCTCCATTTATTTAGCTAGATGTTCGTTTCACAATATTGTTGTTTTTAAGTGAAAGCATTTACTGATATAATCACTATATAAAGCTTGTTTATCTCAAGAGGAGGTTCAACATGTTAGATACACCACTTAAATGGTTTCGAAATATTGGCTTTCTAGAAGCTTGGTCATATTTATTACTTCTGGGGCTTGCTATGCCTTTAAAATACCTTGCAGATATTCCTCAGTTCGTTACAGTTATTGGCGCTGCACACGGAGCTTTGTTTGTTCTTTACTTAGCCATTGCTCTATACGTTACTGTAAAATACAAGTGGCCACTAACCCGCTTTATCGGTGCTGCAATTGCAGCCATGGTTCCGTTTGGACCGTTTATATACGATGCCCGCATCTTAAAGCAATACGAAATAGAAGTGAAAGAAAGTGTGTAAAAGACATTTACCATACTGGTTGTAAAAGATGAGAACCGCCAGCCTTCGCATTGAAGGCTAGCGGTTTTTTTGTGGTTTAAGCTAATTTCAGTTTGGTACTGGGGGATGAGCGATTTTTCCTTTTATTGAAATTTTTTTCGGCTATAGCCGATATTTTTTCTTTTACTGGCATAGTCGGCTATAGGCGATGTTCTTTCTTTTATTGGCATTTCATCGGCTAGAGGCGATATTTTTCCTTTTACTGGCATTTTTTCAGCTATACAGCCGATATTCCCCCTTTTCTTGGCATTTCATCGGCTAGAGGCGACATTTTTTCTTTTACTGGCATTTATCCGGCTACAGACAATTTTTTCCTTTTATTGGAATACCATCAGCTATAGGCGATATTCTTCCTTTTACTGGCATTCCTCCGGCTACAGACGATATTTTTCCTTTTATTGGAATAATCATGCTCTAAAGCTTTCTTTAGATCAGTTTTTTCCCTTTTACTGTAATTTTCTTGATCTAATCTATTCTTTAGATTAGCTTTCTTCCTTTTACTGTAATTTTTTTACTCTAATCCATTCTTCAGATTAGATTTTTTCCTTTTACTGTAATTTACTTGATCTATTCCTTTCTTTAGATCAGTTTTCTTCCTTTTACTGGATTTTTTTTGATCTATTCCTTTCTTTAGATCAGTTTTCTTCCTTTTACTGTAATTTACTTGCTCTTAACCTTACAATTTTCTTCCTATATCCTGATAAACTTGAGATCATGTCCTATAACGACGCCAGCAATTCATGGAGTTCACTATCACTTAGTTCGCGCCACTCCCCTGCCGGAAGGGATCCAAGCTCAATATTCATAATCCGTACCCGCTGTAGACGCGTAACTTTATAGCCAAACACTTTACTCATTCTTCTGATTTGCCGATTAAGCCCTTGGGTAAGTATGATCCGAAACGTATAATCATTGATACGGGACACGTGGCATAATTTTGTTGTCGTCCCGAGAATTTCTACTCCTTTTGACATTCCCTCTATAAATTTATCTGTAATTGGTTGATCGACAGTTACAATATATTCTTTTTCATGATTATGTTCAGAACGCATCATTTTATTCACAATATCCCCGTCATCTGTAAGCAATATTAAGCCTTCTGAAGCTTTATCTAATCGCCCGACTGGAAAAATTCTCTTCGGGTAGTTTATAAATTGTATGATGTTTCCTTCGACTAAAGGTTGTGCGGTACATGTAACACCGACTGGTTTATTTAATACAATGTACGTCTTTTTTTCTTTTTCTTTAATCTTGATTTGCTTCCCGTCGATACGGACAATGTCTGTTCGTTCGACTGTATCTCCATGCTCACAGATTCTGTCATTAATCGTTATTCTCTCAGCACTAATCAAACGATCTGTCTCTCGTCTTGAACAAACACCTGTTAAACTAATAAATTTGTTTATTCTCATTTTGTCTTCCTTTCTTACAGTTGAGAACTTAAATGTTATCCTATTAGATCATATATTAATATACACAAAAAACTACAGCTTCATCTGAAACTGTAGTTTTCTTTGCAGTTATTCCCTTTAACTATCTAATTAACTCGACATTTTGTCTTTATCTTTGTTATACTCATTTTCCCAATAATCCGCGTTTTTGATATCTAATTTCTTCGGATCAAATACTGGGTCAAGACCTTGTTTCTTCTGTTCTTCATAATCTTTAAGTACTCGTAATGCAGGTTTCGCAAGGATAAGAATGGCGATTAAGTTTAACCATACCATCAATCCTAACCCAACATCGCCTAACGCCCAAGCAAGGTCTGCTTCACGAACAGCTCCGAAGAATACCGCACCTAGTAAGATGACTTTTAACACAAACATCGCTACTTTTTTTCCTTTACCACGAATGAGATAAGCCACATTCGTTTCTGCCATATAGTAGTATGCCATAATCGTAGTAAATGCAAAGAAGAATAACGCTACTGCAACGAATGCTGCACCAAATCCAGGGATTACAGATTCAATGGCCGCTTGCGTATAACCAGCGCCGGCAGGTACTTCGGCAATATAACTTACGATCGTGTTTCCAGCTCCATCAACAACGTTATACATTCCTGTAAATAGGATCATGAATGCTGTTGCCGAACAAACGAGTAATGTATCAATGTATACTGAGAATGATTGAACTAAACCTTGTTTTGCAGGGTGAGAAACTTCAGCTGCTGCGGCAGCATGCGGGCCTGTTCCTTGTCCTGCTTCGTTTGAATAAATACCACGTTTAACACCCCATGCAATCGCTAAACCAATAATTCCACCAAATGCAGCATCTGCTCCAAATGCACTGCTAACGATTAATGAGATTACAGCCGGTAATTGTGTAATGTTTGCACCGATAATTACGAAAGCAAGTAAGATATACGCAACCGCCATAAAAGGAACAACTAGCTGTGCAACGTTTGCAATCCTTTTAACCCCACCAAAAATGATAATACCGATAATAGCAATTAAAATTGAAGCTGTTATATAAGGATTAATCGAAAATGCATTATCAACAGCGATTGCAATTGAATTAGATTGGATTCCTGGCATTAATAGACTCATAGCAAGAAGAGTCGCTACAGCAAAAATAACTGCGTACCATTTCCAACCAATACCTTTTTCAATATAATAAGCTGGTCCCCCGCGGTATAATCCATCTTGCTTTTCTTTATAAACTTGAGCTAATGTAGACTCAATAAATGCACTTGATGCTCCGATAAATGCAATCGTCCACATCCAAAATACTGCACCAGGTCCCCCAAATGCTATAGCAGTTGCGGTACCTGCGATATTACCTGTTCCAACCCTTCCTGACAGTGCAATTGACATCGCTTGAAACGATGATACCCCAGCAGATGAGCTTTTCCCTCTAAACATTAAAGTGACCATATCCTTAATGTGCCTTACTTGTAAGAAGCGAGTAAGGATAGAGAATAGTAACCCTACTCCCAAACAAAAGTAGATCATCGGATTACTCCACAAAATACCATTAAGCCAGTTTATCAAACTTTCCAAGTAAATCCCTCCTCTTTTTCAATTATAATTTTTTGAACTTTTTTTATATTCGAATTATAAGCTAAAAATTTCCTTATGGCAATATACTAAAACGTTAATTTATTAGTTTACTAAAGTATTATAGTAAAAAATCTTACAAAAGGCGGGAACAAAAATGTCTTTTGATAAATAGTTTTAATATTCCAATGTTTCACAATATTAATTTATTGCTTCCCCAACCAAAATAGACCCAAGTGAAAATAAAAAAATGGTGCCAGGTACCTTAAAAAGGTACCTGGCACCATTTTTATTATTAAGGGATAGAGTTTTCTGCATTGATATAACCAGCGCCGTAAATATAAACTTCGGGTTCATCCAGATTGTTCCATAGATCTGTACCTTCTTTTAGTTTTTCTTTAACTTGATTAGGAGTTAGTGTGGGATCATGTTCTAACATTAATGCGACAATCCCCGCACATATTGGTGTCGCCATGGATGTGCCTGATAGAGTAATATAATTCGAACCAATCCGATTTCCTTTTTGTAGTTTATCTATGAATGATTTCGGTGATCTAAGCGAAACGATATTTACACCTGGAGCTAAAATATCAGGTTTTCTCTCCCCATATACGGTTGGTCCCCTGCTAGAAAAACTAGCAACATCGTCATCTTCTCTTTCCACCGTGTCTCTGTCATCTAATGCACCAACTGTAATTACTTGCTGACTGACACCAGGACTTGCAATAGTCTCAAATTCTGGTCCGCTGTTCCCAGCAGCGACACAGACAACAATCCCTGAATCCCACGCTTGGTTTACAATTCGCACCATAGGATCCTCATTCTCATTTTCATATCGTAGCGCAGGTGACCCTAAAGACAAGTTGATGACATCGATTTTATTCTCAGGATTACTCTCGTTGTAATGAATACAATATTCTACTCCTTGCATTACTGTTTCTAATGAGCCAGACCCTAGTTTATTTAACACTTTTATCCCTACCAAGTTAGCTTTTGGTGCAGGACCCCTATACCTTCCATCAGAAGCAGATCCATCACCTAACGCATCCCCCGCACAATGAGTTCCATGTCCATTATCGTCATATGGGTCTGATCTTTGATTAATAAAATCTACAAAATCTACAATTCTTCCAGAAAGATCTGCATGAGGATAAACTCCCGTATCAATAACAGCTACCGTTACACCTTCCCCGGTAAGAGTAGTTCCATTTCTTACAACTTCCCGTGCATTAGATGCAGCAACAGCTGTATCTAGTAGAGCATGAACTTCACGGTTTAGATAAATTTTTCTCACTTGGCTGCATGTTGTTAATACCTTCTCTAAAGCGGTAGGTGTCATTTGCGCACTACAACATGATACACTAGTAAACTCATGTCGAACTTTACATCCAAAATGGTTGCTAAAGATTTGCCGGACTTGGTCATATCCCTCTTCATAACATCCTTCTTCAAACTCAATAATGACTGAGAGTCTTTTCGTTCTTTTTATAAAACCTTCGAACATTTTATGAAGAAAACAAGGTGTCCACTTAAATGGCTTGTATTGATTTAACACTCTCTCCCGCAATGGTTTGTCTAATTTATGAGCATGGGTCCGTACAAGTTGCACCATAGAGTATCCGAACAATTCAATTCCTCCTTTACACATATGTAATACTCTATGAGATTTTTAAAAGAGTTGATTTGGTCAATGTCCTTACTCATAAAAATTGTGCGAGAAACTAACACACAATTAGGTCATTTGATTAATTTCAGAATAATCTGTTAAACTAAAAGGAGGTTTTTTGTAGATACTGTACGTTCAACCTAGATAAAATTGAATAAACAATCTCAATATTATAGGAGCGGTTCAAAAAATAGGTAGAGGAGTTAATTCCATGAGTAAACTAAAGTTTTCTTCACAATACGAAGGTGAAAAAGATGTGCGGGATGTTTCCTTAGAAGGAGCAATAAATTTTCGTGATTTAGGCGGGTATCCGACCGTTGATGGACGAAAAGTAAAATGGGGCCGATTTTTTAGATCCGCAGCTCTAAGTGACCTGACAGAAAATGATATTCTTCATATTCAAAAGCTAGGAATTAAAAGAATTTGTGACCTCCGACGTACGAATGAAACGAGAGCACAGCCAAACCCTGTCATTCCAGGGATTGATAACGTTCACCTACCGATCATTCCGGAGAATAAAGAAAAAGAGCAGGTAAAACAAATCGGGGAACTATCTTTACACGGGAAACAAATCAACTTAGGTGAGCCGGGGGAGATGCTGTTACGTTTAAATCGTGTAATTGCCCATCAAACCGATGCTTACACTCAATTTTTAAAAATGGTATTTGAAGAAGAACACGTCCCTTTAGTTTTTCATTGTGTTGCTGGAAAAGACCGGACAGGAGTTTGTAGCTCAGTTATTTTAATGACTTTAGGTGTTCCCGAAGAAATCGTAATTGAAGATTTTACTTATACTAATAAATACCTTGCTCAGTTGAGGCAAAAAGTTTTCACTAAGAAATTTATAGAAAAAACGAAGGATGTTGATCCGAAAGCTATTGATGCTTTATTAGAAGCCAGACCTGATTACTTAAAAGCGTTCTTAAAAGAAATAAACGATCATTATGGTTCTTTCGATACGTACTTGTCTGAAAATCTCGGCATTAGTAAAAATGATCGTAAAGATTTTCAAAGCCGCTACTTACAGTAGGCGTTTGCTTACTCGGTATAAAAAGTTAAACTTCTCTCTTTTCTAACAGCATAGACTAATAATATAATTCCTGCCACAACGAGAATGGGTTCAATAATATCTGCTTCAGGACCATAAGTTAAACGATGCAACCTGAAAAACCAATGAAATACAACGATATCAAAACTTGCAAAAAATCCTGAAGCAGCGAGAACCCCATGAAAAAAAGAAAGGGAGAATACTTTTCTACTAATAATAAAAAACAGGATTGTCCCTGCCCCTCCAAAAGCCAAAGCGCCAAGACGCTCTACAGTTGTGGTAGCTGTCATTTCGAAAGCATGTACATGCTGCGTGTGAAACAGCCAATCTGTATATAAAAAACCTACAAATATACCAATGAAAAAACCGATCGTTCTCTTCAAATTAGCAGCCACCTTTTTCTTATATATTAGTATTAATATTCTCTTAACTTATAGGTTTTATACTAACAATATAATAGAAATATAGATTAGCAGCGGCTCCTCTTTTCTTAATTTTTCTTGGACAAGTTATGTATGAACTATGAATTTCTCCTTAACCTATTGTAAAATAACATTGATCGTTTCTAGATAAAGAAACATCATAAAATGTCTGAATAAAGAACTAGTGGAGGATTTACTTTGTGATGGAAGAAAATGAACACAGCACTAACGACTTTACTTATTTATACGGTTTCCGTTCAAGAAAGTACTATAAACTTTTTATTACCAAGAACGGCATTGGTGGAGCTGTAATCGCTGGGACAATTCCCGATGCCATTATGGCCGATATTATGCTACCTCGTAATCCGGCTGGCTTCTTTCTTGAGCCAGTTTATAACAAAAAAATCTTAAAACGCCATGATAGGGAAGATGAACTAACTCCAACAATGATCGATAACCTCGATTTTCTAAAAATAGAAAAGAAAAATTTCTTTTGGGCAAAAGAGGATATTCATGAAGTACGGGTCCAAACGAAAATGCATAATTTTACGTGGCCTGCACAAAATTCAGGGACAATTACTTTTGTTTTACCTAAAAAGAAGAAGAAAACATTTATTATGTACCCTGTGCAGGATATAGGGCATTTGATTGAAAATCTAAAAGAAATAATTAGCAATGTGAAAGTCATATAAAAACCTGGGCTATGAATAGTTACTACTTTGCTCAATTTTAAAAAAAACGCTAATGACCCAAAGGGCTGAATTGCCTTATCATTTTCACTGAGCGGCAAAGCGGACTCTTAGGCCGTTATTTGTGTCAGTATCAATGCTTTCTAAAGTTTAGGGGACTCAGAAGCTCTTATTGCCTAAAAAAACAGGCTTTTACACAAAAATTACGACCAATAAGGTCCTCTCAGTCCGCCAACAATGATAAAATGATAAATTTTAGGACATAAGGCCCTGTGAGTCCGCAAAAAGATTAAAGATCAAAAAAGATTACCAGCCTTAATTACAATCTATAAAACTCACTTGTTAACGGCATGTTTTTTCCATGTACTATACTTGTTGAGTTTCAAGTACCTCATAAATGCACTTATGAGGTAGGTTATGCGCTTTTGCTACTCCTTCATAAACAACAGAACCATTCATAATATTCAGCCCTTTGAGTAAGGCTGGATTTTGTATACACGCTTTTTTATACCCTTTATTAGCTATTTCGATTGCATAAGGCACGGTGACATTAGTTAGGCCAATCGTTGATGTCCTTGGGACCGCGCCTGGCATGTTTCCGACTGCATAATGAACAACACCATGTTTCGTATAGGTCGGATCCGCATGTGTTGTTACTCGGTCAACCGTTTCAAAGATACCGCCTTGGTCAATCGCAACATCAACGATGACCGTGCCTTCCTCCATCAACCGAACGGTTTCTTCAGTAACCAGTTTCGGTGCTTTAGCTCCAGGAATTAAGACAGCACCAATGACCAAATCCGCCTCAGAACAAGCCTCACTAATCGTTTGCGGATTCGACATTAATGTTTGAATCGACGTGCCGAAGATATCATCTAACTCACGCAAACGGCTTGGGTTTACATCGATAATGGAAACTTCTGCGCCTAAGCCGATTGCAATTTTAGCAGCATTTGTACCAACAACTCCCCCACCTATAATCGTTACTTTACCTCGTTTCACCCCAGGAATGCCGCCGAGTAAAATGCCTTTGCCACCTTTTGTTTTTTCAAGGAATTGCGCACCGATTTGTGTTGCCATCCTTCCCGCGACTTCACTCATCGGTGTTAAAAGCGGTAAAGTTCCGTCAGCCAATTGTACGGTTTCATATGAAATCGCTATGACATTTTTTTCTATAAGAACTTTGGTTAATTCGCGTTCTGCCGCTAAATGTAGATACGTAAATAAAACAAGCCCCTCATAAAAATAACGATATTCTTCACGTAACGGCTCCTTAACTTTCATAACCATATCACAGGCCCATGCGTCTTCAGCCGTCACGATAACAGCGCCAGCTTCAGTATACAGTTCATCGTAAAATCCCGATCCAAGGCCAGCACACGTTTCAATAAAAACTTCATGACCTTCTTTTACTAAAGTTAACACCCCTCCAGGAGTTAAAGCAACACGGTTTTCATTATTTTTAATTTCCTTCGGCACACCAATCCGCACAACAATGAACCTCCTTCTTTAAATGGTAGCAGGTACCTTTAGTGGACTAAAGGTACCTGCTACCATATTTTTTTAACCTTTATAATCCTTTTTTTTAACTCAACCTTTATATACTCAGTCATAACAGCTTTTACACTTTTCTTAATACCATTGTCCATCTATACATTACTTGTTTTCGACGATTAATCTTTTAATTCATTCAATGCTTCTTTTAATGTTTGAACTAAGAAGGCTAGATCCTCTTCTTCTGTATTTAACGGTGGCGCGATCGTTAGTACATTATTATAACCTGCAACTGTAGCGCCATTTTTTCCGATAATAACACCCTTTTGTTTGCATGAAGCGATTACTTTATTGACAATACTTACATCAATTGGAGTCTTTTTCGCTTTATCGGCAACGAGTTCGATCCCGATGAGAAGACCCTTTCCTCGAACATCTCCAACATAAGGATGGTTTTGGAGAAGATTTTGGAGATCGTTCTTCAGTCGTTCTCCTAATTGCTTCGACCGGTCAAACAAGTTTTCTTTTTCCATAATTTCTAGGTTTTTAAGAGCTAGTGCACAAGCAGCAGGGCTGCCACCAAATGTGTTTACATGTCTGAAGTAGTCATACTGCTCCGAACCTTTGAATGCCTCGTAAATTTCACGTTTCACCGCTGTCGCCGATAATGGCAAGTAGGCACTTGTAATCCCCTTCGCCATCGTTATAATATCTGGTTTGACACCGTAATTCATATACCCAAACGGTTCACCTGTACGACCGAAACCGCAAATCACCTCGTCGACTATCAGCAATGCGCCATGCTTTTCACACACTTCCTTTACAGCTGACATATATCCATCAGGCGGAACGAGTACTCCTCCTCCTGTAATGATTGGCTCCATGATCACTCCAGCGATCGTTTCACTCATTTCCCACGTCATCGTACGATCGATAGCTTGAACTGCCTCTAACTCTGCAGGAGGGCAATCAGGCGCATCATTTGAACGATAGAGATCCGGTGGAGGAACATGGATAAACCCTGGGGCTAACGGTTCGTATTTATACTTTCGTTCAGCCTGCCCAGTTGCAGCCAGTGCTCCCATTGAATTTCCATGGTAGGCACGATATCTTGAAATAAATTTATAACGGCTCATATCCCCTCTTTGTTGATGATACTGTCTTGCTATTTTAAATGCCGTTTCATTCGCTTCCGAACCGCTATTTGAGAAAAAGATGACGTACTCATCTCCGAGCCATTCATTTAATTTTTCCCCTAATTTAATAGCAGGTAAATGACTTTGTGTCAGTGGAAAATAGGCTAATTCTTTTAATTGCTCATAAGCCGCCTCAGCTAATTCGGTACGGCCGTACCCTACATTGACACACCATAATCCAGACATCGCATCTAAAAATCTATTCCCATCCTGATCGGTCACCCAAGATCCATTTGCTTTCGTGACCACCATTGTTCCATCCGGGTTATACGGTTTCATCGAATGCCAGATGTATTTTTCATCTTTTTCTAGTGCTTTACTATTTTCATTTGTACTGAGCATCGCCCTTCCTCCTTCCTCCCTCTAAAAACATTGTTTGGCTATCCAAATGCAGGGTTCATAGGGTGTAACATCAATTCGCCCTATATTTTTAAAAATAAGAAATTCGTTGGCTTTCACCTCAATAATGACTGACGGCTAAAGCCACCTTCCATTACTAGCTCTCAAATCCGTTTATTTAAAAATCATATCTTGATGTAATCATTTTCTTACGCGTGAAGAAATTAACACCGTCTTTCCCATTTACATGGAGGTCACCGTAGAATGAATCTTTCCATCCTGAGAATGGGAAAAAGGCCATTGTTGCCGGTACACCTACGTTGACACCAAGCATTCCTGCATCTGCTTCTTCACGGAATTTGCGCACAGCTTTTGCGTCCTTTGTATAAATGGTAGCCCCATTTCCGTAGCGAGATTTACGAATGTATTCTAAGCCTTCATCTAAATCTTCTGCACGTAACATGCTGATTACAGGTGCAAAGATTTCCTCTTTAGCAATGACCATTTCTGGTGTCACATGGTCAAAAATTGTTGGGCCTAAGAAGTTTCCATCTTGCATTTCATTCATTTCCTTACGACCGTCACGAATTAAAGATGCTCCTTCTTCTACCCCTTTTTCAATGTAATCTAATACTTTCGCACGATGCGAGTCTCGAATGACTGGTGTTAAAAGAACTTCGTCATTTAATCCATTCCCGATAATTAATTCATCTGCTCTTGTTTTTAGTTCCCTGACAAAAGCTTCTCCATCGCCAACGACAACGACAGCACTACAAGCCATACAACGTTGCCCAGCACTACCATAAGCAGATGCAACAATATGTGTAACTGCCTTTTCTATATTGGCATCAGGCATAACAATATGGTGGTTTTTGGCACCAGACAGTGCTTGAACTCGTTTACCATTTGCTGCCGCACGCTCATAGACGTATTTTGCAACTGGCTGGGAGCCTACAAAGGAAATCGCTTTAACTTCTTCATGATCCAGCAGGCCATTTACAACATCATGTGCCCCGTGAACAACATTTAGGACACCAGCTGGCGCACCGGCTTGTGTAAACAATTCAGCTAGTCTATTAGCTAACATTGGCGTTCGTTCAGATGGCTTAAGAACAAATGTATTTCCACAAGCAACAGCTAATGGGAACATCCATAGTGGCACCATCATCGGGAAATTAAACGGAGTAATTCCACCGATGACACCTAATGGGTAACGGAACATTTCGGAGTCGATGTCCTCCGCAATGCCTGATAACGTTTCTCCCATCATTAATGTTGGGGCACCCGCTGCAAACTCTACACATTCAATTCCACGTTGTACTTCACCATGTGCTTCTTTAAACGCTTTTCCATTTTCTTGAACGATTAGCTTTGCTAATTCATCATGATGGTCGGAAAGGAGCGTGTGAAATTTAAATAAAATACGGGCCCGCTTTGGCACGGGTGTGTTTTTCCATGTACGGAAAGCTTCATTTGCTGCTTGCACCGCTTGATTGACATCTTCTTTTGATGAAACAGGAACAGTCGCTAACACTTCTCCTGTAGCTGGATTCGGTACTTCTAATGTGTTTGTACCGTTTGATTCTACCCACTGGCCGTTAATGTAATTTTTTAATACATTTGTTTGACTTTTTATTACTGTCATAGAAATTGCCTCCTGTTATTTTCTGATTTTTCAAATATCTATCTCCTTGTAATTTATTATCTCTTATTTTGTAAGGGCCTTCATTAGACACAATGTCAAATATCTGGAGAAGATAATTCCACAAAATGAACAGTGCAAAACAGAAATAAAAAAACGGTGCCAGGCACCTTTAGCGCAACAGCGCATTAAAGGTGCCTGGCACCGAATCTTCGGATCTTTTCTATTATATTTCATGGGCAGTTTGGTTGGCATTTTCGGTCATGTTTAAATAATCGTAGGCTAGTAACATAAATTCGATCGCCAGCCTCTTTTCCGAATTCATAAAGTCAGGGCCTAGAAGAGTTTCTAACTTTTCGATCCGATGATACATGGTTTGTCTAACTACAAAAAGCTTTTTTGCTGTTTCTTGTTTTGATCCGTTACATGCTAGATAAGCTTTCAATGTTTCTATTAACTTACCATTATATTTTCTATCGTATTCCATGACGGGCTGCAAATACTCCATTACGATTTCTTGGAGATCACTATGCCGATTAATGAGTGATAGTATTCGGTACAAATGTAAGTCATCGTAGAAATAACTCTTACCTTCTTGTGATAATTTATCTTGTAGTCGTAATGTCTCTTTTGCAGTTTGATAACTTATATGTATATCACTTAGCTGTTTGACAAACTTTCCGACACCAAAGGAAATCGAGGCTACTTTTAATTTCTTCGAATAATCGGCAGAATTCAATCGCTTAAAACCATCTGTCATTCTAGACTTCCATGTTTTAGAAGTCCGTTTATTTCCTAAGATAAAAACAATCTGGTTTCTAATTTCAATAGAAAATACATAAAAACCTTGCTGCTCGAAAATCGTACGGAATAACAGTTTAAAGTACGTCCCATCTAAAGTAGATAAATGACTCGTTAAATTAAGTTTACAAGTACAAACGATTCCACCATTTAACTTCAAGCCAGGCTCTACATAAGTTAAATGTTCTTTAATCCCCTCGTTACTGTGATGACCTTCTAACCAATCTGTCATCCATTCCACTTCTTCCATTCTTCGTTTTTCTTCTACATATAAATCTCTTAACAAATATTGAGCAAGTGCGGTTGTCGTTCGGTCGAGAATAAGTAAATCAAATTCATTAATCTCTCTCTGATCGGTAACAATCACCAATTCAGCAAACTGGTGACCTAAGATTTGTACAGGTTGACGACCGATTGAAACAACAAGGGAGTCTTGTTGTTCTGCCTCAATTTTTTCTAGTACGATCCGTCTCTCGCTTGCTGACAATTGGGGTATAAAAATTCTATCCTCATCAAAAAATGCAACAACCTGAACATCTAAAAACGTCTGGAAAAACTTAAGAATTTCTTCATAATGATTAATTTCTAATAATTTCTTATTTAATGTTTGAGAGTAACTTTCTAAATCAGATATCATTTGGTATTGTTGATTGATTAGCAGTGAATGAATATCTTGCGTAATTTGTACGAAAGCTACTTCTTGATGGAAAACAATAATTGGAAATTGGTATTCATTAGCGATTTCAATAACTTCTTGAGGAATGTTTGAGGTATGTGTTCCTAATTCAATACATAAACCGGAAGCGTTACTTTCAATTAATTGCTTGAGAAACGAAATAAATAATGCTTTATTGTCTTTCCAACCTAAGCCAGTGGTAAGAATAAGCTCGTGACCATTTAGTAACTTTCGAATATTGATCACTTCAACGACATGAACCCATTTAACACTTCGATTTAAACCGTCTACTCCAGCAAGCACTTCTGTGTTACCAAAGTGCTTTCTTTGTAAGATTTCATTAATGGTTATATATGATTTCATTGCCTCACTTCCTTTTCACCATCTACCTAATAACGAAAGAACACAAGGTTATCAACTACTTCTATTTATATGTCAGAATTACCTTTATTTTCAGATAAAAGAGCGCGGTAGATTTTCTATCAGTACTCTCCTCTACAACAAAAGACAGGGGCTTCCCCCTGTCTCTATTTGCACTTCCTATTAAATTTCCGTTTCCTTTATCCGACCGCTTTGTTTTGCTGAATAATGATCGAACTAAAATATTTCCTCGCATCAGCCGTTAAGATGTGCAGTCTTTCAATAGGACTCTTGTGACCGGATAGATCTTGTTTTTTTAATTCAAATTCGACAAATGCCCCGCTTAAATTTTCCGTAACTCCTTTAATTACATAACCTTGTTCTAGTAAAAAATCGATTTTCTCTCTTTCGGCAATAAATTGTTGATAATCGGACATGATAGTCTCCTTTCCTTTTTCTACTATTTCAAACCTCTTATGTTGCTGCTTTTTTCACCTCTTCGTTTCCTTCACTAATTTCCCAATCTCGCCCTACTGTGATACCTAAATATTTATCATCACTTGGGTCCTCAATTTCTGCTTGTTTATACTTCACAAACCACCAGTACTTCGCTAGGACGTAGTAGGATACTAGCCCAACGGCAAATCCAACAATAAACGAATAGTTAGCTAAAAAGTAAGACGCAGTTCCACCTAGGATCCAAGCAATATAACCCGCTGCATTAAAGCCTCCTGCATAACGATATTGACCATCTTCCTTATATAAGTCAGGCACGTTTACGCGACGTTTACGAAGGAGATAGTAATCAGCTATTAAAATCCCAACAATCGCTGACAGGATCCCACCGACAATCAATAAAGCTGGAATAATAATTCCAAACAAGCTCCATGGTTGAACAAGCGACCCAATCACACCTGCTGCTACTACACCAGCCCAGAACGGAACTTTTGGTCCCCCAACATTAGAAAAAATAGTCGCAGCTGGAATTAAGTTGGCTGATATATTTGTCGACCATTGAGCGAATACGATCATGAGTAAGAGAACACCTAGAACTAATCCACTAGCAGCCTGCTGAAGAGCAACCACCGGGTCATAGTTAGCAACAGCAATATAAGACACCCCGCCAATGACAACCATGAACGTCTGAACGATTGGTAACGCAATCAAACTTCCTGCAATTTGCGATTTATTTCGTTTAAACCAATTTCTTTCAAGTTTCGGTCCTTTAATAAAACGAGAAATCGACGGCATATCCGCAGCAAGTGTACCCCAGAATCCCATGTTACTCATAATAACAATCATAAATGCAGTAATAGCTGCGCCTCCAGTTACTGGACTTTCCACCCAAGCCCAAACATTACGGCCTTCTGCTAGCGCTTGATCCGATAACGTTAAATACATCCAACCTGAAATAATAATAATAATTGGTGCGGCTAAATCAGCAAAACGCTCAACAGCTTTAATCCCTAAAGCTGTATTAATTACTTGAAGTGTTGCAAAAATTAAGAAACAAACGAACCAATTATCAAAGCCAAATAAAACGAAAAGGATCCCATTCATCGCGGTTGAACCAAAATACGTATTAATACCAAACCAACACGCAGCTACAAAACCACGTATTAAAGAAGGGATGTGAGTACCAATCGTACCAAATGGTGCCCTCATATAAACGGGGAACGATACCCCATGTTCCACCCCAATGTCACCTGTTAAGGTCATACATAGACCAATCGCTATACTTCCAATAATCGTTGCTAAAACGACCCAGCCAAGCGAAAGACTTTGCACACCAGAACCACCAATAGCAAAAGCTGCTAGAACTACAGCCATACCAACCCAAATGAACGCAAACCCAACGGATCCAATTTTCTTCCCACTATGTGGAATTGGTAACAAATCTGGAGACTTGAGATGACTTTGCTTTTCTTTCATCATATCACCCTACCTCTTTAAATGTTTTCAAAATATTCAGTTAAATAATGACAGATCGACGTTGGGTCTCTTACCTGGTTTATGAGAACAATTGCCCGACCAATTAGATCTTGGCCAAGCAATTGTTATTTGGATATTGGTTCACAAGGGGGTTCATTAATTACTCACCTTATCTGTTACATTTGCAGTTGAAGAATTATATCTTGCTCTCTTTAAATATTGACCTTGTCCTGCTTTACCTACGAATTGCTTCTCACGAATAACAAATTCACCGCGAGATAAGACAGATACAGGTTCACCTGTTATTTTCATTCCTTCAAACGGGTTATAATCCACAGCCATATGATGCGTCTTTGCAGAGATCGTTCTCTCGGCATTCGGGTCAAAGATAACAACATCCGCATCTGCACCAACGGCAATCGTTCCTTTTTGCGGATACAATCCAAACAGCTTCGCATTTCTAGTCGCTACAATATCAACAAATTGGTTTAAATTAATGCGGCCTTTTTTCACACCTTCAGAAAACAGAATACTTACGCGGTCTTCGATAATAGGACCGCCATTAGGAATTTTAGAAAAATCTCCTTTTCCTAAATCTTTTTGTCCGTTGAAGTCAAACGAACATTGATCAGACCCTAAAGTTTGAAGGTCTCCGTTCTTCAAAGCATTCCATAAAACATCTTGATGCCACTTTTCTCGGAGTGGTGGCGACCATACGTATTTCGCTCCCTCAAAATCTGGTTTTTCCAAATGCGTTTGATCAAGTACTAAGTATTGTGGACACGTTTCACCCCATACGTCATAGCCTTTTCTTCTAGCTTGCGCGATCTTTTCAACTGCTTCAGCACATGAAACGTGAACAACATATAATTGAGAGTTTGCTAACCCTGTTAATTGAGCTGCTCTCCCAGTTGCCTCTCCTTCCACTTCTGGCGGACGTGTTAATGCATGATAGATCGGGTCTGTATTCCCTTGTTCTAGCGCTTCGTTTACTAGATATTCAATGACATCACCATTTTCAGCATGAACCATGACTAGTCCGCCAAGCTCTTTTGCTGCAAGTAAGGTACGGAATAACGTACCATCATCGGCTTGGAATACATTTTTATAGGCCATAAACACTTTAAATGAAGTAATGCCTTCCTCATCCATAACGACTGGGAGCTCTTCTAATACATCATCATTGATCTCCCCAATCATTAAATGAAAACTATAGTCAATGACTGCTTTATCCTTTGATTTTGCGTGCCATGTTTGAATTGCATTCTTCATCGGTTCACCTTTATTAGTTAAGCAAAAGTCAATAACCGTTGTTGTACCGCCAAATGCAGCCGCAATCGTTCCTGTTTCAAAATCATCCTTCGTAACGGTCCCCCCAAACGGCATTTCAAGATGGGTATGAGGGTCGATACCACCAGGAAAAACATAAGTCCCTTTGGCGTCAATTACTTCTGCTCCACCTACCGGGAAGTCGTGACCAATTGCAGCGATCTTTCCATTTTCAATCAGTAAGTCTGCTTGATACGTATCTGTTGCTGTTACAATGGTTCCATTTTTGATAATTTTCTTCATTCGTTTTCCCCCTAATTATCATTATTTAATAATATCTACTTCACAACTTTGAACTGAACTGATTGCAGCTTGGCGTTCGTTCCATGTCATCGGCGGGTGTTCACTTTGTACCTCCACCATATCGATTGCGCCGTCGACAGGACATACGATCGAACATAAGTTACAGCCGACACAATCTTCTTCACGGACTTGTAAATAGTCATTGCCATGACCGTCCTTCAGCATATCAATACATTGATGCGATGTATCTTCACAGGCAATATGACATTTATTACAGTTAATACAAACGTCATTATTAATTTTAGCGACCACTTTATAATTAAGATCAAGATTACCCCAATCTGAATACCGCTCTACGGACTTTCCGATGATTCCATCTAAAGAAGCGATCCCTCTTTCATCTAAATAATTGGAAAGACCTTCGATCATATCTTCTACGATCCGGAATCCGTGGTGCATCGCAGCTGTACAAATTTGCACACCTGTTGCGCCCATCAGTAAAAATTCAACCGTGTCTCTCCAATTCGAGATCCCGCCGATCCCGGAAATCGGAACATTAATACGAGGGTTCCGAGCACATTCAGCAACCATGTTGAGTGCAATCGGTTTGACTGCCGGTCCGCAATATCCACCATGAGCACCTTTTCCTGCTACATGCGGGATCGTATTCCACGTATCAATATCAACACCAGCCAGGCTATTAATCGTATTAATCATACTAATCGCATCCGCGCCGCCTTGTACAGCTGATTCAGCTGTAACTGTGATATCCGTAATATTTGGGGTCAGTTTTACAATTACAGGTGTTTTCGCGACTTCCTTTACCCAGTAGGTCTGTTTTTCTACTAGTTCAGGAACTTGCCCCGAAGCCGCCCCCATTCCACGCTCAGCCATTCCGTGCGGGCAGCCAAAGTTAAGCTCGAGCCCATCGACACCAACATCTTCCACTCGTTTAACGATCTCATGCCACTTTTCTTGCTTCGGTTCAACCATTAATGACGCAATAATCGCGTGATTAGGAAATCTTTTTTTTGTTTCATAGATTTCTTTTAAATTAACTTCTAGCGGGCGGTCTGTAATGAGCTCAATATTATTGAATCCCGCAACTTTTTGACCATTAAAACTGACAGCAGCAAAGCGCGAGGAAACGTTTAAAATCGGATCACCTAACGTTTTCCAAACAGCTCCGCCCCATCCTGCTTCAAATGCTCGTTGAACTTGGTAGCCTGAATTGGTCGGAGGAGCTGAAGCAAGCCAAAATGGATTCGGCGACTTAATTCCTGCAAGATCTATTCGTAAATCAGCCATAGTGAAATCAACCTCCTCGTTTTTTATGCAGTTTCTGTTACTTGTTTAAATAATTGCTTATGGATCGCGTACGCGGTTTCTTTTCCTTGTTGAGCAGCGGAAACCACCATCGCTTCGCCTTGTCCTTTACCAAAAATGACATCTCCACACGCATAGACTTTTTCGTTAGACGTTTGGAACGTTCCCTCTTTGATCTTAACGACACCGCCATCATGTTCTAATCCGAACTGCTCAATCAATTGAACATACCTCGATTGACCAATCGCTTTAATAACAGCGTCTACTTGTAACGTAAATTCTGATCCTTCGACAGGTACAGGTCTTCTGCGTCCACCTTCATCTGGATCGCCTAACTCCATTTTGATACATTCAATCCCTATCACCTTGCCTTTTTCATCGCCAATAATTCGCTTCGGTGCAGTTAACCAGCGGAATTCTACACCATCTTGTTTAGCAAACTCGTACTCAAAATCGTAAGCTGTCATCTCAGCTTCTGTTCTACGATAAAGAATTTTTACATTCTCAGCTCCAAGGCGAACGGAACATGTCGCACCGTCAATCGCCGTATTTCCTGCTCCAATGACAACTGCACGTTTTCCTAAGAGATGATCCGAAACTTTTTCCTTCGTTTCTTTAACGAAATCAATCGCATCATAGACTCCATCTAAATCCTCTCCCGCAATCCCTAGCTGTGGAACACTCGACATTCCGATTGCTAGAATGACAGCATCGTAGTTTTCCGTAAGATCCTTAACTGATACATCTGTACCGACTCGTGTATTCGTACGTATTTCGACGTCCAAGCTTTTCACTTGATCGACTTCCCAGAAAGAAATAGCCTGTGGTAAGCGGAATGAAACGATACCGTACGTATTTAAACCACCTGCTTCTTTTTCCGCTTCAAAGATTTTCACTTGATACCCTAATAGTGCAAGTTCACGAGCAGCGGACAATCCAGCAGGTCCTCCGCCAACAATGGCCACTTTCTTGCCGTTTTTCTGGCCGGCTTTAAACAACACTTGCTCATTTTTGATCGCCCAATCTGTCGCAAACCGCTGTAAGTTTCCAATCATGATTGGTTTAGTAGAATGATTGAGAACACAGGCTCCTTCACACAATTCTTCCGTCGGACAGACTCGCGCACAGCTTGCACCTATCGGGTTTGACGTCATGATTGTTTTGGCTGATCCTTTTAAATTTCCAGATGCAATTTTTTTAATAAAGGTTGGGATGTCAATTCCAGTCGGGCAAGCGGTAATACAGGGTGCATCGTAACAATACAAACAGCGGTTGGCTTCTTCAATGGCCTCTTGATTGGACAGGCCGGGGTGGACTTCTTCAAAGTTTTTCTTTAAATCAACTAATGATATATTTGTAGAGCTTTTCGGGTTCAATACAAATGCCTCCTTTATCAAATAAAGTAAAACTTTTCATTAGGGGCTTTTCAACGTTCTATTTTGTATAACTCACGAGCTTTGTCGCAGCTTCTTTTACTACTCTTACCTTTTGAAAATAGAGGATGACTTTATTGGGAAGTGTCAGCAACCTTCGCCCTAAATCTTAGAACTACACAGACGCGAAGCTCTCGATACAGACGAAGTGGAGACACTTTGAGTCATCCTCTTATCCTTTTTTTATTATGGTAGTAATGAAGTCATTTCATCATATGTTTCCGGACGGCGATCACGGTAAAACTGCCACGTATCTCTCACTTCACGGATCATCTTCTTATTCATTTCTCCAATAATGACTTCGTCTTGATCACGACTTCCGATAGACACGAAGCCTCCTCTTGGATCAACTAAATACGATTGCCCATAAAACTCACCCATGTTCCAAGGAGCTTCTACACCTACACGATTAATCGCTCCAACGTAAAATCCGTTAGCTACAGCATGAGCGGGCTGCTCTAGCTTCCAAAGATATTCTGACAAACCTGCAACAGTTGCTGATGGATTAAAGATAATTTCCGCACCATTTAATCCTAGTAGTCTAGCACCTTCAGGGAAATGACGGTCATAACAAATGTAGACACCTACCTTTGCAAAAGCGGTATCAAAGACCGGATAACCTAGATTACCTGGCTTAAAGTAATATTTCTCCCAGAACCCGCACCCCTCATCACCAACAGCAACTTGAGGAATATGTTGTTTACGGTACTTTCCTAAGTAGGATCCGTCTGCGTCAATAACAGCAGCAGTGTTATAGTAAGTCGCAATTCCTTCACGCTCATAGATTGGAAGTACAATGACGACACCTAATTCTTTAGCCAAGTCTTGAAAACGTTTCGTTGTAGGGCCATTCGGGATTTCTTCGGCAGCATCATACCATTTAGGATTTTGCTCCGAGCAGAAATACGGGCCGTAAAAGATTTCCTGTAAACAGATAATTTGAGCCCCTTTGTCTTTAGCCTCTCTAACTAACTTTATATGTTTCTCAATCGCCTTCTCTTTATGAACCTCAACTGGCTCATCTCCATGTACATCGTTAGAAGCTTGAATTAGTCCAATTTTTACGTTATCTGACATTTCCATTCCTCCTTGATATATCAATACATTTATAGATAAAGTGAAACTTCACTCAGGGGATATTAACTCCTCCCACAAAGCTTAGTTAAACCAATCAACTGATTTCAGTCACTTCTTCCTAGCTTTATAATCAAGTCGCAGTCATCACAAAATCTTTGTAAGCGTTTACACACTTTTTTGAAACTGTAACGACTTTTTTACTACCTTTCTATGTACCTCCTTTCAGCTACATAAGAGGGAAACATATGACTGAATATTTAGAAGTTTGAGTTAATTTTACATGCACTCATCGGCTAATACACTATACAAAGTGTTAAATCGTGTTATTCATTTATTTATCATTTTGTAAAATATATCATTTCTTCCTGCTATTACATTTAGTAACGCCGGTTCTACTATCACTGAGTAAACTTTTGATACCTCTAGTTATACCATACGATCTTTGCAAAAATTGTAGTAATTTCGGTGTCATGAAAAATAGCTTGGCAGGTAATCTATCACTTAGAAAGAACAAGTAGTAAACCGATTTTTATTTTTGACAGCATTGCTTTAACCTAAGATAAAAATATTCCAACTACGTCATTTGGTATCAACATAGCACTTCTTTTATTTAAACTTTACATATAGTAAAAAGTTGTAAATAGTTTGACAATTAAAGTTGAAGGTCATACAATAAGTATGTAAGCGTTTACAAGTAAGGAGGCTAGAACTATGTCCTTTATCACATCCTACTCTAATGAAAAGGAACATCTAATTGACACCCTATTCAGTTATCACCAATACAAGATGCCTGATGGTCGTCAATTTTATGAAGCGACTGTGCAAGAGTTAAAACAATTCCTAAATTCTCGAATAACTTCGTTTTATGATGATCATACAACTTCATGTTAAAGTGCAACGATATAAAGCCAGTAGAAATGATTAATAAGTCATTTCCCACTGGCTTTTGTAATGAGCGTATCCATTCATGACACACCCTTTTACTCTTTGTGGTATCTTTATTGCTTTTGTTTAATTTGTTTACTTCTTAACTGTCCGCATGCCGCATCAATATCTGTTCCGTGTTCTTGACGGATGACACAGTTAATTCCATTCTTTTTCAACGTATCATAGAAAGCCAAAACGGATTCCTTTTCACTTCTTTGATATTGGCTATGTTCATCTACTGGATTATATGGAATTAAGTTTACATACGTTAAACGACGTCGATCACCAATTAAATCGGCAAGTTCTTGAGCCGTTTCCCGTTGATCATTTACATCTCTTAATAAGATATATTCTAGCGTAATTCGACGGTTCGTTTTCTCAATATAGTAATCAATAGCTTTCATTAACTTTTCAATCGGAATTGCTCGATTAATTTTCATAATACGAGTTCGCAGTTCATTGTTTGGTGCATGCAATGAAATCGCTAAATTGACTTGCATTTTTAAATCAGCAAATTCATAAATCTTATCTGAAAGCCCACTCGTAGAAACCGTAATATGTCTTGCTCCGATAGCTAGACCTTTTTGATCTTTCATGATTTCTAAAAAGTCGATCAGGTTTTCAAAGTTATCAAATGGCTCACCAATTCCCATGACGACAATGTGACTGACTCTTTCATCTTCACCAGCTTGATCGAGATGATGTTGGACATTCATAATCTGTTCAACAATTTCTCCACTTGATAAATCACGACTTTTAGTTAAAAGTCCACTCGCACAAAAACTACAGCCAATATTACAACCTACTTGTGTTGTTACACAAACAGAAAGTCCATATTTATGGCGCATTAATACCGTTTCAATTAAGTTTCCGTCCTGTAACTTAAATAAGAACTTAACCGTACCATCGGCTGATTCTTGCTTTACATGCTCCCTTAACGTGTGAATAACATAATGGTCTTCTAACAGTTGCAAACACTCTTTATTTACATTTGTCATTTCTGAAAAATCAGTGACCCGCTTACGATATAACCAATCCCACACTTGCTGAGCGCGAAACTTTTTATGGCCGTGCTCCATTAACCATGACGTTAATTTTTCTAATGTTAATCCATAAATGGATGATTTATTCATTTGTTACCCTCTTTTCAATCTCAAAAATTTAACTGCCTGTATTCTATTGAATATCTTATATCTAGTATTAGTGTTTATTATTGTCTCAAATTCTATATATTAAAACAAAAGAGGAAATCCGTCAAACGAAGTAACTTACAAACTGTTATATTTCTTTCATGCCCTAAAAAACAAATTAAAGTAAGGACCATAAATATGATAACCTATAGAAAGAAAAAATTAGTGAAAAAATTTCTTTTTAGACTCATTTTCCCTATTTGCTTTTGTTAAAAACAAAATATAATTAGATCTAGGTATTACTATCTATTTTTATAAGGGGCTTTTACATGACTCAGAACATCCTATCTCAATCAAACGTTACTGTTAAAGGTAACGGAAGGCGAACAATTCTTTTCGCTCCAGGTTTTGGTTGCGATCAAAATATGTGGCGGTATGTATATCCTGCCTTTGAAAATGAATATCAGGTGATCTTATTTGATTATATTGGTATAGGTCAGTCAGACATTCGAGCTTACGATCCAAATAAATATAACAATCTTTCAGCCTATGCTGAGGATTTAGTTAACATATGTTCCTCACTTGACTTAAATGAAACCATTTTTGTTGGGCATTCTGTTGGGAGTACGATTGGGATACTTGCTTCTATCCAAAGACCGGACCTTTTTAAGCATCTTATTTTAATTGGTCCTTCTCCTTGTTATTTAAATGATCCCCCAGAGTACGCAGGAGGATTTGAACGAGAAGACCTCCTTGGGCTAATTGACATGATGGAGAGAAACTATATCGGTTGGGCTAAATTATTTGCTCCGACAGTTATGAATAATCCTGAGCGTCCAGAGTTAACACTTGAGCTTGAGGAAAGTTTTTGTTCAACAGATCCTTTAATTGCAAGACAATTTGCTCTGGCCACGTTCTTTGCAGATAATCGTAAAGATCTAGAAAAGGTAACTGTACCTTCCCTTATCCTCCAATGCGCTAATGATGTCATTGCTCCAATCGAAGTCGGTGAATTTGTACACAAAAACCTTCCAGACAGTACGCTGAAATTGATGCAAGCAACTGGACATTGTCCACATGTCAGCCATCCCAAAGAAACAATACAATTAATTAAAGAGTACTTACAAAATAGGTTACCAAAACAAAAACAACAAGAAAGTAGACGGATATAATTATGGATGAGCAACTTAATTTCGCCCCGTGTGGCTACGTCTCCACTACTGATGATGGAACCATCATAGAGATTAATCAAACTTTACTCGACTTTCTTAACTATACACGCGATGAATTACTAGACCAACATATCAATTCAATATTAAGTGTTGCAGCACGAGCTTTTTATCAACTCTATTTCTTCCCCCTAATTAAATTAGATGAAAAGGTAGAAGAAATGTACATTTCACTGTGCTCGAGTTGTGGAAAAGATATGCCTGTACTTCTTAATGCAAGACGGCGACAAAGCTTAGGAACGTTCGTAAACGAATGTATATTTATGCCCATACACAAACGTAACAATTATGAAAGTGAACTTCTCGAGGCTAAGAAGCTCGCAGAAGAAGCACTAGCAGATAAAAATAAAGCTCTAACCGACTTAGAACGAGTTCTACATACACTTGAAAATAAACAAGAGGAACTCCTTAAGCTAAATAAACAAAATCAAAAATACCAAGAGCGAATTAACAAAGAACTCCAGTTAGCCAAAAGCATTCAGGAACAAGCCTTACCTGTTCCGATCGATAATGACACTGTGCAAATTGCTTCTTACTATAAAGCATCTAGTGAATTATCTGGTGATATGTACGGGTATTACCAAATCGACAAGCACAAATATGGGATCATTATTTTAGATGTTATGGGACATGGGATTTCATCGGCTTTAATTACGATGTACCTTCGTTCGTTGTTCGAGAGGCTAATATCAAAGGGATTGTCGGTCGATACCGTAATGAGAGAATTGGACCAACATCTTCACACTCTCTTTGAAAATGACGAAAATGCAAGACACTATTGTACAGGTATATATCTGGTAATTGACACCCTATCGAAACAAATAGAGTACATCAACTCTGGGCATCCTTCAGCGGTCTGGCTAGATCGCAGTGGTAAAGAAGTTGAGCTCGAATCGAAAACACCTCCTATTGGGTTATTAGATGGCTTAACATTTGAGAAAGTAACACTTCCTTATTCGTCTGGCGGCCGGCTGTTACTGTATACAGATGGCGTAACGGATGCTATCGGATTAGATAAGTTACTTTCCATATTCACACAAAATCCTGCGCTGACTTTAGAGAAACTGAAAGCCACGATCGTACAATGTATTGAAAATAAGAAGCATCCGGTTTATAACCGTGACGATCAATGTCTCATATTTATCGATATCCTTTGAATTCAATCCATGTTCTATAGGTATGGCTATAAATTTTCCCTAATAATACTAAAAAAATATTCAAAACATAAAGTGATTAACACATTAAACGAACCTTTCAATTAGGAGTTGAACGTATTGAAAAACTGGGCATTCGTTTCTGACTTTGATGGAACGATTTCAAATCAAGACTTTTATTGGTTAGTGATTGATAAGTACTTTCCAGAGGGTCGCGACCTTTTTAAAAAGTGGAAAGCACAAGAACTACTTGATATTGATTTCTTAAAGACGGTATTTTCTTCTATCCAGCAAAGTGAAGAACAAATCATTAAAGACATTTTATCCATTCCTATCGATGACTATGTTCCAACATTTGTAAGAAACGTTCAAGAACAACAAGGAGATTTCTTTGTACTGAGTGCTGGAACAGACTATTATATTTATCACTTACTAGAAAAACACGGAATTAAAAATGTGAAAGTCTTTTCAAACGAAGGTTTTTTTCGAGAGAAGAATATTCTTCTAAACATAGACGAAACGCACCGGCATTTTTCTAAAAGATATGGAATCGATAAATCCAAAGTTATAAAGGAATTAAAAAAAGAATACGATACTGTTTATTTTATTGGTGACAGCGAACCTGACAGCCATCCTGCACACTATGCTGATCTAACATTCGCTAAAAATGGCCTGCAAGATTTATTACGTGAAATGAATATTCCATTCGTTCCTGTTGAGACCTTTAAAGAAGTTGAAAAGTATTTAATTTCAAAGGGAGTGCTCAGTTCATGATCACTCCTGTAACAAGCGTACCCATCCCTGCTATCTTAGAAATTAATAACGATGTTCTCGATCGGTTAGGCGAAATCTTACAAAAGCATCAATTCTCAAGCGTCGTTATTATCTTCGATGATTTTACGAATGATCAATTTAAAGTGGATGTTTTGAAAGCCTATCCTTCTATACAAGTTGACACTCTTGTACTAAATTCAAATCTCGATATACAGGACTTAATTAAAAAAGCATTTGAAATACCGCGCTATGATGCGGTCATTGCCATTGGCGGCGGATCAATTATCGACTACGGAAAATACATTGCATACGCTAGAAGAAGTCCATTTATTAGCATCCCAACCTCAGCATCTAATGATGGTTTTGCGAGCAGCAACTGCTCCATCCATGTTAATGGAAAAAAAACAACCGTTCCTGCAAAAGTTCCCTACGGCATTTTAGCTGACTTGAGTATCATCAAGCATGCGCCTAGACGGTTTATTTTAGCTGGTATCGGAGACTTAATGAGTAATATCACTGCTATTTATGATTGGGAATTTGAACAACAACACGGGAAAAGTGATGTCAATGCGTTTGCATCGATGCTAAGTAAAAAAGCCGTCAATAGCTTTATACGTACACCAATGACGGACATTCAAAGTCCGATCCTTTTAAAGGAATTAATTAGTTCAGCCACAATGGGAGGAATCGCTACTGCAATTAGTGGAAACAGTTCACCAATCAGCGGTTCAGAACATCTCATATCTCACGCATTAGACAAAATAGCGATACAACCTGAGATGCACGGCATTCAAGTAGGGGTAGCTACTTATATCATGGCTAATGTTCAAAACCACCGAGCGGAACGAATGAAAAAGGTCTTCGAACGAACTGGATTTTTTAATTATGTAAAGACACTTCATTTAAAAAAAGAGGAATTCGCTAAAGCCATCCAGTTAGCACCAAGCATAAAACCAAATCGCTATACATACTTGCATGACCCAACCTATCAAACAAAAGCTTTACAATTCCTTGATCAAGACCCGCTATTAAAAGATCTTTTGAAATAGGAGATACAACATTAAGGCTGATCCGAAACTCCTTTTATGAGAGTTTCGGATCAGCCTTTTTAGATTTGCGATGTTCAAGCACATTCTTTTAATTTATTTTTAGGTGTTTGATAAGTACTTACGAAAACATTCATGTCTATTGAGGGTTACAACATGAGATGAACCGACCCCCCCCTCCTTAAACTAGTAAGTTCTATTAGGGGAATTCCCTATAAAAAATCAGGATAGCTCCTATTGTTTTGAATATAAAAATATTTTAAACTATTTATGGATAGGTAGAACACCTACTATTAGGGAGGATGATTATGATGATAGAAAGTAAAATCAATGAAATCGAATTACTCCGTAACCTCTTATATGCTACAGTACAAAACAAAGGTATCAGTAATCCAGATACTATCAAGCTAAGCCAGACCTTAGATGAGAAATTAAACTTCTTCTTATGTTTTACAAAAAAATAAATTTACCTATAAGTGCCCTACCTTTTGAATTTGTTTCGATGGTGGCACTTATTTTTTGTATCAAGGTGTTATTCCCAGTCCTATTACCTGATCCTATATGAGAAAAATCCTTAAGTCTTATTAGGGGATTTAGCTAATAAAAAGTTCAGGAAAACTCCCGATAACAATATATTGGTATTATTGTTATTATTTTTATAACAAATAAAAACTATTTAAAAATCACTGCTGCAAAATTAACACCGATTATAAATGTTTATTATTTTATAAAAGGAAGGGAGTTGCGCAATATGCTAAGTCTTATTGGAATTTTATTAATCTGTTACGTAGTATTAAATATGCATTTAAGTAAACTCTCAAGTAACTAAATAATAAACCCCATTATATAAACAACCAACTAATCTTTAATGGTTGGATCAACTAGAAAAAACTAATGCTCTAAATTCGTACTATTTCATTAAGGCTTAGTTGAAAACATCGTTTGTTTGTTTTGGAAGCAGCCTCACTATTAACTCTGATGAAGGAATGGTAAATATGTGGAAGATCGTACCAATTTGTGAAGATATTTTTGGCTTTTGGGCGGGTCCAAACGGCAATGACGCTTGGACTGCAACGATGATTATTAAAGAGAAGAATTATAGCATCGAAATTATTGCAGAAATTCATATTTCCTACCTAAATGATATGGCTGAAGTAGAGAACCTTCTTGAAGAAATTCGTGATTTCTCGCACTTTATAAAAAGACAGAAAGACAAAGAGTACGGTGTCATTCACTTTACTTGTAAAGGGATTTCAACTTTTAAAAATAGTAAACCCTTACAAACCTACACACACTCTAGCGGTTTAACTTTAATAGATACTGAGTTTACCGAAGAAATGAATGAGAATTTTTTAAGCTTAAGTAATTAAAATCACTAAATTATAATCATCCTCTTCTCGCCGAATCGAAATTAATTATACTTACATAAAAAAGCAGTGTATAGACCAGACAGGGGCTAACACTGCTTTTTTATAAACCTCCATCATTTTATAAACCTCCATCAATTTTCAGATATACAACCTAAACTCTCAATGGTTTATGCCGAAAGACCACCATATTTCCACTTAATAACAGCAATGTCAACACAAAAAAGAGTGACACATATACACCATTTTTCCGGCGTAATGTTACACTCTTCTTTTATCTGGATTTAGTTTCTCAGGTTACCTGCACTTTGATTAATAGTTATGAAACCCTTCGTTCTTCGTACTGATCCTTTATCTCATTTAAAAAATAGGCTTCTTTGTTGTTGGCAGACATAAAGCTTACATAAGATTGTTCTGTTACCGCGTAATAAATGTAAAGATCACCGGTTTTAAAGCGTACGTGGAACTTCTTTGTCGTTTTATCATAAGCAACAGATTCAATATTTTCCGTATCTATTTTTGTATAAGAAAGTGTCATTTATTCGTTCCTCCTATATAGAATTTATTATAATTCTATAACCTATTGAATGAAATCTAAACTTGAATTGGGTTTCTTGTAGACTAGTATTTATTTGACAACAAATACATCGCATGGAGCTTTTTGTACAACATGGAAACTTACACTTCCAAGAAAGAAGCGCTTAATTCCACCTAATCCTCTATTTCCTAGCACAATCAAATCTACTTCTTTCTTTTCAGCAAATTCAATAATCGTATTAGCTGCATGACCTTTTAAAATGAATGTTTGTTTTTCATTTGGTAAATCTTGAATTAGTTCCTCAACCTCTTTAATTCTTTCCTCAGCTTCTTTTTGGTAAATTTCTGTCATATATTGATAGTTGTGCGCTTCATAACTAGCATTGGGTAAATCCCAGACAGTAGCAACTAAAAGAGTTGTTTCGTTGTTTTGTTCTGCGATCTCCTTTGCTTTCAAGAGCGCTTTTTTACTCGTTTCAGATCCATCATAAGCCACTAATAATGTTGAAGTATTCATAATTCATTTACCTCCATCAATTTCAATTTTTTATTTTAAAAAGTTTAAAGAACTTTTGTTCCTAATAATAACTTGGTGTTACTAAATTTGTTTGCAATTAACTGTTTGAGAGTCTACTATGATGCATCATCAACAATATGTAGCAAATTAAAAATGTTCCGAATAGACTAAGCATTTTAAAGTAACTCCCTTCGTTGATGTCTTTCCTAAATCATACCAACTGTTTCATCAAATTGTTATCGGGAGAATTCCTGAATTTTTTAGTAGCGAAAACCCCTATAATTGGCAAAGATCACTCAGAAACTAGTAGAAAACAATAAGTTTAAGTAGATTACTATCCATAATTAGGAATAATATAAATCTAAGTTTTAACTTAGTCCTCAAATTGAGTCGAGTGCAACTTTTTGAATTTAATTTAGGGGACTCACAGGCCCTTATTCCTGTGGAAAGTCTAGTTTTCTTGATTTAGATGACTCAAAAGCCCTTATTTACTAATATTTTATGATATTTATTAGTGATTTTAATTAAATAAAGGCCTCTCAGTCCGGGAAATATCCAAATATGAAGGTTTTTGTTAAAATAAGAGCCTCTCAGTCCGTAACAAGTTTGATCACCATTCCTTATGCCGGAAACTATACGACAACATGGTGATCGTTAGAGAACAGATGTTGACCTATCATATCGAGGGTGAGCGAAGTCTTGCTAGTCGCTCACTAGGCGCTGGAACTAGACCTCTTCAAATTTATCATCCTTTTTCTTTTATAAAAAAAAACCAAGCGATTGTTCGCTTGGCTTTTACTAATCCAATCATATGTGAAAGATTATGCTTTTGGGACAATTAATGTTACTGTCGTCCCTTTGTCTAGATCAGACTGAATATCAAAAGTGCCATTTACACTTCTCGCACGTTCTTCCATACTAAAGAGACCGACGCCCTTCCCATTATTTCGAACAAACCCTTTTCCTTCATCCTTAATTATGGCCTGGACGTGATCGGCAGTTTCAGTTAACGTTACATAAGCTTCAGAAACGTTTGCATACTTAGCAATATTCGTTAACGACTCTTGAATGATTCGATAGATGGTTGTTTCTTTTTGCATATCCAGACGATGACGTAAATCACAATCAAATTGAACATCTATACCGTAGTACTGAGAGAATTTATCAATGTGTCGATTAATAGCAGGAACAACACCAAGGTCATCTAGCAAGGATGGTCGTAAATCCCAAGCTAGACTTCTAACCTCTTCCATAATTCCTGATACTTCATTACGTAGTGTTTGCATGGAAGAATAATTATCCTCACTCATCATTCGATCCATATGGATAATTAAAGAAAATAAGCTTTGTCCAATCCCATCATGCAGCTCACGTGAGAACCGTTTACGTTCTTCTTCTTGGATTTCTAATACTCGGTTCATCATCAATTTTAACTCTTCTTCTGCCTTCTTTAACTGTGTTACTTCATTACGAATCGCCAAGTATTGATAAGGTGCACCTTCACTTGATAAAAACGGAACAATCGTCGTGTTCACCCAATAATAGGAACCATCTTTCGCTCTATTTTTAATCTCACCCTTCCAAACTTTGCCCGAAGATATCGTTTTCCATAAGTTAGTCATGAACGCTTTGTCATGATAACCTGAGTTTATAATTCTATGGTCTTGTCCAATAAGTTCATCTCGATTGTACTTAGAAATCTGACAAAACTTATCGTTAACATATTTAATTTGACCTTTATGATTGGTAATAGCTACAATGGTTGATTCATCTAATGCAAAACGAATATCTGTCATTTCTTTGAGTGATTGCTTTAGGTCATCTCGAAATGAACAGTCTTCGATATGTTGATCAATTTGCATTAAAAGACCCAATTCGTTTTGTTCATAACCTTTAGACTCTCTATCAAAGACTTTATCATTAGTCAAAGTTAAGCAATCCTTTCTGCAATGCGTATTTCACTAATTCCGGTCTCGTTTTAAAGTGAAGCTTTTCCATAATATTACTTTTATGTGTTTCAACAGTCTTTACGCTAATAATGAGGTTTTCAGCAATTTCTTTATTAGAATAACCTTTAGCAATCCACTCAAGCACTTCTCTTTCACGTTGAGACAGGGATTCAAAGGTTTTAGAATTTCCACCATCGCTTAGCTTTTCCATATACTCACTCATTAATCGCTTTGTAGCTGTCGGATTTAAGTAAGCATTTCCTGTATATACAGATTGGATGGCTGCTAGCAACTCTTCATGAGGTGAGCTTTTCAAGATATACCCTGAAGCTCCTGCATGGATCGCATTAAATAAATATTCATCATCATCGTGCATCGTCAAAACTAAGACTGCAGTGTCAGGCAACAGCTTTTTAATTTCAGTTGTAGCAGCTAAGCCGCCTTTCCCTTGTGGCATACTTAAATCCATCAAGATTACATCAGGCTTCAATTCCTGTGCCTTTCGAATCGCTTCATCTCCCTCAGCTGCTTCCCCTACTACTTCTATATCATTTTTACCGTTTAAAAGCATAGTTAGGCCTGAACGTACAACGATATGGTCATCAACGATAAGGAGCTTAATCATACTCATACCTCACTTTCTACAGTATCCTATCTGGTTTATTTCTACTAATTTTATAGTACTAACGTTATTAATAGTATATCAAATTACCTTACATTGAAATGGAAATTTTTAATTACATAGCGTTCCATTTTCATTATACCAACTTTTTATTATATTTTAATATACCAACCTTTTTTTATATAATTATTTGATTCATGTTATATCTTCCTATCTGAGGTACCGATAACGATTCGCTTGGCTTACATTCAAAAGCAATCAACAATTTTGAGAAAAGAGCCAAACAAAAAAAAAACGATTTCACCTTTTAAAAATTACTTAAAAAGCAGCATCGTCCTATTACTCTTATATATTATTAGTGGCAACATGGGGGATAAACTCTATATTCTTGGTATTTGTTAGTTACTTTCAACGCCTAAAAGCAATCCGATTTCATTTGTCTTTTCAGCAATTGTTTCAATTTCTTCTTGTGAATAAATGCGGTTTCTTCGGCTTCCTACAAGTAAAACTCCTTTTATCTGATTTTCAAGGAAAATAGGTGCAGCAATTGCTGCAAAGAGTTTTTCTGCAAGCATGATCGGTGATTCTAATCTTTTCTGATCTACGTTTGGGTAACTGTCATCAATGACAATAATTCGTCCATGACGAGCAACTGCACCGATTAAACCACTACCGTACTTTTTCCGCATCCCCTTATACCTTTCGTTGATACTGCCGACTGCATCTCCCCAGCAAATGTGATGACTGATTGGAACTACTAAAGCTATTGCTGCAAAATCACTAGACGTTTTTAAATTAAGTTCCTCTAATATATGCATCTCAACTACATCTCCACTAAATTTCTTTTTTTTATCTATAATCATTTTATCTGGTTTTTAAGAAAAAGTAATTCAGGAAAAACCCTGATTTTTTGATAATCTTTTAATTATTTTTAACAGATAAAACATATTTTAATAATAAAGAATCAAAAAGAGTAGATCATTAAAACCCGACCTACTCTTTTGTATATTTTCTATTTTTTACCTTTGAAAAAGAATTTCCTCTATTGCTTTATACGCATTCACGTAACCAGCACCAACCTCCCATGACTCACGCCCTGGCATACTAGTTGCAGTTCGTTGAAGAATTTCTTTAACTTCATCTGGTGATAATAATGGGTCTGCTTCGAGCATTAAAGCCACAATACCAGCTACATGTGGAGTTGCCATCGAAGTACCACTCATTGTAGCATAATAAGGTAAATAAGCTGGTTCAATCATTTGAGTATCTTTTTGAGCAGAAAGTGCTGATAATGGAGCAATTACTCGTGTCGAGATAATATCTACCCCTGGAGCCGTTATTGTTGGCTCATCTTTCCATGTCCAATCTCTTCCATTAACTGTGAAATTTCCACCTTTATCTTTTGTGCCTCTTGACGAAAAATTAGCTAATGTTCCGTCTTTCACTCCAGCAGCTACTGAAATTACCCATGGCGCTTTTGCATAAGGGTTATGCGTATTTTCAGACGGTCCTGAATTTCCAGCTGCGAAAAGGACCACAATTCCTCGATCATATGCTTGTTTACTTGCTACATTAATTGGGTGATCCGGGTTGAAGTCACCTGACGACCCCCAAGAATTTGTAATTACTCGTATATCGTATTTTCTTTGATTGGTAATAGCGTAATCAAATCCACCGATTCCGTCTAAGATAAATAGTGCACCACCGGAACCATAACCAATTAAACTAGCACCCGGGGCGACACCCTCATATTTCCCCCCAGATTTAGCTCCCGTTCCACCTACAGTTCCTGCTACATGTGTACCATGGCCTGAGTTCGTATCTGTATTAATTACATTCTCAATATATGTGATGGGAAGAAGACCGCTATAAGCATTTAGATTGGTTGTCGATAATACGTTCTGAACTAAGTTCTTTCCAAACTTATGGTCATCATGTGTACCATCGACTCCACTATCATTTACAACAACTCCTATTCCTTTACCTGAAATAGGAAAACCACCATTTGCCTTACGCATTTGATCGTCTGTACGGACTTTTTTCACGCCTGTTAAATCATTGGAAGCCGCATTGAAGTATTCTAGTTCTGCATTTAAATATAGTGACCGAATTTCTTCACTTTTTGCTAATTCCTCTACTTGTGCTTTTGTAACTAGAACACCAGCAATAGGCAGACTTTTCATCAACAACGCTCTTTCGATACCTATTTTTTCTAAAATCCCTACGTGTTGATGATCAAGTGGTCCATCTCCATGAAAAGTTACAACAACTTCTACCAACTCAATATCAGTCGCTAAAACTTTTTCTAACTGAGGGTCAATCGTCGTCTTTACACTACCAATTGTTTTTTGCAGAATCCCGCTTAACGCATTGGCTTGTGTGCCACCAAGATTAATAACTGGAAGGATTACAAGTAGTGCAATAAAGAAATAAAGTAATCGCCTTCGCATCTGTTCAGCCCCTTTAATTATTATTGATTTCTGCTCCTATTATTCTAGTTTTACTTTTTATGGTTGTAAGTATGTTGCATAGTATCTAGTAATTGCTACTGCATACTCACCTCTTGTAACGTTTTCGTTTGGTTCAAACTTCGCATGAATAGTTGGTTGAAGATCAAATCGACCTTGATTTACAGTAAATGTTGCATGAAGAATGTTTAAATCAAGTGCTAATTGAACATACCCTCTTAAATCTGCCGGAATTTGATCACCATCTTCAATCTTTATTCTTGAGCCACTGTAAAGAACTGTCACATCACCTTCATGTTTTTTTGCTTTTTCCTGTAAGCCCAAACTCTGAACTAAAGAATAAGCTAGCTCTGCTCGTGTTACCGTTCCTTTAGCGTCAAAGTTACCATTTTCAGCTAGACGCATAACCCCATCATTCACCTGATTTAGATCCTGAAGAGCTGCACCTCTAGTTACAACAGCATCAATGTACGGATTTAACGTGTCAGTTGATAAACTTTGACGAATTCCTGCACCCATTACTAAAAACTGTGCCAAATCTTCTCTCGTTATGTTACGATCTGGACGATACTTACCATTTGAATACGAGTCTAGTAGACGATGTGTCACCCCTACTTTGATTGCTGCAGCAGCAGGATGGTTGGCCAGGTCCTCTAACCCAGAAAATTCACTTACCTTGCTAAAAGCAAGCTCCCCCTCTATCGTTTCAGGCAAACCGACACCATTTAAATCACTCACTTCTAATGTCCATTTCCCTGGTTTAGGAGCAGCCACTTGGACAGTCCGGCTAGTTGCTAAAGTAAATAATACTGGAATTCCTGAGCTATATACCTCACCTGTCGGGTCAATTAGCGTTAGCCTTACTGTATTTCCAGTTTCACCAAGTAACCCTTTTGCATCAATCTTGGCAACTATTTCTGTTAACCCTTCCTCGACCGTAAATGATAAACTACCACCTAACAATGGAGTGTATTCTAGAGAAATAGCTTCTCTTTTCGTTTCCATCTTAGCGTTTGCATTAAATTTTTTATTCAGATTTAGTGTTTGACCATATTTTTTCCCAGTTAAAGCTTGATCTACTGCAGCATAGGCATTAACATAGCCGGCCCCAACTTCCCATGCTTCATACCCAGGCATATTCGTTGCTGTGTCTTGAATGATTTGCTTTACCTCTAAAGGAGATAATGTAGGGTCCGCTTCCAGTAATAGCGCTACAATCCCAGCTACATGAGGAGCAGCCATTGAAGTTCCACTCATTGTTGTATAATACGGAAGATGAGCTGGTTCAATTAGCTCTGCATCCTTTGTCGCACTTAAACCAGTGGTCGGCGATACTACACGTGTCGAAATAATATCTTGTCCTGGAGCTGTTATCGTTGGACGGTCTTCCCACGTCCACTGCTTTCCATCAACTGTTACTGTACCACCTTTTCCTTTTACACCACGTGATGAGAAGTTAGTAAGCTTCCCTTGTTTGGTCCCTGCCGCAACTGTGATAACCCATGGTGCTTTTTTATAGTTTCCTGTAATTGTAGACTCTCCAGGACCTGAATTACCTGCTGAAAATACAGTAACAATTCCACGATCATAAAGCTTTTTTGTTGCTACATTCACTGGATGATTTGGATCAAAGTCGGTTCCTGCATCACTCGTTGCTCCCCAGGAATTTGTAATTACTCGAATATTGTATTTCATTTGATTTGTTAGGGCGTAATCAAACCCACCGATTGTATCAAGAATAGCAACACCAGCACCAGATCCATACCCAATCAGACCAGCACCAGGGGCTACCCCTTCATGTTTACCACCAGATTTTGCACCTGTACCACCAACAGTTCCGGCTACGTGAGTGCCGTGCCCTGAACTATTATCCGTATTCGGTACATCTTCTACATAAGTAATTGGTAATAATCCACTAATTGAATTAAGATTTGTTGAAGCTAAGACATTTTGCAATAAATGGTCACCAAACTTGTGGTCATCGTGTGTACCATCAACCCCGCTGTCATTTACTACTACTGATACACCTTTACCCGTAACAGGAAATCCACCATTTAACTTTCGCATTTGATCGTCTATTCTAACTTTATCGACTCCCGTTAAAGCAGTGGCCTCTGCATTTTCGAACTCTACCTTACTATTAAAGTATAGAGACCGAACAGATTGCTCTTGACTAAGTAAATCTACCTGTTTTGGAGTTGCTAACACTCCGGCAATTGGAAGATTCTCTAGAGTCACACCCGTTTCAATTCCAACTTTCTTTAACAGATTAATATTCGCTTCTGTTGGAGCACCTTCCCCAGCAAATGTTACAATTACTTCAACTGGTGTTGTAGCAGTCTGTAACACTTTTTTCAATTTCTCATCGATAGATGCTAACTTAGTAGCTTCTACTGTATACGGCAAAGTTGACACAAGTAATGACATGATAAATACAAATGCCACAAAGCTAGTAAAACACTTCTTCATCCAATTTTCCCCCTTTTTGTTATCAGAATAATTTAACTATTAATCTAATTATGGCTGTTAAAGTTCTTTTAAACTATTACTCGGAGGATATAAAAAAAAATGGCAGAAGTACTGTTATGTACTACTACCAAAGTATTAATTATTCTACCGTAGGAACTAGTTGATGTTGAATAGCATGTATTACAGCTTGTGAACGGCTTTTCACATTAATTTTTTTAAAGATTTTACTGACGTGAATTTTCACAGTTTTATCACTAATAAATAACTGTTCAGCGATTTCCTTATTACTTAGTCCACGAACTAAACAAGTTAACACTTCTTTCTCACGCTCAGTCAGTTCTGTTTCTTTTATCACACTACTCTGTTGCTGGTGAAAATTTAGTAATTTCTTTGTCATCGAAGGATGTATCACTGCTTCCCCACGCATTATCGTTCGAACCGCTTCAATCACTTGATCTGAAGGAGCATCTTTTAACAAATACCCGTCAGCACCTTCTCTGATCGCTGACATAAAATACTCTTCGTGGCTATGCATAGTAAGTATTATTATTTTTATTTCTTTGAAAGTTCCCTTTATTTTTCTAGTAATCTCAATTCCATTTTGTCCGGGAAGATTTATGTCTAATAAAATGACATCGGGATTTAATTTGGGGATTTCTATGAGGGCGACTTCACCAGATTCAGCCTCACCTATGACAGATATATCCTCTTCCATCTCTAGAATACTTTTCAAACCATCTCTTAATACCGTGTGGTCATCAATAAGCATAACAGTGATCAAGCGAATTCCTCCTTCTTTTATTGTTTAGGGACTTTTAACATAATAACCGTTCCTTCACCACGTCGACTTTCAATCTGTAAAGATGCATCAATTTTTTTAGCCTCCTCATTCATACTAATAATTCCAAAATGAGAACCTTCACGCGCTTTTATCATCGCATCCATCAACGAAAAGCCTCGTCCATCGTCTTTAACTTTTAACAGCACATGTTCTGCTTGATAGCTTAGCTGAACCTCTACTTTTTCAGCTTTCGCATGTTTTACTATATTTTGTAAGCTCTCCTGTAACGTATCAAACATCACTTTTTCCACTTGATTATTAAGTACGATCGGTTCACCCCGTATATCAAACGATATAGGAAGGTTAAGCTCTCCCTCTAATACAGATATTCGTTTTTGTATGGCCTGTTGCAGACTCACATGCTCAGTAGGGTACGGACGCAATGCATAAATAACCTCTCTTACTTCTTTAAGACTATGACGAAGTTTATCGAGACTATCCTCAATAACTAATATTGATTTTTTAGGTTCTACATCCCACTTTCGCTTTACCGTTTCTAATTTCATAATTCCACCCGCTAATGTTTGGGCAATTCCATCGTGAATTTCCCTAGCAATTCGATTTCTTTCTTCTAATACAACACGTTTTTCCTGTTCAGAAATTAACAACCTGGTTTTAACAACAACAGCTAGTTGATTAGCTAACGCATAAATCATTTGTACATCTTCCTCATTGAAACTGTATGTTCTGCTTCGAGCTACGATTAGCATACCTACTAACTCGTTTTCGATGTATAGCGGCGCAAAGACGGAGGCCTTTAATCCATCTTCAAAAAAAGCAAAGAGCGAGTTATCTTCCTTTCGGTGATCACCAAAAACAGTCGGTTTTTCGATCTCATCAAAATTAGAACAATATCGGTCACTGTTAGAACCAGTTTTTATACGCCCCTCCTGTAAAACTAATTTCCATTCTCCTTCCTCTTTTATCCAAAGCATTGTCGCTTCTGCACCTAATAACTTCTCAATGCCGTCTTTCAAAGAGTCGATCCAATCCTGAGAAGGAAGTCGTTTATTTAATTGCTTAGTAATTGAAAATAATGTTTTTAACCGATTCTTTTCTTTTCGCAATCTGGAATTACTTGCTCCTAGTAAGGAAAGTCCAATGAGCGGCGAAAAAAAGAAAAAGAATGAAAATCCATCAATAACCCCTCGATCTTGCCCGCCTAAAATGTATAGCAATAGAATATAAGTAATTGAAAACAAGAAGCTTAGAAATTCTGTTACTGTCTTTTTTCTCCATAAGACGATTGGGTACGGTTGAGGTCGAATTAATAATACAATATCAACTATTAAATTATTGAACATGTAGAACAAAGCTGTAATGAGAACTATCTCCACCACTAAAGTAGAGGTAGAATACGTAATAGGAAGCGTTATAAATAAAAGGTATATTAACCCTTTAGCTACTAGGTAACTCAATATAAGTTGTGCCGGATTAAAGCAGATGACTCTAAATGGACGCTTCTGAACTAAGTTAACAATGAGGACAATCATCGAATACACAATAATCATGACTGCCAGACCATACACAAGGTCAATTGTAAAAATGATCGGAAAACTTAGAGTTGTATAACCTCTCCAAACCGGAAAAGGGTAAAATTCAGTAATCCATAAAAAAAGAACAAGTAGTGTAAATATAATAAGATTGTTACTCAAATCAATATAAAAAAAACTAACAATGACAGCTAGAAAACCAATAATGGAAATAGTGGTCATGTAAACATTTGCAATTTTTTCTTTCTTCTGTGCATTTAATTGATTAACCATTTTATTTCCCCCTACCAAATGGTTATTTAAACAATTATATATTTTAATAGAATAAATTGAAAGGTGATCACTTAAGAGAGGTTTATAAAAAAACCGGCACTGGTCTAATGAACATTCACTGACCAATTACCGGTAAAACGATAGTAATATCGTTTATCTTATTAAACTAAATATCAACACATATTACCATTCCACTTATGATATATTCATCTAGTACTTTTGTATTATTGAATTATCAATAATATTTAAAGGCCCTTTTAGCGATAAAGAAAATAGAATGCGGTTTTTCTGACTTTAAAAAGCCTTCTCTACAATTGGCAATCGAATATGAAAATTTGTGCCTTCATTTACTTTACTCGTTACACTTAACTTCCCAGCCATTGTCTCAATAATATTGATAGCTGCCATCATCCCAAGACCCGTTCCTTCCCTCCCCTTTGTTGTAAAGTATGGTTCCCCTAACCTGGACACTTGTTCTTTGGTCATGCCTTTCCCATTATCAGAAATTTCTATTACGAGTTCACCGTTTTCTTCCTTCGTTACTATATACAGCCTCCCTCCGTCTGGCATTGCTTCTATACAATTTTTAGTTAAATTTAATAGGCATTGTTGAAAAGCTTGAGTCTCACCTTCAGTAAAATGACTTTCAAGCTTTGTTGCTATTTCAACACCGTTCATATTAGCTAATGGTGTAATGATTTGAATTGTCCTTTCTAATTCTTCTTTCACGTTCAATTTTCTTTTATTTTCAGGTGAAGGTTTGGCAAATGTTAAATAATTACGAATGATATCATTAGCCCGATCCACTTCTTCTATGGATATCTTTATAAACTTCTTTCTTTGCTCTTCTGGAATATCGTTTTGCTCCATCATTTGTAAAAAGCCTTTAATCACCGTTAACGGATTTCGAACTTCGTGTGAAACTGAAGAAGCAAGATGACTGACGATATCCATTTTTTCCGCCTTAATAATTCGTTTTTTAATTAAAAGAGTTTCTTGAAAAACCTCGTAAAGATAAATTGTGAAAAAAGCCGTACAGAATGTTAAGGTCAAGAAGGTAAAGAGAAAGACATAAGAGAAAGGCGCACCAAATATCAGCGTTGAATTTATAATAGCCAACAAAGCTGCAAATAGGGAAAGAGAACTCCCTAAAATTATTTTTTTCTTACGGGATGTTTTTCGGAAATAATCGGTTAATAATATGATACAAAATAAAACTATAATAACGACGATTAACGTAGCAGAAGCCCCAGCCCCGCCTACTAAAAAACGATACATAACTGTAACTGTAGCTAATAGAATACTAGCAGAAACCCCTCCGTAAAGGCCTGCAACTGTCAGTACCACAAGGCGTAAATCAAAAATATATCCATCCATTACAGTAATTGGAAACGATATACAACTTATAATTGCGAAAGAAGCTGATATAATCATGAGCCAATTCTTTTGGATTTTCGATAATCTTTGTGCATTCATTTCTACAAGAATAGGTATAAATAGTAAAAAAACAATGACAAAAAGGACATTTAACAATAATTGTTCAATTCCTTCCAAAATAATCCTACCTTCTTTCTAGACTAATAGTTTTTCAAATCTACTTATGTAGTATATTTTTATATTCCAATTTAATATTATTAAGATTATAACATTGGGTAAGGCTATTACGACAAATAAAAGAGGACTCTATTTAAAGAGTCCTCTTAATGAAAATACATCTTCTATTCTTTTGTTCTAATGACCGCAGCGACCTTGTTTAAACCTTCACCTAGTTTTTAAGGTATATAGGCTTCATTTTTTTATTTTAATATACTTTTTTCAATTTGTTTTAACTGATAAAAATATCCTCTAGTCTTCATAAGTTCTGTGAACGTACCCTTCTCCACTATTTTTCCTTGATCCATGACGATAATTTGGTCCATCTGTTCTAGCCCTTCAAGCCTGTGACTAATAACAACTACCGTATCTTCCTTTGCCTTTTTATACAATAATTCATACAGGCGTTGTTCTGTCCATGAATCTAGTGATGAAGTCGGTTCATCGAGTAGCCAGAAAGATGCACCTTTTGCAACAGCCCGGGCCATCGCAAGCCGTTGTCTTTCTCCACCTGATAAGTTTTGCCCTTTCTCCAAGACCGTATCAGATAATTCAAGGTGCGGAAGCTGAACATCGGCTAGTAACTGTTTTAGGTCTTCATCTGTCAAATCGTTCGATGCTAATAGAAGATTTTCTTTAACCGTTCCATGAAAAAAGTGATTTTCTTGCAAGATAACGTTGGCGTTTTCCCAAACACTTTCTTGTTTAAGCTCGTTTATATTGGTACCACTTATTAAAAGTTCACCAACATTCGCCGTTTGTAATTTCAACATCAAATTCAACAGTGTTGATTTACCAGATCCACTTGGCCCAACGATCGCTGTTTTAGAACCAGCTGGCAAGTATAAGTCCACATCACTCAATGTTTTACGTTGCTCTCCTGGAAAAGCAAACTGAATTCCTTTTAGTTCAATCGAAGGTGCATTACTTGGAAAAGAACGCATCTCGACAGTCGAAGTTAATGATGTATCATCTTCTTTTACAACTGAGCCCAGACGCGTCGCTGCTCTCTCACTTTCTTCATAATAAACGGGGAAAGCTGCCATCGGTGTCGAATGTTCAAATACTGTTAGACTAACCATCACGAGCATTGCTAGAAAAAGTCCATCTAAGCTTCCATTGGCCACTGAGTACGCTCCAACTGCCAAAACAGCCCAGACGATAATTAATGAAACGGCGGTATTGATCGATTGATTATACAAGGAATGTTGACCTGCTTGTTGATCCTCCTGAATATAGTCATTAGATGCAGCAATAAGCTGTTGTTCTTTTTCTTCTAACTTTTGGTGGATTTTTAACTCACGAAAGCCGTGAAACCATTCGGTTACTTCTGTAGATAAATGGCCTCGTTCCTCCCGAATACGATTACTAACTTTTTTCTGCTTGTACGCAAACCAAGCTGGGATTAGTATCCCTGTTAAAATTAGACCAAATGTCAGTAATATAACAATTGCAATCGAATAAAAGGATACAAATAAAATTGTACTCAGAAAAACAGTCACCATAATAATCGGTGGGTACAAAACTCGAAGAAAGAAGTTTTGCAAACTCTCCACATCACCAACGATACGGGCAAGTAGATCACCACTGCGATATTTAGTTAACAAGCTTGGCGCAAGCTTTTCCAATCTGTCAAAGAAATGAACACGTAAATCACTTAACATGGTAAATGTCGCTCTATGGGAATAATACCGCTCTCCGTACCGACTCGTTGCACGTAAAATACTGCCCATCTTTACAACGGCAACCATAATTAATAGTACATATAACGGGGGTTGGAGAGCAGCTTGTGAGATTAGATAACCATTTGCAGCAAATAAACCAACAGCCGTTATTCCTGCAATATAGGCAAATACGATAGACAAAATCACATCTTTCTTTTTTAACATGATAATTCGGGTCGTATTCAATAACTCATTCATCACTACTCCTCCTCTCCGTTTTTAGAGAACAGTTTCTTGTAAGATGAAACAGAAGCTTTCAACTGTTCATGAGTCCCTTGAGCATTTAATTCTCCATTTTCTAGAAACAAAATGTGATTAGCTTCTTTAATTGTCTGTAACCGGTGTGCAACCGTAATGATTGTTGACGTTTGAGCTAAGTCCTTAATAGATTTTTGTAAAATTTGCTCGGTGAATAAATCAAGACCCGTTGTTGGTTCATCGAAAAGTACAATTGATGGCTTTTTAAGAAAAGCGCGAGCTAATGCGATTCGTTGTTTTTCACCACCAGAAAGTCCTCTTCCACCTTCGCCAATTGGAGTATCATACCGCTCAGGCAACGTTTCTATTAGATCAGAAATGCCCGCTTTAACTGCAGCTTCCTCAATTTGAGCTTTAGATGCTTTTGAACCGAGAGCAATATTCTCAGTAATTGTTCCCGCAAATAGATAAGGATGTTGTGTGATATAGCTTATTTGGCTGAACCAATCTTCTTCTTTATACTCTGAACGCTCATGTCCATCTATGAATACTTTTCCTTCTTGCGGATGGATTAATCCTGCAACAATATGAAGTAATGTTGTTTTACCAGAACCACTTTTCCCAACAATCGCAGTCTGACCACTCATTGGAAACTCGGCATTTATATGGTTTAATGTAAAACCATTTGTCTCATATTGAAAGCTAACGTTTCTTAATTCTAGTGTAGCGGGTCCTTTTGACAATGAACGGTTCCCCCATGTATGAGTTTGTTCTGCTTGTGAAAGCTCTCGTTCAATTTTGTCGGACGCCCCCGTACTGCTGCGGCCTGCGTGGAAAGCACTCCCCAGCTCCTTCAATAGATTATAAAATTCAGGAACTAGTAAAAGGATAAAAAAAGCTGTAAAGAAACTAATTTCATTGAATACAACGAGCCGAAACCCTAACTCTAAAGCAACTAGACCAATACTCAGCATCGAAATAAACTCGAGCATTAAGGACGAAGTAAAAGCTACTTTTAAGATTTTCATCGTTGCATCTCGAAACTCCAAACTACTTTGACGAATCGCTTCTTTGTAATGCTTCGAACGTCCATATAACTTTAAGCTCAAAAGACCTTGAAGTGTATCCAAAAACCGCCCTGAGAAAGCCGTTAAACTATCCAGCTTTTCCTCTGATTTTTCTTGCGTCATTTTACCAATAATAATCATAAATATCGGAATAAACGGGGCCGTAAATAAGAGAATTAACCCAGAATATACGTGCTGCGTGAAAACGACGACTAGGATCATCACTGGAACAACAGTCGTAATAATTCGTTGCGGAACATACTTACTAAAAAAGTTATCAAGCTCATCGACGGCATCCATCATGACACTTACCTTTTGTCCAGATTGTCCTTTGTAAGATGACATTAATGAATGTCGAGAGTACGCTTGTAGCAGCCGTTTACGATAATCTGCTTTAACTTGAGCCGCCATTATCAAGCCGATCTTCCCACTCCAATACGAGAGCACAGACCTGAAAATAAAGACGGCTAATAAGAGTAATAAGAAAGCTGTTACTTGATCAAACGAAACTTGATTTAAGAAAAGATCATCAACAATTGAAACAATCAAATACGCTTGCATTATCATGACAAAACCGAATGCAATGGCTATTGCAAATAGTGTATAGTACCGCCCCTTTTGTGCCTTAGCAAGCTTTTGAAGTGTTTTCATTGTCTAGTCCTCGTACTTTGTACTTTTAGCGGCTACGAATAAGGAAAAAATCATCGCAAGCACGACAACGAGGAGCGGTGCGTAAAACAGTAAAAAGTTGTGCATCATTGTTTCCCCCTTATACATTACCTTTTTTAATGTAAGGCTTATTCATCACAAACAGTTTAAACACTAGATATAGCGACGGAATGAGCAGCATTAACCCTAAGATAAATACCACAATCAATGCATAAGCCATTGTTTCATTCGTAAAACTGTCATAAATCGTTAAGTGCGGATACAGTAAATACGGATAGCGCGACACGCCATAGCCATAGAAAGCACAAGCAAATTGAAGAACAACGAAAATAAATGACCAACCGTATTGTCTTGTTTGTAAGAACCATAAACTAACGACAAAGCATATAAATGATACAGCAAATACCCACCAAAGGGAAAGCAAGCCTTCAAAATGTGCAGGATTGTGCCATTTCATTTCAATGATAATTCCTAAGGCTGTGATGATCGTCGGAAAGCTCCAAATCCAAGTATATTTACGGAACAAGCGGAGTGCCTTTTGATCCTCTGCTACTGAAGAATAGTAAGCTAAAAAGCTTGCTGATATAAATAACACACTAACTAGACTAAGCACCACGATCGACCACGCAAATGGACTCGTGAGCAACGCTAAATAATCTAGCTCAATCCCGCCCCAAGATGCCTCGCGAATAAAGCCACCTTGAGAGACAATTAGAGCCGTGGACAATGAAGCGGGGATAAGAACACCCGTAACTCCGTACATGAGTGTATATCCCTTATGCCCCTTCGAACCATACGTTCCAAATGCATAATAACTCCCTCGTAACGCCAACAAAATAATCGAAATACTAATCGGTATTAATAAAACCGTCCCAAAATAATAAGCAGTTTTCGGGAAAAACCCAATCATTCCAACAAAGAAGAATACAAGAAATACATTTGTAATCTCCCAAACTGGTGATAAATATCGCTGAATGACATTGTTTACGATATGATGCTTCCCCGTTACGATCGTCGAAGCATTGAAAAATCCAGCTCCAAAATCGATGGAGGCTACAATGACATAGCCAAATAGGAACAACCATAAGACTGATATTCCTATAATCTCAATCGTCATCTTGCAACACTCCTTTGTTCGTTCGCAATTTTCTCTAACTCACGCTCCACTGGATTCTTTTTAAACATACGAACTAATACAACCGCTGTTCCAACCATCAAGATAAAGTAAAGAACAGCAAATGCAATAAACATAATCCAAACGTGAGGTGAATCCGTTGCACCTTCTGCAGTCGTCATAAACCCTCTCATAATCCAAGGTTGACGACCGACTTCCGTAAACCACCAGCCAGCTTGTATAGCGAGCATCGCTAATGGGCCAGTTGTAACGAGTAAGAAACGAAACGCACGTGTTTTTATAAATGTCCAATTTCGTGATAATGCAATCCAATAAATCATCGAAAGAACAGTTAACCCTACACCGATCGTTACCATGATGTCGAACATGTAATGAATAATGTATGGCGGATGATACTCTTCTGGAATATCATTCAATCCTGTTACAACTCCAGATGGATGATTATGAACAAGAATACTAAGTGCATAAGGAATTTTAATACCATACTTCACTTCATTCTCTTCGGTTAACACACCAAACAAGACAAGCGGTGCTTCCGCTTCTGTTTCAAAGTGCCACTCTGCAGCTGCTAGTTTTTCAGGTTGATATTCTGCTAGAAACTTTCCAGATAAATCTCCAACAAGTGCTGTTGCCACACAAAAAATAAAGCCGACCTTCATCGTTAAAGCAAGGCCTTTACGATGATATTCATGACGACTTCCACGCAGCAGGTGGAAAGCAGCAATTGAAGCCAGTACAAAAGCCGAAGTCATATAGGCAGACGTTAAAACGTGTGCTACTTTTGTAGGCATTGCTGGGTTAAACATTGCAAGGAGTGGTGAAATATTTACTAACTCACCGTTCATTAATGTAAACCCTTGTGGTGTATTCATAAACCCATTAACTGACGTAATAAATAATGCGGACATTGTAGCTCCTAATACAACTGGAGCAAGTAGATAAAAGTGATGCTTTGGATTTTTAAATCGATCCCATGTATATAAATAAATTCCGAGGAAAATGGCCTCAAAGAAAAAGGCGAATGTCTCCATAAATAGCGGTAGTGCAACAAGCTGACCGGCAAATTCCATAAATCTAGGCCATAATAGCGCAAGTTGCAGTGCAATCGCGGTTCCCGTTACAACACCAACGGCTACACTGATGACATAACCACGAGCCCAACGTTTAGCCATTAAAAGATAATGTTCATCTTGTCTTCTGAGACCGATCCAATGAGCAAGCATAATCATGACAGGGATACCAACACCAACTGTTGCAAAAACTACGTGTACCGACAGCGTCAACATTGTTAAATAGCGACTAAATTCAACCGACTCCATTTTTCCCCTCCTCTAACTACGTTTCTATATCAATATAAAACTATATGTATAGTGTATACCTGAATTGTTTGTGAAATATATCACAAAATAAACAATTCTGTTACAAAGCGTTGATAATTCCGTGGCAGAAACGTGAGCAATTTGTGGCAAACAGGAAACGGGGAAGGGTTCTTTCTTAGTGGTGGCAAGGGATTGCGTGGTGTGATAAGCGCTGAGGGCGAGCTTTCCTTTTCTGGTTTTTTGGACACATTTGACGTCAGAAGCAAACAGCGCTGCAACTTTAGCGATGGTACCTGGCACCGAGGGTAGAAAGTCCCATACGTTTACTTTACGGCGTAAGGATTGGAGCCAATCAATTGGGTTGCTAATGCTTTTCTAATTTACGGACTGAGAGGCCGTTATTTTATCGAAAACCTTCGTATTTGGATATTTCCCGGACTCACAGGCACTTATTTAATCATAATCACTGGGAAACATCACAAATAGTAGTAAATAAGGGCTTCTGAGTCCTCAAAAACATGAAAAACTAAACATTCGACAGGAATAAGGGCCTGTGAGTCCCCTTATATACTTTGCAACGGATGTACTAGAAACAATTGAAAGGCTAATGCTTCAAAAAGAGAAAAAACAGATACATTCATTATGTAGAGAGCCCTCTTATATCTGCCCTTACTCTTACACTTTTGCCACTTTGTTTAATTCCAGCACTAAACGAAATATCCTGAACAAACATACTACGACTTTGTGACTTCTTCCATCTTTAGCTGGATATACTCTATATATCTTAGATTTCCTTGTAATTTAAATATGGATATAGCACTTTCAAAGTGTGGTAATGCATTTTCACATTTAGCAATTAACATGAAATTATAAGCGATATGGTAATGAAGTTCTCCTAATAGATACATCAGATGATTTTTCATACACAGTTGTATTGCTTTTTTACACTGTTCAATAGAATCCTCATACTGCTCTTTTCTTGTAAGTGCTTTAGCTAAGTTATACAATAAGCGGACTCTTATATCTGTAGGTTTGTTATCATTATGGAACTGTTTTAATGCTTTAACATAGTTGGTAATAGCTTCATCATAATGCCCTGTTTCAAAATGAATGATCCCCATACTGTTGACTATTTCTATTTCCCGCTCTGAGTATACTTGTTCACTAACATTTGTAATCCTTAATGCCTCTTGTAAAACTGTTAAAGCTTTCTTTGCGTTATGATTAAAGTGATATTCGCAAATCCCTTCATGCCAGATCACAAACTGACGGTATTTATCTACCTCTTGGAATAACGGACTTGCTTTTTCAAGCTGAACTTGTTCGTAGAGTTCACCATACTTCTTTTTTCTTACTAGCTGCCTCATTTGGGACTGGACTTCAATCACATAATCTAACTTTTTATAGATGGTTAAATCTAAAATGTAATTAACATTTGTACCAAGCCTTTCCGCTAAGCTATGTAAAGTCGATGTCAGCGGTAGAACATATCCCTTCTCAATTTTACTAATTTGAGCTTGCGTGCATATGCCCTTCGCCAAATTTTTCTGGGACATTCCTCGTTGTAAGCGTAATTCTTTAATTATTATTCCTAGCGTATCCATATCGTTTCCCCCTATCAAATGAATTCTTTGTAATGTTTTAAACAAGTTATGCTTAGAGTTATATCACCTGAGATAAAAGGAATTTAAACTTTGATATAATACTATATTTTCAAATATAATCATAATATTCTATTAATTGAAAATATAATAAATGAGTTACAATCTAATATATTCATAAGAAGAGGTGGTATTTATATGAAAAGAAGAATTATGATTACATTTTCATGCTTAGTTTTTGGTTTAATGTTACAAGGAAACTTCGGCAATTTCCCTTTCCCTTCGAATGCGTTGAATGAAACAGTTGTAGAAGTGGCATTTGGAGAAGCACTTACTAATCCTACGGAATTGCCTTCAGAACACTAAAGAATAGGATGATATCAACCATAACCCTTGAAAAAAAATTAGGCGCCCCTAAAAATATAGGGGTGCCTATTTTTCCTTATCACTTATTTATATTAATTAACGTACAAAATCGATTGCAGCTTTAGCTTGAACTAATCCGTTCCCGTATTGATTACTACTTCCTAAATGCATAGCTGTATCCTTCAGTAATTGGCGCAATTCTTGATTTGTTAAATGAGAATGCTCTCCCCATATAAGCGCAGCCACACCTGCAACATGTGGTGATGCCATCGACGTACCATTATAAGAAGCATAACCATTACCAGGAATTGTACTTAATACACTTACTCCAGGAGCCGAAAGCTCTACTGCAGGGCCAGTACTTGAAAAAGAAGCACGGTTATTATTTTGGTCAATGGCTGCTACAGCAATAACAGATTCATATTTTGCTGGATAACCGACACTGTCATTGTTTCCTCCACGATTGCCACTGTTTCCTGCTGCTGCCACCACTAGTATACCTTCATCGTTTGCGAGATCACAAAATTCTTTTAGAATAGAAGAAGATTGAGATCCTCCTAAACTCATATTAATAATGTCCATTCCGTTAAGTATAGACCATTCAATTCCTTCTGCAATACCAGCATAAGAACCACTGCCATCATTATTTAAAACTTTAACGGCATATAAATCCGACTGATAAGCAACTCCAATGACTCCTAGATCATTGTTAATTGCGCCAACGGTTCCAGCAACGTGTGTACCATGACCACTTCCATCATAAAATGGATCTTTGTTGGCAGTATCGGTAAATACGGAGTGTCCTCCTTTAACATTCGCAGCTAGATCTTCGTGAGTATTATCAATACCTGTATCTAAAATCGCCACTTTAACACCGGTTCCTGTTTGCCCCATATTATGGACTTCAGTTGATTGGACGTGCGGTACTCCCCAAGGAACTGTTTGACCGAATGCTTGTGCTTCTGCATTTTTTTCAACATATTTAATTTGTGGGTGATTTTGTAATCCTCGAGCTTGATTTGAAGTTAATTCTAGATGAAATACCGGTTTAAGACTGAATTCACGAAGAATGTCTTTATCTTTTACACCAAAAGCATGAAAAATGCCTTTTTGGGCTGGTCCATCAAACATTACTAAGTACTCTTCGCTACTTTCACCCGTTGATTGGTTTGCTGCTACAGAAACTAACCCAGTACTGAAAACGATACCCAAGACAAGTAATAATATTAAAAGTTTTTTCATTCAATACCTCCATTGATTAGTTTATATCAAAACTTTGGCCAAAGATTTTGATTCCACACAATTCATTTAGTGCCTCTAAAAAATCTTGTGTGTTCACTATAATGGAGAAAACTATTATTGAAAATCTTCAAAATTAACCAAAAACTAAAACTTCCACCAACTTAGCTTTAGTAAACTATTATTAAATAGCTATGATGACAAACAATATTCTTTTATGCATAGGTAAAATTATGAAATTTCTCAATCCCTAACAGCTCTTTAACATTTTATCTATTCACCAAGTGACCATATCTTCAATCCTAAGTTTTATAAGAAAAGCACCGTGTCTGTTAGTTCCCTCTAACAAACACGGTGCTTGATACTACCCGATGTTTAATACAAAACAGCTCTATCAATAGTCATCCGTGGACAGAAATGGTATGTCCATCGCCTTAGCCATCAGTTTTGGCACATCCGTATTATCGATTGAACCACGGAACCATTCCGAAGCAGGCCCGTACGCATATAACGGAATATCCACCCCAGTATGTACTTTTGTCGTCCAGCCGATGCAGGCACGTTCACTAATAATATTGTTAATGACATAAACCAAATTCTTGTCAGCGGCTTTTTTAATTCGTTTAGCTTCTTCTTTTGTAAGTTCAATGTTTGCGTATGTTTTCAAAATATCGTTTACATTACTTCTTTTAGAATTTAATTGCTTGGCCATATATTTACCGGTTGCTTTTACGTCGCGAAGGACTTCTGCTTTGGCTTCGTATTCATCATACCCTCCTACACTCATTCCGCCTGTATCATGATCTCCAACAACAACTACCAATGTATGTTTTTCGTTTTTTGCAAAATCCAAAGCGATTTCAACTGCTTGTTCAAACGCCTCTATATCCTTCATTGCCCAAGCGGCATCGTTAGCATGTCCAGCCCAATCTATCTGGCTTCCTTCCACCATTAAGAAAAAACCATTATCATGTTGACTTAACGCAGTGATTGCAGCTGTTGTCATTTCAGCTAAGCTCGGTTGCTCTGTAACGTCACGATCAAGTTCTGGTGACATCGGACCTGTGGTAAATAAACCGAAAAATTGATTTGTACTTGCATCAAGTTCTAAAAGCTCATCCCGATTTTCTATAAATGAATGCCCTTTTTGCTGTAATTCTTCTATTAAGTTCCGTTCTTTTTGCAACCCGCCAGCTGATTGCGGTAAGAAGTATCGCTTCCCGCCACCAAGAAGGACATCGACTATTTCTATCATTTGCAAGGCTACTTCTGCTTTACTATCACGGGACGTAACATGTGCAGCAAAGGCAGCTGGGGTCGCATGTGTGACGGTAGATGTAGCAACGAGTCCTGTCACTTTTCCGGCTTTTTTGGCTGCTTCCAAAATCGTTTCTAACGGCCTTCCTTCAGGTGAAATACTAATCATATCATTATTGGTTTTATATCCTGTGGCCATTGCCGTTGCAGCGGCCGCCGAATCTGTAACTGAATTATTTGCTGATCTCGTCTTCATCATTCCTGCTAGCAAAGGGTCCAGGCTTGACGCCTCACTACCTTTATAGATGCGATAATTGGTAGTATAACTAGCAGAAAAGCCATCCGGTATCATAAAAATCACATTTTTTACGTGTGCTTCTTTAGTATGGCCTGTACTACTTGCTTCTACAGGGTGATGTATTAAGAAATTCGCGGAACATAAAATGAAACAAAGACAAAGGATAGATATCGTATTCTTGTTATACTTCATTCATTTCGACCTCTCATTCAAAAAACTCCTCTTATTACTCTATAGGATAAGTATGCTCTGTTGCGGCCTATACTACCCAATTCATCCAGTACTATCCATATCGAATAGAAATATTTTCTATGCAAAACCTATACAGACTAACCTTATCGATGAATTTGTTTCTAGTCACTATTTTTTTATTAGGAGTGTTGTCATTGAATTCTCTAAGTGGAAAAAATGCACTAATTACTGGTGCCGGCAGAGGAATTGGACGAGCAATCGCTATCGCTCTAGCAAAAGAAGGAGTGAATGTTGGCTTACTCGGACTTAATATGTCAAACCTAGAAAAGCTCACTTCAGATTTGAAAGCCTATGATGTAACCATATCTGCAGCAACAGCTGATGTCGCTAATTTAGAAGCCGTTGAACATGCTGTTGACCATATTCAATCTGATTTAGGTTCTATCGACATTCTTATCAATAATGCAGGTGTCGCTAAATTTGGAGGCTTTTTAGATTTAACTCCAGAAGAATGGGAAAACATCATCCGAGTTAATTTAATGGGCGTCTATCATGTAACTCGAGCGGTATTGCCGCAAATGATCGAAAGAAAATCAGGAGATATTGTGAATATTGCATCCACAGCCGGACAAAAAGGTGCACCTGTTACAAGCGCGTACAGTGCCTCTAAATTTGCCGTCATGGGACTGACAGAATCACTCATGCTAGAAGTGAGAAAACATAATATTCGCGTTACAGCGCTAACTCCAAGTACAGTTGTAACAGACTTAGCTGTGGAATCAAACCTTATTACCGGAAACCCTGAAAATGTCATGCACCCAGAAGATTTAGCTGATATGCTTGTCGCAGGATTAAAACTTCACCCTAGAGTGTTTGTTAAGTCGGCTGGGTTATGGTCAACAAATCCATAAGTAGTTGAGTTCTATAACTATGAAAAAAATGAGCTTCGGACATCCGAGAGCTCATTTTTCCATAGCAATCTTCTACTTTTTTATTACAGGTTTGAAAATTACTATTCCACCTTTATATTCAACAACTACTGGATTAAAAATCACTTTGCTACAGCAGCCAGCGCTTCTTTTAATGGCAGGACTTGTTCTTTCCAAATATTCTTTTCTTGGTCTAAATTGATTTGTGGTCGTTTTAACATTCTTTCTAAAAACTCGGTTTGTTCCAAAGTATTCTCAAATTTGGACAAGTGTGCAAGAGCATATTGAGCAAAATCACTTACCATAAATTTAAACATATGATTAATAACATCACCGTTGACTTGATACAATTTAGCATTTTCTAGGACCAGTTGAGCGTAAACAACCATTGTAAATAGTTCACCTAAATGAAGCATATAATTTTTATTTTCTTGCTGTTCTTTAGTCAGTGGTGCTTTATATAACATCTCTCTTAATAACTCAACCTGCTCTTTGAACGTTATCACGTTAGGGTGATTTACCCCCTCATAGCTACGGCGATAGTCTGGGAATTTTACATTCCCTAAAGATCCAGTCGTTTGTTTAAATAGATTAGAGTCATCTTTTGCCTCACGGCGGGTAGGGATTTCCGCAAATTCTTCATTATTAAAAAAGTAATTTTCCATAAACTTAATAACTAAAGCCATATTTACGTGACTTGTTCCCTCTAAGCGTGGAATCATCCCTATGTCTCGAATGGCTAATTCCATATACGTGTCTTGTTCAAATCCTTTGGCAGCAACAATATCTAAAAGCATATCAATGACTTCCATTCCTTGCTTCGTTACTTTCATTTTTTGAATCGGATTAAATAATAGGTACCTGCGATCTTCTTCAGAAGAAGACCTAAAGTAATCAACAGCCCTTAATGCATAAAGTTTCATGGCAATGATACGTACAAAGGACTCGGTAAATAAATCTTGGACATGGTTAAAATCAGTAACCTTTTGTCCATACAATACACGATTATCCGCATGATTTAGCGCCTCATAAAAAGCATGCTGGCAAATTCCTGCTGAAGCAAAACCTAACTGAAACTTCCCAATGTTCACTGTCGATAATGACGAATCCCATGCTGCACGGCCTTTTGATAATATCTCAGCATCTGTAATTGGATAGTCCTCAATCGAAAATGCACCAACAAATGCAGGGCGAACTCCCGAAGTATTAATTTTCTTTTGTAAATGATAGTTATCATTAGTTGGCTCAACGGTAAAAAAAACAAATTCATCTGTTTCAGCTATACGTCCAAATACAGAGACTAGCGCTGCTTTATTTGCATTTCCAATATAATATTTAGAACCATTTCCTATATAGGAACCATCCTCTTGTGTGTATAGCTTCATTTGATTCGAGTACAAATCAGCTCCATGCTTTTTTTCAGACATGCCAAAGGCAAAAATACCCCCATCTTTCAAGAGCTTCCCTGTTCTTTGTTTTAGCTCCTCATTGTTAGACATCCAGATTGGGCCAAGACCCAGTATACTCACTTGATAACAATATTGATAAGCTAAAGAATAAAATGCCGTTAACTCGCTAAAGTCACATATACGAGACAGATCGAATCTAGCATCTTCATCACCATAACCTGCTGGGGTTAATAGCGTAGCAAAAATTTCTTCCTCTTTTAGAAATTCAATGAAATCATCGTACCATTTAGAAGCTTGGTCCTCTTCCTTTATATTATCAAGTCCCTTTTCCTCAAAGAATTTTACTGTCTTTTCCATTAAAGTTTTAGTCTTCTCGTCTTCCACCTGTTGACTAACGTTCATAGGGTTTAAAAAAAGCATACTACTCCTCCTTTTGTAAAAATGAATGAATATTCACTCATTTTAAATTAGATAAAAACTCTTAAAATCCCTGCTTGTTTTTACAATTTTTTGTAAGCAAGGGGGATTATTTAGTAACAAACAAAATAGAGGTACATATCACATGATGATTTGCACCTCTATTATTCTGCTAAAAAACGACGACAAGACTTTAGGAATTCCAAGGTTGGTATTTGTGATAAAAACACGGTTCCGCAATAAGTTAGCTGCCTTATTTGCGCGACCTACATCATCTTTTCTATTTTAGGAAATAATCGAATGGCATTTTGATAAAACACTTCTTCAACATGCTTCGATGGAATTAAGTCACCAATAAAATTGGCGTAGTCTTTGATTGGAGCTAACGGCCAGTCTGAGCCGAAAAGTAACTTTTCATAATGATCACAAAAAGTGATGGCATGCCGAATGTGATCAAGGAAGTTCCCTTTTGATTTTGCGTCTAGCTCTTCTTTTGTTCCAACGACCCAGCCTGACAGGTCTGCAAACATGTTGCGATTTTTATAGACTACTTCAGCACCAGTTAAAACCCAAGGGTCTCCTAAATGAGCCATCATAAAATTGACATCACGCCGCATAACTGCGACTTCATCAAGTGTCAATGGGTGAGAGTACTTTAACAACCCTCGTTCAGAATAGGTGTCCCCCGTATGGAAAACGACAGGAACTCGGTAAGCCGCTGCCAAGTCATACACTGGCTGATAAACGGCGTCATAAGCATAGTACGGGTAATAGCCTAAGTATATTTTAATGCCTACAACTTCAGTTTTCTTTAACTCGTTTTCTAAAGCATCTAAGCCAGATTGATTGAGGTGGTATGGATTAATGCCTGGACATATGGCTACTTTGGACGGTAGACCTTCCTCTAAGTCGAGCCCCATTGGTGAAACAGCATGGTGATCTGGAAACCCCATTTGCGGTGTTTCCGTAACACCCATGCCAATCGCTAATTCAATATTTCCATTTTTCATTTCCTGTTGAAGACCTTTACTTGAGTAATCAACGAGGGAAAGATTCTTTGCGGTTTCTTTAAAGCTACCTATATCCGAAAAGTGAATATGTGCGTCAATAATTTTCATCAACATAACCCCTAATTAAACGAAAGTCTTTGTAATTGTCTATAGTGCGTTTGTTTACCATCACCAAATAACAGGATCGTCGGTTGAATTCTGACAATCTCCCCTGACGTAGCAGACCAATCGGTTTCAGAAGCTACTAACAACACTTCTTGATTCATGTATAGTTCTGCCATTTTTCTCTCCCTTGGATGGACTATGATTAGATCATCTTCTCGCTCATCAGACCCAACCGTAACAAAAGGTGTATCTTTTAAAATAAACTCTTCTACCCCAGCGTAATACGTATGGATGCTGCCTTCAGTCGGTAGATTGGCATAACAAGAAGTCAGTTTTTCAGCTGGTTTAACGAAAGCCTCTAAGTCCAACACTTCATTTGTAAACGTTCTTCCCGAACTTTGCTCAATTTCTGCAAATAAAGCGATAACCGGAATGTCTGGTAATGTTAAAGCAAATTGACGAAGGACAACTCCTTTCATCGTTTCATGCTCTAAAAATGCAGTAGAAAGACAAAGCCCTGTCCACTGATGCCCATACTCGTCATCTTTGGTTACAAATTCTACCGCGGTCTTCTCCTTTAGCATCGAATAGGCGCTTACATTTTGAAACGTGTACCGTAATCCGCCGCCCCAGGGGTTCCACCACGCTTTCGGCCCGGCTTCTGGATATTGATGGTGTAATGCTTCCTCTCCTTTATAAGTTAAAGAGTAGATACCTGGAAAATACGTCGAAGAAGCTTTATATTCAATTACACCATTTTGAACCGTCCATATCCCGTTTTTCTCGAAAGTTCTCACTTCTCGTTTTCCTTTCACCAATTGCAAAGCTTTCACTTGGGCACGGTGACTAGACGAACGAAAGTCTCCAGTAATGTACTGTATACCTGGCTGATGGTGCTCTAGTTGCATTCCAATATGATGAACAGCATCCTCAGGTTTCGTTTCCTTCATATATAACTTTCCATTATGTTGTAACATTAAACTTCCATGTACATAAGGAGTCAGTATCGAACGGAAAGAGTAATTTACTTTTTCACCGACAGAAGAAATCATGCTCCCGCCTTCTGCCTCTAACGCATATAGAGGCAATTCCTTTAAACTATGAGTCTCTTCCCCGACGACCAACTCGCGCCAATCTGACCAGGTTGTTACCGTATTAATCCCAACTTGGACCGGACCGAAGTGAGCTTTCTCATTCGCCCCAATCGTACCAAGCTTATATTCAACCGCAAAGCGCCAGTCATCTTTTCTCCCAATCGCATCCTTTGGCCAAGCAATGGTTTTCGTTTCCCCATTTGAAGCCGAGGTGAATAACCAAGGTTCTGAAATATCCTTATCCGAAATATACGGGGTAAATGGGATGGTCGCTTCATTACCAATCATTACACCCTTTTCTTGAGGAATCGCCATATTCTCGAACTTTGGAATAAAAGGCTGTAGAAGCGATATCGATTCCTTGCTTTCCTCTCCTGCGTTATGGAGTTCATGGCTTAATTCTACTAATCCATCTCCGTATAATTTTAAAAAAGTAGTTAGTGTAAGCTGAGGAAAGGCCTCGGAATGATGGGTCGTTTTTAGTACTGACGCTTCATTACATTTAATAAATTCTACAGAAGTTGCTTCCTTTTTCGAGAACTCTTCACTATAAGGTTTTCCGATTTTGGGTGTAAGTAGTGTAAGTGGTGCTTGCTTCGAACGAATAGAGCCTATTTTCGCAATCTGATTTCTCTTTTCTACCTTCACAAAGAAGGGACCGTTGTAAATATACCAATATTCTTCACTCTCCCCGCCAAACTTTGCCCCAGACCCAGGAAAGGCAAGTGACATTCTTGTTGTAAAAGTGAACGATTGGCCGCTCGAACGTTTAACATGCACTTCAATTTCTTTTGTTAATAATTCATTTTTTAGAAGCTCGCAAGGCAATGGAATAGAGACTCGTTCTTTTCCTTGAAGTGTTGTCTCTACTCCTGAAAGTTCCCATTTCACTACCTCATTCTCAGGAAGTTGGATCGTCCATGTTGTTTCTTCCTCTAGCTGACTTTCAAGGTCTAGATATACGTTTCCTTTTTGCTGAGGGATCCAAGTTTTCTTCACCGAACGCAAATGCAGCTTTCCTGCTCTTTTTGGAAACACGCCCATTTTTAGTGGGAATTCGGCTCCATTCATCTTGAGGTTGGCTTCAACGACAGGATGCGTTTTCCAAGGACTCGGTTCACTTTGAGGCATCGTTAGCTTCAAGGGTATTTCCCCAACCCATTCCTCTTTGATATCCAACGTTTCTTCGAAGCTATGATTTACAATTGTTGTTGGTTTTCCTGAAATAGAGCCTACCAATGGTTGATTCGTTTTATTTACGATACGGTACGTCACAAGGTGCTCTTCTTTTTCAAGCAATTTAAAAGCTGGCAGCTTCATTTCTATTAATAAATCTTCCGTTTCTATGAGGCGAAACCCACGCCCTGTTCGTTCCACTTGAATTCTTATAAACTCTTTACCACCTTCCCATTTATACTCATAATAAGTATGGCCGTTTTCTTTTATACCATCTGGCTTTACCTCAATGATGCGTTGACTCGTTGTGTACCAATTGTATTTTTCAAAGAACGGACGAAGCCATTCCAATTGAAGTACCATAGGTATAAAGTTCATTAAATGTGTAACATCATCCCTTTCTTCCCAAAAGAAGCCACATTTTTTATAAAGCGGTACGGCCTTTGTATTTCCAGCCCACGTAAATAGGTCTAATCTCGGCCAGTTCAATTCAACCGTTTTCTCTATTGCTCTTAATACGAGTTGCTTTCCGATTTTTAGTCCTTGATAGGCTGGGTGGACATTAAGTAAGGGAATATAGAGAGACCAGTCATCTTCTTTATATTCGGATAAGCCACAGTAACCAACTACTTCATCCTTAACCATCGCTAGAAACAAATGGAGATTGGCAGAGTTCGCTTCCTTTTCTATGACATCTTGCTCTGACATAACAGCGGCGTCGCCACCCCAGTCATCGCGGCTTTCATTCCACATCTTGGCTACTCCCTTAGCAAGACCTTCATGATATTCTACTATTTTCACTTGAGCTGAAGTTTTCATAACTTCCTCCTACACTATGTTTTTGTATGTCGAACCTCACAATTTTTAGTTTTTTGAATAACATTGACGAGTTTAATCATCGTCTTCTCCCCCATTCATTTTATATTGGTAAATTTTACATACCTTTCATAGTCTAAAATGTTATGAGAAAAAAGTAAAGAATATTCGAACTTCAATTCCCATTGTTTTTTGCAGGAAATAAAGGTTTAGTAAAAGGCTTTGAAACTAAAAAAAGCGTAAGGAAAAATTAAATTTCCATACGCTATAATTGCTATAATTCTATGCTTTTTTTATTCGACTCATACGTAAAGGAATACACTTTTAGCTCTTACTCTTCCTCTCAACAAGTTACTGTGAGTCGCTTTATCTCTTCAATTAACTTTTTAATATTGAGCGGCTTTGACACGTAACTGTCCATTCCAGCAGAAACGCAACGCTCCCGATCACCTTGTAAGGCGTGGGCTGTAAGAGCAATAATTGGTGTATACGATTGACTTTCTTTTTCCCATGTCCGGATTTGAGCAGTCGCCCGTAATCCATCAAGCACTGGCATTTGTACATCCATTAATACGAGGTCAAATGTTTGAGTCCTCATCATTTGAACTGCGTCTTCCCCATTTCGGACGACAGTTACTGCGTAGCCATATTTCTCAAGGATTTTCTTTACAAGGTTTAAATTAACTTCATTGTCTTCAGCAACGAGTATTCTTTTTTGGTCTTGACGTAAATTCGCTTCTTCATTAAAACGCGCTCGCTTCTTATTTTGGTCTTGCTCAACTGCATTCACATCTTTTAGCAATTCTTTTTTTACACCTGTCGAACGAAGCGGCTGATAAATAAAAGTGTTAGACGGCAATTCACTCTGGTTCGGTGATGAGTCAACCTCTGCGTCAATATAAAACCAAAATGAAGAGCCTTTTCCTACATTACTAGTAAATGAGATTTCGCCACCCATTTCCTCAACCAGTTTACGAGAAATGGTTAGTCCAAGCCCTGTTCCACCGTATTTTCGGGTACTTGATCCATCGACTTGAATAAAAGGTTTGAAAATTTCCTCTTGCTTATCAGCCTCAATACCAATGCCTGTATCTTCAACGACAAAGAGCAGTTCAGCTTTCCCATTGATTTCAGTTGAACGAACCACATGGATAACGACGCTGCCCTCCTCGGTAAACTTTAACGCATTTCCGACCAAGTTATTGAGTACTTGCCGTAGACGCTTTTCATCAGATTGAATATATTCTGGAACACCTTCATCCATATCAAGGATAAGTTCGATTCCTTTCTTAGCAGCTTCAGCAGTGAAAGTTTGAGTGACATTTAATATGAAGGTTGGAAGGTGAAAGCGAGTTTCTAGCAAGTCAAACTTACCAGCTTCTATTTTTGAAAAATCTAAGATGTCATTGATAAGTATTAGTAAGGAATTAGAAGATTCTCTTACGATATTTACATATTCAAGTTGTTCCTCATTCAGATCAGTTGATTGCAAAAATTCGGTAAACCCAATAATTCCATTCAACGGCGTACGAATTTCATGGCTCATATTGGCGAGAAATTGGCTTTTTAATCTATTCGCATTTTCAGCTTCCTCTTTTGCCGTAGTTAATTGTTGCTCGTACACCTTTCGATCCGTAATATCATGAATAGTACCGGTGAATCCAATCCATTCTCCTACGGAATTATGTGCAACAGTAACATATGCCTCAACCCAGCGATACCCTCCATCGGCGTGACAATAACGAACCTCCGTTTTACATTCAGTTTCTATGCCCTCTTTAAGTGGAGCAAAAAGTTGTTGAGCTTTAAGCACATCGTCTTCATATATATATGAGAGAAAGTTTTGTCCGATTGTTTGCGCAACCGGAAACCCAGTGATCTTTTTCCATGAAGCATTTAAAAAAGTCCAAACTCCTTCAAGGTCTATCTGAAATATTATCTCCCGCACACTATTTACCACTAATCGGTACCGCTCTTCAGCTAAACGCCGCTCCATCGCCTCAATTTTTTGTTTTTCAAATGATAAACAACCCTTAAGTGCAATGGAAAACTTCAACATCACTTTCTCTAGTTGCTTAAGCTCTTTTGTTGTAAAAACAGTATTTGAATAAGAATGAAGCTTTAAAAAACCTAAATCTTTTAAAGGAAAAAGGACAATAGTTCCTTCATGGATATCATATTCATGCAGCCACCCATTCTTTTTGGCCTCTTGTACACTTACAGTTATCACCTGCTGGTTTAAATGAGCAAAATCATCTGTCACAGATTGACCAATAAAATATTCTGGGTAGGCATAAGCTAACTTGTGAGGACCCCTATTTTCTTCACGTAACCAAATTGAAGCATAACTTAAATTTTTACGTGACATAAGTACCTTTAGAAATGAACTGCACTCTTTTTTAAATTCTAGTGAATTACCAATGTTTAAAGAAAGCTCGTATAAAAGTGAAATATCCTGGAGAATGGTTGATAGATGGTTCGATTTATTCATGGAAAACACCTACAACCGTCGTCTTATTAAAAAATTCAAGATACCCATCACCATATGATGAGATTTCTCCCATAGTTAAAGCACCAATAACTGGTAGCTGATTAGATTGTTTCAAACTTAATGTTTCATGAATAGTTCCTAGCTCTTGCTTGAAATCTTCACCGAGGAACAACACCCTTGAAATACAATCAATGACTAATGGTGAATGCTTCACGTTTTCAATGGAGGAGATCGCTTGAACACTTGCTTGCTTTGCAGCTTCTATCAAATTCTTTGGATCGCCTTTTAAAATCTCAAGAACAGTATTTTCTGGTATTTCACCGACACAAACAAGATCCCCTTCGTCATTTACTTTGATCGGGTCACGTACAACGTCTTCTGTCGCGTCCTTCATTAGTCCAAACGGATAAGCCTTCGCAATGTCAAAAAAGTTTTCTCGTGTTATCTGCCTTTCTGTTTCCTGCTCTATGACTTGTTGATACACAGGAAAAGCAGCTTCCCAATTAAGTTCAATAATTCTATTCCTCTCTGTTTTTGTAGCAACATAAGGACCTTGGATGGCTTGCCAACCATGCGCTACCCCAAGTTGTGTTTTTTCTTTACGCAGAGCAATGAGTGCCGCATCTTGGTAAATCCCTTCATTTGTAAATAGGCAAGGTTTTTGCTGTAAAGATAGTGAACCTGCACCACCACCGATATAGGATAGTGAACGACCCACCTTGTTAAATAGTGATTTCAGAAATTCTGCAACATGTGGTGTTAATCCATCTACAAATAAAAGGGCTGTCTGTGCTTCTTTTGTACTTACATTATTAAACAACTCTGTTACACCTACTTCAGGCTCATCGATCCCTTTAATAATTACTGGCGGATGAACGAGGGAAACTACACTTAGAACAGCGCCCCTGTCATAGCTCTCATTGTTATAAATAACAGCAGGAAATAAGCCCCCAAAACATTCTATATTGTTTTCACGAAAATACATCAGCATTTCATCCACGTGTTCTAATTCTGATTCTGCTGCTAAGATGAGTACATATTCACCATCATTTACAGTTAGGTTCTCCAACGCACTCTCAAGAACCTGAACTTCTAGTGAGTTTACATACATAGCATCTTCCTCCATTTACTTCTAAATTGTAGCTTGTAGTCATTGACCACAACCAGCTTCTTAACTCTTGAAACACAATCCATTGAGGATAATAGAGTGTTCAAGTCTGAAAACAAGGTACCCTATCACGTTTATCCCTTAAGCTGTGCCTTTGGTTCACCTAAATAAAAGCCTTGTGAATAATCTACACCTATACGATTGAGTGTTTGAAAGACTGCTTCATTATCAACAAATTCAGCTACCGTTTTTATTGAAAGTTTTTTCGAAAAATCAACAATGGACCTAACGATCGCTTGGGCATGAACATCCGTATGAATGTTCTTGATTAATGATCCATCAATCTTCACAAAATCTACATCTAACTTTATGAGATGTGCAAAGTTCGAATAGCCTGTGCCAAAATCATCGATTGCAATTCGAACCCCGAAAGTTTTAATCTCTTTTAAAAACAAATTGATTTCCTCATAGTTTTCTATACCATCTGATTCTAGGATCTCTACTATTAATTGATTGGCTAAATCCTGGTTTATTGAAAGTTCTTTAAGTAATACTGTTCGAATTTCTTCATCTAAAAGGTTGTCGATTGATAGGTTAATGGAGATCTCTAAACCGGTTTCCTCCATTTTCTTTAAGGCTTGTTGAATAACTAGCAACGTGATTTGTCGATACATTGTTGTTTTTTTAGATATCTCTAGAAAATGATACGGAGAGTGGACAGTTCCATCTTCCTCTTGGAGGCGAACAAGACATTCATACTTGGTAGTGATTTGTCTATGATTATCAAATATCGGTTGATAAAACAAGATAATACGACTTTGTTCAATCGCTCTGCTAATCTTTTCTGACCAAACAATATTTTCTTTCACTTTGTCGACTACTTTAAAAGATTGATCATAAACAACTAGCTTTTTCCCTTCCGTTTTAGCATTGTTCAATATTACCTCTGCTTGTTGAACAGTCTCAACCCATGTTCCTAATGCTAGTTTAAAAGCGACTCCTACTGTCAGCTGTGCACTAAGAGGAAAGCTAAATCCTTTAATATATACATTCTCTTGCTCTAACTGGTGCAACATCTCACTAAGTTGGATTTTTAGTTTTACTGAGTCTACAACCCGATGACACACAATCATTAACTGATCCATGTTATAGCGGTAAATCGAAATCAAATTTGGTGAAGTTTTCAACTCTCTCATTCTGCTAGCTATTTTTGCGATAAAATAATCCGTATTTTCATAACCATACGTATCACTTAACTGATGATAATTATTTATGGCAAGTAAGATTAACGTCGCTTCTTTACCTTCTTCTAGATCTCGATACAGCTGAGTCCGATTCGGTAAGCCTGTTAAGTCATCAAGAGATACACTTTTAGCGATATTTGACCCTCTTCCCTCTTTTAAATCAGTTACAACCTTCGTTATTTTACTAACAAATTGTTGCGCTGACACGGGTTTCACTAGAAACTGATCGATACCTAGTTCGATCGACTGTAATAAATTCTCTTGGTCACTATGTGCAGAAATGATAATAATTTTTTGCTGGGGATTAACCGTTTTAATTTGGGTAACCATGTCAAGACCATTCATCCGCGGCATTGATATATCAGAAAAAATAATGTCAATCTCTTCACCATGCTTCTCGTATAGAAGTAACCCTTTCTCACCGTTTTCAGCAATCCAAACTTGGTTAAAAAATTTGCTTAACAATGTAATCATTTGTTGACGAATAAGCTCATCATCCTCAACATACATGACATTTAGTTCCCAACTTAGGCTTTTTAGCTCTTTAATCATTGTCATGGTCTCCTTCAATTAAAAGAGGAATTTCAATAACAAACTGTGCTCCATCTCCATGATTGGATGCATGGATTTTCCCTTGTAGACGCTCTTCTACTATTTTTTTTGAAATTGACAAACCCAACCCTGTACCCTTTCCTTTTTGTTTAGTTGTAAAGTATGGTTTAAAAATTTCATCTAAGTAGTCTTGTGGTATTCCCCCTGCATTATCTTGAATACGTACTTGTAACACCATTTCTTCCTTTAATGTAGCTGAAACCTGAATTTTACGGTGTCGATTATCAACCCTATCATCAAAAGCATGAATGGCATTGGACATAATGTTAATCAAAACTTGTTGTAAATCATTTCGATGGGTTGTGACTTGGATATCCTCTAATGCCTCAACGTACAATACTATATTTCGGCTATAGATTTGAGACTGCATTAAATCAAAAATACATTTCATAACTTCTTGAATAGAAAATGTCGTTAATTTTTGATTATTATTAAAAAAACCCATAAAATCCGTTATCGTCTGCGACATACTCCCCACAACTTCAATAATTTGATTGGCTTGCTCAATAATTTCTTCAGGGCTACTTCCTAGCTCAGCATCTAAAGCAATGTTTGACGCCATTAAACTAATCCCATTAAGCGGTTGACGCCATTGATGAGCGATGGAATTAATAATGTCCCCCATCGCAACTTGTTTAGATTGCTGTTGTATCATCATTTCTTTTTGTTGGTTTTCAAACACAGCCTGTTTGATTTTTCCTTCTAGCTTTTCATTAAATGTCGAAAGTTCATTAAGCGTTTGCTGTAGCTTCTTTTCCGTATCCATTCGTTTAACCATTCCGCCGAAGCTAGCTGCTACTGCTGTTAATATAAGTTCATCATCTGCTGACCACTCGCGCTCATTATGACAATCGTCAAATCCGATAAATCCCCACAATTCGTCTCCAATATAGATTGGTAGTACGAGTAAGGAGATAATTCCTTGTTCTTCTAGCACTTTTCGACCTGGTTCTGGCATCTGCCGAATAAGACCATTCACTGTTTCTCGCTGTATTAACCTCTCATACCACCAGAGAAGTTGCATGTCTGTATACTCTACATTTTGAAGGTCTGGATTAGCAATTTGCGGCTCTACATCACCTTGTGTCCATTCATACCGTTGGCTGGTTGCAGGTCTTCCGGTTTCAGGATGATTATGGTGTTCGAAGATATACACACGATCAACATAAACAGCTTCACCTAAAAACTGAAGTGCTCTCAAAACAGCTTTATTCTGATCCCGGTTCGTAATTAGAGTGTGAGTAGCATTGGCAATTGCTTGAAGGAGTTTATCACGGCATGCGACTTTCTCGAAAGTAGTATAACTTTTACCAGTTTTTTGTTCGAAATTAGATGATACATTATCTATTTCATTTGTTTTTTCATATAACTGTCCAGTTTCGAAAACATGTTCACTTTTTTCAACCGAATATGTCATTGCTTCTCTTCCTATCTTTTAATCTATTTTTTCATTAAAGTTACCTTAAATTTCAATTCTCTTACGCTTAAAATTTATAGTCCCTATGCTAATTAAATATTTAGCCCCGACGATTTCCTTTGGATACATTTTACTTCATATTAGGACTAATTATACAGTACTAAATTACTAATATAAAAGAAAAAAATAATAGTCCATTCAATTTAAATTAAATTAACGGCATGATAATACAACAAGAAATCTTCATAGAAAGATTCTTAATCAGTTAGAGTTTTACCGTAGCTTAATTAACTATAATTACCCTGTTATACAAACTTCTAAACCGGTAATTTCTGTCAGTAATCTTTAAGTTGACAGAAAATTCAATCAAAAAATATAATATTGGTAATACCAAAGGTAACAACATGTAATACCTAAATACGGCGATACATATTCATACTAAAGGAGGACGGTCAAACATGAAAATAAGTGAACGTACATCCGATAAAGTAGAGAGAAAATTAATTGATGAAATATTAACAGGAAACTTACAGGCAGGAACTATACTCCCTCCCGAAAGAGAGCTTGCTAAAACATTTAGTGTAGGGCGCCCTACCCTCCGAGAGGCGTTACAACGTTTAGAACGAGATGGCTGGATTACAGCGCGAAAAGGGCAGCCTTCAATCGTAAACGATTACTGGGACCAAGGCAATTTAGCGATGCTTGATAAAATTGTCCAAAATCAACATTCTGTAACAGATGAGTTTATTCTGTACTTACTGGAATTAAGGTGTTCTTTGACGCCAACGTACATTCATGATGCTGTCGCAAATAATCAAGCCAAAGTCGTTGCTTTGCTAGCTCACTTAGAGGATTTGAAAGACGATGCCGACAGTTATGCAGCATTTGATTGGAAGTTACAAAAAGAATTTGCCCGCCTATCGTCAAACCCTATTTACCTTCTTATTCTAAATAGCTTTGATTCCTTCTACTTAAGGATGGCAACTAGATACTTTTCTATAGAATCACATAGAAACTTATCATTGCAATATTACAACGAGCTGCTAACGATAGCTCTAAAGGGGGACGCCATTGAAGCCGAAAAGATTGCTAGACAGGTAATGAAAAGAAGCTTGACACTTTGGAAAGATCGAGACGATTAAAGGAGGATTTTAAATGAAAGGAAAATACGTAAAAGAGTTTTTCTTATTTCCCGATGTGTTAGTCATGAACTGCCTCTTCTTGATTAGTTTTGGTTGGATGATTTACTCCTTTTCGATAATAACCTTACTGGCTTTTTTTCTAGGAATGGTTGGCTATACGCTAAACGAATACCTCACACATCGATTTATATTCCATATGAAGCCACCTAAAAACCGTTATCTGCTTAAATTCATGAAGCGTATTCACTATGACCACCATTCAAAACCAAGTGACTTGCATCTACTATTTTTACCCCTATGGTACAGCTTACCTGCCATTGCTATTACTGCTGTTATTGTCTACCTTTTTACGTGGAGCTTCACCATTACCAATGCTTTTATTGCAGGTGTAATGCTTTTCTTATTATTTTATGAGTGGAAACATTATGTCGCTCACCGCCCCATTCAACCTGTTTCTCCATGGGGGAAGTGGATGAAGAAAATTCATCTATGGCATCATTATAAAAACGAAAATTACTGGTACGGTGTTACGAATCCAGCCTATGACTTTTTACTAGGAACATTTAAGGATCAAAAAGATGTTAAATCAAGTGAAACGGCTAAAAACCTTGAGAAACGAGGCGAACATAATATGAAGTTGTAATGTATAATAGATTATTTTCGGTTTGATGATCCACGAGACAATGAGCTGGTCAAAAAGCTGATTGGTGAAAGAACGTCCTTTTGGTTTTTGTGTTTCAACTCAAAAAAGGGGCCATAGTGTTGCCACTATGATCCCTTTACATTTATAAATGTTCAGAAATATTATATATTTCATTTTGAAGGATCTTTTTCGTTTTCTTCCATCAGTATAATTTGCGAATGTTTTTACTTAACTCCTTATCACTCAATTTTGAAAAGCTTTCTCATAATTGAGTGATGATTAATTCTTGTTCCCTACGTAATCTAGTATTTTTCGATTATCCATCTCTTTTTCTAACATTTTTATAAATTCTTTTTCTAAATTTAAATCTTTCGCCTTCTTGTATGTATTTACTAGCAATTCATCACTTAATTGATACATATTTCTACCACTCCTAAAAAACTAAGGTATAGTCCTATTCACTGTGATACCTATTCTTAAACCTATCCGATCATTTAAAAACTATGTTTATATAAAAAATTAGAATTATTAAGCATAGTATTAGTTATTTTAGGAGGCTAAATGGCTTTTTAACTTTTTACAGGCACTTCTTACAAAACTTTATTCCATACAGCTTTTAGAAACAAGCATGCCTGTTGAAGTAATATGTTTAAGGAGCTATAAATCACAAAAAAAGGAATATAGCTATAGCTTTATATTCCTAGTTAGATGTGATTTTTCACTTTACTTGGAGATATTTTGGGGATACTTTTTACAGCCTAGAAGATAAAATGACCGTAGGGAATTTTGCTTTCCTCTACTCTTTAAGATTTCCCTAATTCTTGAATTTCATCTGAAGGGTAGATGGTTACTCCTTTGTGATCCAATTGTGCTGCTTTAAACATAGCGTTAGCAACCGTTGTTCCTTGTATTGCTTTAAACTTTTTCAATGGGCCGATAAAGAAAACAGAAAGTGCTTTATAGACCACTTCAGCCGTTCTTTCTCCTATTCTAAATTCCCCGCGCTTTCCCATCAAAAGAGATGGACGGAAAATCGTAACAGAATCAAAATCAATCTTACTGACTTCTTCTTCTAGCTCTCCTTTTATTCTTAAGTAAAAGTTCGAGGCTTGAGCGTTTGCAGAAAGGGAACTCACAAACAGAAATTGCTTGGCTCCCATTTTTTTAGTTAGCCTTGCAATTGTTAACGGGTAGGTGACATCAATCTTACGCATCACTTCTTGAGACTTGGCTTTTTTGATCGTCGTTCCAAGGCAACTAAACACATCATCGACTTCAAAATTAATAATCGACTCATCTAATCGGTCAAAATCAATGACCTTTTCTTCTAATTTGGAATGGTTGAACCCAAGCGGTTTGCGTACAATTGCAATTATTTTTTTATATTCGGATTTGTTAAGTAAAATCTTTAATAATTCATTTCCAATTAAACCTGTAGCTCCTACTATGAGGGCAGTTTTTTGCTTCATTTTTATCTCCTCTAAGCGTGATCATAATTCTAACGATCGACTCTGGTAAAAATTATTTGTGTACTACTTAAAATGTTCTCACATCCATATTACTTAAAGTAAATGAAACAAGCCAGAAATCTCGCTCCTAAGCACTGACTGGTTTATAGGGAGATTTCTAGCTTTATTTTTTTAGATCCTATTACTTATACTGTGTCACTTTAGATTAAGTACCGCAAAATGTACGGTAAGGATGGCTTGATGGATCAGGCAGCGTGCTGTACTCTGCTTGTTCACAAGAATGTGCGTACGGATTAGATAACGCCTGAAGGAGTCTCTCCATCACACTGTAATCTCCACGTTCCACGGCTGCTTCTAACGCTTCCTCCACGCGATGGTTGCGAGGGATGATTGCAGGATTGTTATTTTTCATTAATTCGTGTGAAGCCTCTTTAGATTCTTCCTGTTTACCAAGTCGGGCTTGCCACAGTTCATACCATTGCTCAAATTCTTTTTTGCCTGACAAGCCTGTATCCTCGAGCTGATCGAACGTTAATGCGCGGAATGTATTAGTAAAATCAGCACGATACTCGTTCATGATACTTAGAAGGCCTTCAATCAAGGTTTCATCCTCTTCTTTCTCATGAAATAACCCTAACTTCGCTCTCATTCCAGCCATCCAGTTGGCTGTATACAACTCGGTAAATCCTGAAATTTCTGTTTGAGCGAGTTTCACAGCCTCCTCTTGATCATCATGTAGTAGCGGTAAAAGGGTTTCTGCAAATCGTGCTAAATTCCAACCTCCAATATAAGGCTGATTTCCATAAGCATAACGACCTTGTCTGTCAATTGAGCTGAATACGGTGTCCGGATCATAGGTATTCATAAATGCACATGGTCCATAGTCAATCGTTTCCCCGCAAATCGTCATGTTGTCTGTATTCATCACCCCGTGTATAAATCCAACCATTTGCCATTTCGTAATTAAACTCGCCTGTCGTTTAATCACTTCGCGAAGAAGCGAAAGGTATCGATTTGATTCCGTTTTAACCTCCGGGTAATGTCTCTCTATCGTATAATCAGCTAACGCTCTTACATCATCAACCGCACCCCATTTAGCGGCATACTGAAAGGTACCAACTCGCAGGTGACTGGCAGCCACGCGAGTCAAAATGGCACCTGGTAAATCGGTTTCACGAATAACGTGCTCACCTGTTGTTACCACCGCTAAACTGCGAGTCGTCGGGATTCCAAGTGCATGCATTGCTTCGCTGATAATATATTCACGCAGCATCGGTCCAAGTGCGGCTCGCCCGTCACCACCTCGTGAATAGGGTGTTCTCCCCGAGCCCTTAAGCTGAATATCAAACCGCTCACCACTAGGATTCAACTGTTCACCAATTAAAAGAGCCCTTCCATCTCCAAGCATCGTGAAATGACCAAACTGATGCCCCGCATAGGCCTGAGCAAGAGGTATCGAGCCTTCAGGCACCGCATTACCTGCAAACACCGCTACAGCGTCATCCCCTTTTAGCTCCTCAGCTTTTAATCCTAAAGAGACTGCCAACGATTCATTGAGAATAACTAGTTCAGGTGAACGAACAGGGTTTAAATCAATGGTAGAAAAAAAAGGTTTCGGTAGACTTGCATAACTATTGTCTAAATTCCAGCCTGCTTCTTGCATTGCATTTCTTTCGGTCATGATAATCTCCTTCTCTTCCTTCGTCTTTTTTTCTATCCTAACTTTTCTTCCCGTTAAAATAAAGCAATGTACATTACTTTAGTGAATCCCGATTTTATTAAAAAACTGAAATTCATTAGACAGGGATTTGACGAGTGGTAACCGTAACCGGACTCAGAGGCCTTTATCTGTGAACAAAACGTTGATTTGGATAGTTTCGCGGACTCAGAAGCCTCTATTCGATGAAAAGTCGGGCATTTTCACCTGTTTTTATTAAAATAAGAGCCTCTCAGTCCGCGAAAGTCAAAAAAACGAGGATTTTTGATAGATAAGGGCTTCTGAGTCCGTTAAAAAATCTACAAGACCATCCATTGCATTTTTTTTAAAAATTGACTAGATATTCAGAAAACACTAAGGGATTACCTTAACCAAAGTTTGATCCCCTTGAATTTTGCAATCAAATCAACAACATTATCTAACCTAGAATACATAGCCTTATTATTATCTGCTTTTCCAATTTATTATACTCTGTCTATACGAGGAAGCTTGTCATTTAAAACTAAAAAAACCGGTCAAGTAGTCATCCCCTTAACCGGTTTTAAATCATCAACCTAAATTATTGAGTTATGCTATACACCTTTAAAAGCATTTCGATAAATCTCTGCTAGCTCATTGACTAGAGGCAGCTTTGGATTCGCAGTTGTACATTGATCTTCAAATGCACGCTCTGCTAATTTTTCTACTTTCGCCTCGAAATCCTCTTTCGTTACGCCGCAAGCTTCAATACTCATTGGAATGTCTAGTTCTTTTGCCAAATCAATAACCGCTTGAACTAAGCTTTCAACTCCCTCTTCTATCGTTCTAGCAGGCAATCCGAGCATTCTTGCAATTTGAGCATATCGCTCGTTGGCAATGAAGTGCTCATACTTAGGAAAAGCGGTAAACTTCTTCGGTTTTGTTGCATTATAACGGATAACATGCGGCATTAAGATTGTATTGGCACGACCATGCGGAATATGGAATTCAGCACCTAGTTTATGGGCTAAACTATGATTAATTCCTAAGAAAGCATTCGCAAAGGCCATCCCTGCGATCGTTGAAGCATTATGCATTTTTTCTCGAGCAAGCTCGTTGCTTCCATTACGATAGGCTATTGGAAGGTAGTCAAAGACTAGCTGTATGGCTTTCATAGCCAAACCATCTGTATAATCATTAGCCATGATGGAAACATACGCTTCAATCGCATGAGTTAATACATCCATTCCTGTATCTGCAGTAACTTGCTTTGGTACTGTCATTACAAATTGAGGATCAATGATGGCTACATCAGGAGTTAACTCATAATCAGCTAACGGATATTTTACATTGTTTTCTTTATCAGTAATGACCGAGAAAGAGGTAACCTCTGAACCCGTTCCTGAAGTCGTTGGAATGGCAACAAACTGTGCTTTTCCACCTAGGTTTGGATATTTAAAAATTCGTTTACGAATATCGAGAAACTTTTGTTTTAAACCTTTAAAGTCCGTCTCTGGATGCTCATAAAACAACCACATTCCTTTGGCTGCGTCCATTGCAGAACCGCCGCCAAGCGCAATAATTACATCTGGTTGAAAATTGTGCATCATTTTTGCACCTTTCATGACGGTTTCAATCGATGGGTCTGGTTCAACATCTGAGAAGATTTCACAATGGACATAATCACTACGTTTTCTTAAGTAATACAAGACCTTGTCAACATAACCGAGATTGACCATGCCTGGATCAGTTACAATGAACGCTTTTGAGATTTTCGGCATCTTCGATAAATACTGAGTAGAATGTTTTTCAAAATAAACTTTCGGCGGCACTTTAAACCATTGCATGTTTGTATTCCTTCTCGCTAATCTCTTGATATTTAACAAATGAACGGCACTGACATTGGAAGAAACCGAATTACGTCCATAGGAACCGCAACCTAAAGTTAATGAAGGTAAAAATGCATTGTATATGTCTCCGATCGCGCCTTGACTAGAAGGTGAGTTAACAATTAAACGACCAGCTTTCATTCGATTTCCAAACGCTTTAATAACCGCATCATCTTCAGAATGGATGACCGCTGAGTGACCAAGTCCCCCAAAAGCTAGCATTTCTTCTGCCCGAGTTAAGCCTTCCTCTGTTGAATTCACTTGATAAAAGGCTAGAACTGGACTTAACTTTTCTCGAGACAGTGGATATTCTGGGCCGACACCTTTAATTTCTGCTATTAGTATTTTCGTATCTTCAGGTACATCCACACCAGCAAGGCTCGCAATATAATAGGGTGATTTTCCAACAATCTCTGGGTTAACTGCGCAACTCTTTTCGTTAATTACCAGCTTTTCTACTTTCTTTCGTTCGTTTTCATTAAGAAAATAGCAACCATTCGTCTTCATTTCTTCTTTCACTGCTTCATAGATTTCCTTGTCGACAATCGCCGCTTGTTCAGAAGCACAAATCATGCCATTATCAAAGGTTTTAGACAGGATTAAGTCGTTAACGGCTCGTTTTACACTGGCTGTTTTTTCAATATAACATGGAACATTTCCTGGACCGACCCCAAGAGCTGGTTTACCAGTACTATAAGCTGACTTCACCATACCTGCCCCACCTGTAGCTAGTACAAGTGCAATTCCAGAATGGTTCATCAATTGTTGGGTTGCTGCAATGGACGGTGTTTCAATCCACTGAATACAATGTTGCGGTGCGCCTGCTTTTATAGCTGCATCCCTCAGTACACGAGCTGCTTCACTACTAGATTTCTGTGCCGATGGATGGAATGCAAATATAATAGGGTTTCTCGTTTTTATAGCAATTAGTGCTTTAAACATAGTAGTAGATGTTGGGTTCGTTACCGGGGTGACGCCTGCTACTACGCCGACAGGCTCTGCGATTTGCAGAATTCCCTCGTGCTCGTTCTCTTCAATAACACCAACCGTTTTATCGTACTTTATGTTATGGTAGACATACTCTGTTGCGAACATATTTTTAATAATTTTATCCTCATACACTCCGCGCTGCGTTTCTTCAACAGCCATTTTTGCTAGCGGCATATGTTGGTCTAAACCGGCTAAAGCCATTTCTTTTACAATGCTATTGATCATTTCTTGGTCAAAACTCATAAACTGGGCTAATGCAGACTGGCCGTTTTCCACCAGTTTCTCAATCATACTCGTCACATCATTTTGTTGCTTTACTTCCTTTTCTAAAACTCCCACGTGAAGTCCCCCTTAAAAGTGAATACAAAGTTTGTGAAATGTTGAGCAAGTTATTTTAAAAAAAATGTTAACAATGGATTTCGTTCGAATGGTGTTAGTTCACCAACTGCCTTAGACTAGACATGCTTGTTATGTTTAAATTTCTCATTACTCACAAACTGGATTTCGTTGAATTTTTGTAATCGAGATATCATTGTAAAGCTTGGAGTTCTCATTAATGATACAAACGTAATTTACGGTCCAAATATAAGTCGGTATTTCCTTCCCCTCTTCAAACATCATCGCCTCAAACTCATCGCCAACAAAATCTTCAAACATCTCTAGTGAGTAAGTTTCAGTGTCGGTAGTAAAGTCTTTCCATTGGCATAATATCAATTTGATCAACTCCTTATGTCTTTCATACCTTTATCTTATCACTAAAAAGTTTGTGAAGTAGTGAACAAACTTTGTCTCTTTTTAAATCGCTTTCATGTTTCTATTTATTGTTGGCTTAAAGGCAGTTGTGGTAATAACCCATGCTTTTATGCCTTTACGGACTCAGTTACACTTCATTCTCATAAAAACTTGATATTGAGCTATAAAAAAACAAAAGGCCATAATTTAATCGGCCTTCTGCTTTAACTTTTTTTTTGGTGCTCATCTTTTTATTTTTGTTTGTTTTATGCTTTTTTCTAACCAACACTAGTCTAGGCGTTCGCTTGTCCTAAAACACCTTGAGTAGCTGCCATCCCAATAATGACACATCCCCACATGTGCTTATAAGCGGTTACCATGTCCGGTGCTGTAAAGCGAATCGTTTTTGGACCGATCAGTTCCACTGAAGGAATGGTTGTCGTCATCAATGCTTGGTTTGTTCCTTTAAATTCAATCTCAAAGGTGATAGGTCCCTCCACTTTATAAGGCTCGATGCTCTTAGCTTTTTCAACTGCTAATTGTGCTTTTTCTTTAATCATTTGCTGGGCTTTTTTAGGCGGAAACAGTTCGGCCGCCAAGCGATCAATACCTCGTTTGACAACAGCTGCTTCAACGTGAGGTAATGTCTCCTTCACTTCTTCCACATAAGCATCATCCCCAGTAATTAAAAGGGCAGGTACATTAAAATCACCTGCAACCGCTGCATTCAGCTCGGTTTCACCAACAACCTTGCCATTCATACGGAATTCATTTACACAAATACCTGCTAAAGAGTGATTGATGACTGTACGTTCAGAGCCACCTTCACGCCCATGGTGGCCAACAAACAAAATTCCATCATATGTATCGTCTAGTCCTTCTAGCTGGCACATCACACGATTATTACCAGAAATTAGACTTGCACGCTCATCAAGGTCCTCTATAAAAATATTTGACATATTTCCATGTCCGTCAGCAACAACAACTTCTGTAGCACCGCCATTAAAAGCCCCTTCAATTGCAGCGTTAACATCTTGAGTCATAAGCTTTCTGAAACGCTGATATTCACTTTCCTTTTTTAGCTGGACGCCTGTAGCAACTCCTGTGACCCCTTCAATATCTGCTGAAATAAAAAACTTCATCCTTTTTCTCCCTCTTTCTTTTTCTGATTATTTCTAGTTTAAACTAAATTTAGTATACCTACAAAATGTTTGAAGACCTGAATTCACTGAAATAAAGGATGCTGTGATCATCCCAGCAGGTAAAGCCGTTTCCGAAGTCCTTCGTTACTTGGTAGCAGAAGGTAAAATTCACAATCAAACGATTTATACGATTTTGATCATCCTTCTGGAGCGAACGGTCACCAGAAAAAGCAATATAAGGGAGAAGAAAGAGGGGTTTAAGGAGAAGCCAAGGGGTAACCTCACCGTACACTCCGAAATATTCTTCAAAACGACCTTGTTCAATACCATAAAGAAGGCATCTCAACAACTCACTTTTTTGAGATACCTTCTCTTTCATCACAATATTATTAAACACTCAAATACTTACTAACCTCTTCCTCAATTAGTTCACTACCTTCATATACGATCCGACCTTTATCAACGATATAAAAATAGTCAGCTACACTTTTGGCAAAATCAAAGCTCTGTTCTACTAGTAAGATTGATGTGTCCTCACTTGTTTCTTTGAGTTCACGAATAACGTCTTGAATATCTTGAACGATGTTTGGCTGAATCCCTTCAGTTGGTTCGTCGAGCAACAAGCAACGAGGATTGGCTACTAAAGCACGAGCAATCGCTAATTGTTGCTGTTGTCCTCCACTTAAGTCTCCTCCACTTCGATCCTTCATTTCTTTAATGACTGGGAAATAGTCATATACTTTTTCATCGATTTTCTTAATGCTATTATTCGCTTCAAGACCTAAAAGTAAATTTTCATGAACAGTTAACTGCGGAAAAATTTCCCTTCCTTGTGGTACATATCCAATACCTTTTCTTGCTCGATAATTAGGAGCCTTCTTTGTTACATCTTCATCATCATAGGAAATGGAGCCACCTTTTAGTTTCAAAAGGCCCATAATTGCTTTGATTAGTGTAGTTTTCCCAACTCCATTACGTCCCATTAAACAGACGACTTGACCTGGTCTCACCTCTAATGAAACATCACGGATAACTGTACTTTCATCATAAGCAATTTCAACCTGTTGTAGCTGCAGCATATTTTTCATCACCTTTTCTACCTAAATACACTTCCATGACACGTTCATTTCGTTGGACTTGTTCCATTTTACCATCACACAATAATTGCCCACCGTGCATGACGGTCACTTTTTCAGCATATTGACGAACAAAATCCATGTCATGTTCAACAACAACGACCGTACACTTTTCTTTTAACTTTAGTAGTAATTCACCCGTCTTATGTTCTTCTTCCTCTGTCATGCCAGCAATCGGTTCATCCAATAAAAGAAGATCTGGCTCCTGCATCATGACCATGCCAATCTCAAGCCATTGTTTTTGACCATGGGATAGACTTTTTGCTAGAACATCTTCTTCCTTTGTTAACCCTATCAACTCTTGCATCCCATAAATTTTTTTCTTTTCCTGTTCCTTTTTCTTTGCTCTCAAGATAGCAAACAAGCTCTTATCTTGCTTCATCGCAAGCTCCAAGTTCTCTGAAACAGTTAAGTTAGGAAAGATAGATGGCGCTTGGAATTTTCGCCCGATACCTTTACGAACAATTTCGTATTCTCTTAAATTCGTAATTTTTTCATCGTTCTTAAAGCGAATATCTCCTTTTACCATCTTCGTTTTCCCACATAGCACATCAAGGAATGTTGTTTTCCCCGCACCATTCGGGCCAATTATGAAATGAAGCTCATTATACTTTAACGAAAAGGAAAAGTTATTAATTGCAACAAAGCCTCCAAACGCCACGGTTATATCTTTACACTGCAGGATTGTTTCGCTCACTTGTTGTTTTACTTGTGTCATTACGATCACCCCTTCTTAATTTTGATTTCATTTTGCTAAATAAACTCATTAAGCCACCAGGTAAAAATAACACGACAACTACAAAGACAGTTCCAACAAAGTACAACCACATGTCTGGATAAGCTTCACTAAAGTGCGTCTTCGCTACATTCGTAACGATCGCTCCGATTACAGGTCCAATTAATGTTCCACGACCCCCAATCGCCACCCATAAAATCATCTCGATCGAAGGAACAATACCAATCATCGTCGGCGAAATAATACCAACTTGTAAAACAAACAGCATCCCTGCTAACCCTGCAATCCCAGCTGATATGGTAAAAACTAATACTTTAAAAATAGACGTATCATATCCTGAAAAACGAAGTCGGTTTTCCCCATCGCGGATCGCAATGAGCACTTTCCCAAACCGACTATTAACGAGTCCGTAGCAAAGGAAGAACACGGCAACTAAGCAAGCAATACTGATAAAATAAATAACCTTTTGTGTCACTGGAGCAGCTAGAGAATAGCCTAATACGGTAGAAAAACCTGTTAATCCATTGGTTCCTCCTGTATATTGCTGCCAACTAACGATCAAAGTTACGGTTACGATCACTAAAGCTTGGGTAAGAATTGTGAAATAAACATCTTTGATACGATTACGAAATATTACAAAACCTAAAATGGAAGCTATGATCATCGGAAGTAGAATTGCCCCTAATATAGCGACAAACGGATTTTGAAAGATCATCCAAAACCACGGTAACTCTGTAATTCCACTCCACATCATAAAGTCGGGAACCGTAGCTGTTGCCTCGAGCTTCAAGTACATTCCCATAATATAAGCACCAATTCCAAAAAAGATTCCATGCCCTAGACTTAGAACACCTGTGTATCCCCAAAGTAAATCTAAACCAATAACTAATATAGCAAATGCTAAAAAACGACCAAGTAAATTTAAACGAAAGTCTGATAGAAAAAAAGGACACAATGCGAGAATGACAACGATCGCTAAAAATAACCACCTGCGATCATATAAAATTTTTGATATGGATGCTTCCACTGTTTATATCTCTCCTTTCCTTCCTATTAATCAAGTGAGCGCGAACGAATAGAAAAAATTCCATTGGGGCGCCACTGTAGAAATAAAATGATAAGAGCAAAAACTAATACTTTCCCCATTGAAGCATTCGTCCAATATTCAAGAACCGTGTTAAACATCCCAATGCCCATCGCTCCAATAACAGTTCCTATTAACATTCCAACTCCTCCAACGACCACGACCATAAACGCATCAATGATATAATACGTTCCGATGGATGGACCAATTGGACCAATAAGAGTTAATGCTGATCCAGCTACACCAGCAAAGCCTGCTCCAATCGCAAATGTTGTAGAGTCGATTCGTCTTGAGGAAATCCCTAAACAAAGGGCCATGTTTCGATTTTGCATAACTGCCCTAATACGTCTACCACTTGTTGTCTTATACAAATATATAAAGAGTAAAGCGATGCTGATAACCACTAATGAAATGATGAATAAGCGCGTATATGGTAGCGTTACGGACATCACTTGAACACCACCTCGTAAAAACCCTGGCGATTCAACCCCAACATTAGGGGCACCAAAAATTGAACGAGCCGCTTGCTGTAAAATTAAGCCGACACCAAATGTAGCTAACAAACTATCAAGAGGACGGCCATATAAATGCCTAATTACGAGGAACTCCAATAGCATTCCGATTAATGCTGCCACCAAAAAAGCAAACGGTATTGCTAGAAAGAAGTACATATCAAACCAGCCTGCTGGTAGATACTTTTGAAATGTCATTTGAACGACATAAGTGGCATAGGCTCCAATCATGATTAGTTCTCCATGAGCCATATTAATAACTTTCATTAATCCAAATGTTATTGCTAAGCCCATGGCAATCAACAAAAGGATTGACCCTAGACTAATTCCGTTAAACGCTTGGACGATAACCCCTTCCATATTTCGCACATCCTTTGTTAATAGTAGTAGATTGGCTGACAACAAACGTCATCAGCCAAAGCACGCAATTACTTTACAGATCCACTAATGCCACTAGCCCAATCATAGTTCTCTAAAAATGGGTCTGGTTTAATAGGTTCTCCAGAATTCCAAACTTCCTTAAACTGACCGTCTGCCTGTACTTGACCGATACGAACTGTTTTATAAATATGTTGGTTTTCACCATCGATTTTAACGAGTCCACCCGGACCATTAAATTCAATTCCGTCAGCAGCAGCTTTAACTGCATCTACATCTGTAGACCCTGCTTTTTCTGCAGCAGCCGCCCATAAGTATACCGCCAAATACGCAGCTTCAATCGGGTCACCAGTCACACGGTCAGCACCGAATTTTTCTTTATACTTTTCTACAAACGCTTTATTTTCAGGAGTATCTGTTGTTTGGTAATAGTTCCAGCTAGCATAATGCCCTTCTAATACATCAGCACCAATTCCACGAATCTCTTCTTCGGCTACACTTACAGACATGATCGTAATATCATTTGGTGTAATTCCCGCATCAGCTAATTGCTTGAAAAACGCTACGTTACTATCTCCATTTAATGTGTTGAAAATTACTGTTGGTTTAGAGTCACGAATACGAGAGATGATTGTGTTGTAATCCGTATGACCTAAAGGTGTATATTGCTCCTCAACCACTGTTCCATTATTAGCTTCGAGCTGTGCTTTAATAATTTGGTTAGCTAAACGAGGAAAAACGTAATCAGAACCTAAAAGGAAAAATTCAGTTCCTTTATTTTCAAGTAACCAGTCCACTGCTGGGACGATTTGCTGGTTCGGTGCTGCACCTGTATAGAAAATATTGGGCGAAGCTTCCATTCCTTCATATTGAACAGGGTAGAAAAGTAACCCGTTATTTTCTTCAAAGACCGGTAGCATTGCTTTACGACTTGCAGAAGTCCAACCACCAAATACGACATCAACTTTATCTTGTTGCAATAGTTTTGTCGCTCGTTCCGAGAATGTCGGCCAATCAGAAGCACCATCTTCAATAATTGGAACAAGCTGTTTTCCTAAAACACCTCCAGCTGCATTGATCTCTTCAATCGCTAGAAGTTCAGCATCTCTTAATGATGTTTCACTCATTGCCATTGTTCCACTTAATGAATGAAGAATTCCGACCGCAATTTCATCAGAACCTACTTCAACTGCTTCACCTTCATCACTTGTTGCTGGTGTACTACTACTTTCCCCTCCACCACAAGCTGTCAGTAAACCTACTAAGACAGCAGAGCTTGCGATCGTTTTTAATACTTTACTAACCCTACCTTTTTTCTTTTTCATAATATCTCCCCTTTTCCAGTATTGTGTTTTCCTTCCACAATGAACACTTTAAACAGAAAAGTATGAATATTCATTCTTTATGTCAACTAATCTGACAGATAATTTACAAACGATGTTAGTAAGGTGTTAGGAATTTCTTTGTAAGATTTCCTAACAATTGCCTTGCCCCCTACCAACGATATCAAATACGATAAACAAAACCTCACATGTGATGTTAGGAAGGAGTGAACGAGACAGCATGAAATTAACACCTGTTGAGATAGAGAAATTAATGATATTTACAGCTGGTGAACTTGCATTAAAGAGAAAAGCACGCGGACTCAAACTAAATTACCCTGAAGCTTGTGCAATTCTTAGCTGCTTTATATTAGAAGGAGCAAGAGATGGACGAACAGTAGCGGAATTAATGGCGGAAGGCAAAAATGTACTCTCTGCAGATGATGTTATGGAAGGCGTTCCTGAAATGATTGATCAAATTCAAGTTGAAGCCACCTTTCCTGATGGTACAAAACTTGTCACTATTCATGAACCTATTCAATAAAGAAATTACTGGATAACGATAAGAACCAAGAATATAAGGAGGTTTCCAATGATACCTGGTGAATATCGAGTAGCTAAAGGCCATATTGTATGCAATCAAAATCGAAAGACAATCGTGTTAAGAGTTTCTCACACTGGTGATCGTCCAGTCCAAGTCGGCTCACACTATCATTTTGCAGAAACCAATCGTTTTCTTTCTTTTGATCGACGCACTGCTATAGGAATGCGCCTAAACATCGCAGCAGGAACAGCCGTTAGGTTTGAGCCTGGAGAAGAAAAAGAAGTTGAACTGGTTGAACTAGCTGGAGACAAAAAAGTATTCGGTATTAATAACCTAACGGATGGATCAATATCAGATGTAGACAACATTGCCACTGTTATTTCATCTAAAGGATTTAAAGGTAGGTCAGGACAATGAACCTAACGAGAAAACAATACGCAAACTTATATGGCCCTACAACTGGTGACAAAGTCCGCCTTGCTGATACTGATTTATGGCTTGAAATAGAAAAGGATTACACTGTATATGGTGATGAGTGTAAATTCGGTGGCGGAAAAGTCCTTCGTGATGGTATGGGACAAAATGGAATGCTTACACGCGATGAAGGTGTATTAGATTTAATTATTACAAACGCAACTGTTATTGATCACACAGGCATATACAAAGCGGACATCGGAGTAAAAGATGGGCGCATATCAGCGATTGGTAAAGGTGGCAATCCAGACTTAATGGATGGTGTAGATCCTAATATGATTGTTGGAGCTAGTACCGAAGCCATTGCAGCTGAAGGGCTTATTGTCACGGCTGGCGGGATTGATGCACACATTCACTTCATTGCTCCCCAACAAATTAATACAGCAATCGCTTCTGGAGTGACAACCATGATTGGCGGCGGGACAGGGCCAGCTACAGGTTCCAATGCAACGACATGTACACCAGGACGTTGGAACATCCATCGTATGCTAGAAGCAGTCGAGGAATTCCCGATGAACTTCGGTTTTTTAGGTAAAGGAAATGCTTCTGCATTAGATCCTCTTCGAGAGCAAATTCACGCAGGTGCTATCGGATTAAAACTTCATGAAGATTGGGGTACAACACCTGCAGCCATTAATACATGCTTAACAACGGCTGACGAATTAGATATTCAAGTCGCTATTCATACCGATACATTAAATGAAGCTGGTTTTGTAGAAGATACGATCGACGCTATAAATGACCGAGTCATTCATACGTATCATACAGAAGGTGCCGGTGGCGGCCACGCTCCAGATATTATGAAGGTAGCTTCCTTCAATAATGTTCTACCATCATCAACGAACCCTACACGACCTTTTACTATTAACACCATAGACGAACATTTAGATATGTTAATGGTTTGCCATCACTTAGATCCCGATGTTCCTGAAGATGTAGCATTTGCCGATTCACGAATTCGCCCTGAAACCATTGCCGCTGAGGATATTTTGCATGATTTAGGTGTCATTAGTATGATCGCCTCAGACTCTCAAGCAATGGGACGCGTTGGTGAGGTCATTCTTCGTACTTGGCAAACAGCAGATAAGATGAAGAAACAGAGAGGTTACCTCCCTGAAGATGCAGCAAATGAAAATGATAATACAAGAATTAAACGCTATGTAGCCAAGTATACAATCAACCCTGCGCTAACTCATGGAATGGCACATGAGATCGGTTCTATAGAGGTTGGAAAGTTAGCCGATATCGTTTTATGGGACCCTGCCTTTTTCGGTGTAAAACCAGAAATCATTCTAAAAGGTGGTCTCATAGCACATGCACAAATGGGAGATCCGAATGCTTCTATCCCTACACCACAGCCAGTCTTCCAACGACCGATGTTTGCTAGCTTTGGAAAAGCGCGATATGCGACTTCCATGACGTTTATCTCGCAATCAGCGTTTCAAGCAAATGTTCATAAAACACTTGGCTTACAAAAAATGATTGGCGTCGTTAAAAATTGTCGCAATATTTCTAAAAAGGATATGAAGTGGAATGATGGTACACCTGAAATCGATATAAATCCGGAAACCTATGAAGTAAAAGTAGATGGAAAACGAATTGAGTGCGAGCCATTTAAAGAAGTAGCTATGGCACAACGATATTTCTTGTTTTAAGACTTTGTTAAGGCAATGTTATTGGTGATATAAAACGGTATAGACTCTATATGTCAATTACAAGCAGAAAAGCGATGTATAGAACCTATTTAAAGGAGACGAAAACTATGATCTTAAGTACAATTGTTGGGAACGTAAAGGATATTGAAAATAATGAACTGATTGAATGGATTGAATTAGATTGGGAAGAGTTAACGAAGCGAATTCTTAGAAAAACGACAAATAAAGGCCGAGAAGTAGCGATTGCGTTTGAAAACGAAGACCATCATCTACATGTTGGTGATATCGTGTACAAAGATGAGAACGTGACGATTGCTATTCGTACAAAGCTTGAGCCTGCTTATGTGGTCAAACCAGAAACGATTGCAGAAATGGGTAAAATCTCTTGGGAGATTGGCAATCGCCACACGCCTGCTGTCTACGAGAACAATGAAATTATTTTAAGATACGATGAAACATTAGTCCCTCTATTTAAAAAGGTTGGTGTTCAATTTGAAAAAACAGAAAGAAGATTCTCACAGCCAATTAAATATAATGGACACCACCACCATTAATCCAAACATTCTTCATCTAATGCAAATACACGATTCAGCTTTTCCGATCGGCGCCTATACCCATTCCTTTGGGATGGAGACATTTATTCAAAAAGGAACGATCCATAATAGAGAAACGTTGCTGTCATTTTGCAAAACCTACTTACATGCCAATTTAGCTTGTGGAGATGGTATTATCGTGAAATTAGCTTACCTTCATACGAAACAGGAAGATCTTGAAGCGTTACGTGAACTCGACTTCATATGTAATAGCATGAAAGTAGCTACAGAATCTCGAAACGGGAGTATGCGAATGGGCAGGCAATTTCTACAGACTATCTCCCATATAGAAGAAACTGAATTTTTCTCAGGGTGGAGTCGTGAAGTTGTTGAAAAAAGAACAAAAGGCCATTTTGCCGTTACTTATGGCATTTATGCTGCTCTGCTTGATATCCCTTTGTCACTTGTGATCTCAACGTTCTTTTATTCATCGGTCAGCTCTTTAATTCATAATGCTGTAAGAGCGATACCGCTAGGACAAACTGACGGAGTAAAAGCGATCTATTCTTTGTTAAACGATTTTCAGACAACTGCTAATCACGTTCTGCAACTAACAGAGGATGACCTTGCTAACAATTCCATCGGCATTGAATTAGCATCAATGGAGCATCAATTTTTATTTTCGCGCTTGTTTATATCTTAAAAAATAACTATGAATATAGAAAGGAAGATTTATTAATGAAAACAGTACGTATCGGAATCGGAGGGCCTGTTGGCTCTGGAAAAACAGCCTTAGTTGAACGCTTAACTCGTGCGATGCATAATGACTACAATTTAGCGGTTATTACTAACGATATTTACACGCGAGAAGATGCCGAGTTCCTAACTAAAAATGGTGTATTATCACCTGAGCGAATTATTGGAGTAGAAACAGGCGGTTGCCCTCACACTGCCATTCGAGAAGATGCCTCGATGAACTTTGAAGCAATTCGTGAACTAGAGCAACGTTTTGAAAATCTTGATATTATCTTTCTAGAAAGTGGCGGTGACAATTTATCAGCTACTTTTAGTCCAGAACTTGTAGATGGCTTTATTTACGTCATCGACGTTGCCGAAGGACAGGACATCCCTAGAAAAGGCGGCCCTGGAGTAACTCGCTCCGATTTGCTCGTAATTAATAAAATTGACCTTGCACCATATGTAGAGGTTGACCTAGATGTAATGAAAGAGGATGCAACCCGTGCAAGAGATGGACGTCCATTTATTTTTACAAATCAGAAGAAAGACATTGGGGTCAATGAAGTAATTGCTTGGATAAAGAGACAATTACTACTTGAGGATTTAAGAAATGAAACGATAGGAAGTTAATAATGAATAACCTTTCCGGTCACCTTTCCTTACACTTTACTCCGAAACGTGAGAAAACTAGACTCGTAAATTGTAAGCAAATTCCGCCATTAAAAGCTGGACGTGCGTTATACTTAGATGATAGTAGTAAAGCAACGGTCTATTTAGTAGAAACATCAGGGGGAATGGTTTCAGGTGACAATAACCAAGTGGATGTGACTCTCGATGAAGGGAGTCAGGTCTGCTTAGTCCCTCAGTCAGCCTTAAAAATATACCCTTCGACTTCAAATAGAGCGAGTACACTTAAGACGACGGTACAAGTGGGAAAAAATGCTGTTTTGGAGTGGTTACCTGAAACAACGATTCCCTTCGAAGACGCCATTTTTCACTCGGAAACAAACGTTTCTTTAACATCCGAGTCTACATTTTTTTATGGCGAGATCCTCTCTTCTGGTCGTGAAAAAAGTAATGAGTCCTTTCAATATAAGCGAGTTCGAACAGCGATGAAAATTTACGTCGATGGTGTCTGCCAATGCTTCGATAGTATCGACCTGAATTGGTCACAGGTAGCGCCTCAACAGATTGGTTTTTTTGAGATGGCGAGTTACTTAGGGTCAATATGGTACTTTTCACCAGACACACATACCGTTGACCTACAAGAGCTATTATCTTCGTTTCAAAAAGGAAAAGATCATCGCGTTGGTGCAGCTACGCTAGATGGCGGCGGAATCCACTTCCGCTGGCTCTCCAACGACCTCTGCCTAGTCAAGAAGGAAATGGAGTTGTTGAGGGCGTCACTGTGACACCTCGAAAAATCCTGTTCCACAATAATGTTCCATGAAGCCCTTATAATACAAGAAGAAGCTCAAACCCACTATAAGGGCTGGGCTTCTTTTTAATGAAATACTCAGAATCAATCATTCTCTGGAATGCTCCTCTTATTTTAAATATACAAAAATAATTCTATTTTATTTCGAATGCCGAAATGATATGATAGAAGAATAGATTGAAAGATATGGAGGAATTTATGATGACCAAACGTCCAATAACAGCAGATGACTTATGTAAGTTTAAGTTTGTCGGAGACCCTCAACTGTCTCCAACCAAAGAAAAAATTGCTTATGTTTTAACTCACGTCGATAAAGAGAAAGATGGCTATTATTCTTTTATCTATGTAACTGACCTAAATGGAAATGGGAGACAGTTTACCTCTCATTATTCAACAGATAAATTAATAAAAGATACGGCTCCTACATGGTCTCCAGATGGAAGCATGATTGCCTTCCGCTCAAACCGTTCAGGAAAAAACCAAGTTTGGCTCTTACATATTGATGGTGGTGAGGCTGTTCAAGTAACCGATGTAAAGCAAGGAGTTGGAGACTTTTCTTGGTCCCCAGATGGAAGCCAGCTTGCCCTAACGATTACCGGTGAATTGAAGCTTACCTCTGATAAGGAAGAAAAAACTGAAGAAAAAAGTGATGTTAAAGTAATTACTAGACTTCGTTATAAAGGTGATGGAGTTGGTATTTATAACGATGACCGCAAGCATGTTTATTTATTTGACATTGAGACAAAATCTTTTACGAAGGTTACTGAAGGAGATCATGACTTTTCACAGCCTCGTTTCTCCCCAGACGGGAAAAGTTTATTTTATATTGGAACGAAGGCAGAAGATAAAGAGTGGGGCTACCTTCCAGCGATTTGGAAATATGATATTGCTACTAAAGAAGAGACCCTCTTTTATCAAGGAAATGGATATATTATGGCACCTTCCTTCTCACCAGATGGCAAATGGTTAGCCGTTGCTGGTCATACACGTGGAGAAAGAAGTCAAGGTAATGCGAATGTTCTCTTACTTTCTTTAGAGACAGGTACATTAACAAATTTAACAGAAAACTTTGATTATACAGTTGGTAACCTAGTAGGTGTGGATGCGAAGTATGACACAGCAGAGCTTCGATTAATTTGGGACTCTACTAGCAACCATATTTTCTTTGGTGCTACTGTTGGAGGAGATTGCCAACTATTTAAAGTAAATCTAAAAGGGGAAGTGTCCGCGGCCCTATCTCCATCTGTCGCTTCTGTTTCTTCTTACGATATTGTTAGTGATGATCAAGCAGTACTAGTTCTAGCAACACCTCATTCGACAGGAGATTTAGTAACTCAGGATCTAAATGATGTGAATAACATTAATGAGCTAACAGATTGGAACCAAGAGCTTTATAACGAGGTACATTTAAGCACTCCTGAAAACTTCCACTACAAGAGCACGGATGGCTGGGGTATTGAAGGATGGATTATGAAGCCTTATGGATTTGAGGAAGGAAAAACGTACCCTATGATCCTTCAAATTCACGGTGGCCCAGCAACAGCTTATGGTAATGGGTTGCACCACGAAATGCAATTAATGGCCTCAAAAGGTTATATCGTCCTATACACTAACCCAAGAGGAAGTCATGGATATGGGCATGATTTTGTAAATGCTGTTATTGGTGATTACGGTGGAATGGATTATGAAGATATTATGGCGGGTGTAGATTATGCTTTAGAAAACTTTAACTACATCGACCACGACCAATTATTCGTGACGGGTGGAAGCTACGGCGGATATATGACAAACGTTATCGTTACGCGTACAGACCGCTTTAAAGCAGCCGTTACCCAGCGTTGTATTAGTAATTGGCACAGCTTTTATGGCACGAGTGATATTGGTTTCTTTTTTACTGAATGGCAGCATGGGCATGCCGACTTATGGGAGGATGTAGACAAGCTAATCAAGCTGTCACCTCTCCATTACGCTCGTAACGTCAAAACACCGACACTCATCCTGCACAGCGAACAAGACTTACGTTGTCCAATGGAGCAAGCAGAACAATGGTATGTGGCACTTAAACGTCTAGGTGTCGAAACGATGCTAGTCCGCTTCCCAGATGAAGACCATAACCTTTCACGCTCTGGTAAACCGAAGCACCGCCTAGAGCGCTTACAGCATATTATTGGTTGGTTTGAAGATCGAAGAAAATAAGGATAATTACTAGTAAAGGTTTCGACTGAAACGGTCACACCACTTGGCCGATCCTTCAGTCGAAACTTATTTTTCAAATCAAAAGAGGTGGCAACTTGATGCCGCCTCTTTTACTTTTAATAATGACGAGCTAACCATTAAATGCAGTCTTCTGACTGGTTAATATCATATTTCTATCCTATAACGTCCTTCATCAACTCTATGAAGGACTCTTTCCATGCCTTTCCATCTTGTAATGTCCTTCATCAGCTCTTTGAAGGACTCTTCCCTTGTTTTCCTATCCTATAATGTCCTTCATCAACTCTATGAAGGACTCTTCTCTTGTCTTTCTATCCTGTAACGTCCTTCATCAACTCTTTGAAGGACTCTTCCCTTTCCTTCCTATCCTGTAATGTCCTTCATCCAACTCTTTGAAGGACTCAAACGAAAAATAGCATATCAATGATTGATATGCTATTTCTTTATACTTTTTACTAGTTTCTCCACAAAAATCGAACTACTTACGGAAACCCTCCAGCCCTACATTGTCCATATTTTATAATCTAAATCGATTGATCGTATCATTTAGTTGTTGCGCCACTTGACTTAGTTCTGTTGCTGAAGCATTGATCTCTTCCATTGTCGCGAGCTGTTCTTCAGTTGACGCAGCCACATTTTGTGTATTCATAGAGCTCTCTTGGGCAATCTTTGATAATTCACTCATGGTTGCTGCGACTTCCTCTGAATTGGCTGATAATTGCTGTGAAACAGCCGAAACGTCATGAATTTGGTTACTGACTTCATCAATAGATGACATAATTTCACTAAAGTCTAATCCTAAGCTTTCGATCACTCGTGTACCCGCCTCGACTTGCGAGGTCCCTTCTTCCATTACTTCTACAGCATGAGCGGTTAAGTCTTGGACTTGAAGGATGATTTTAGAGATTTGAGAAGTAGAATTTTTCGTTTCTTCGGCTAATTTACGTACCTCATTAGCAACTACAGCAAATCCTTTTCCATGTTCCCCAGCTCTTGCTGCTTCAATTGCTGCATTAAGTGCTAGAAGATTGGTTTGCTCCGCTACACTATTGATTAAATTCGTTATATTGCCAATTTCTTTCGAATGGTTACTCAGATCATTGATCACTTTCGACACATTCCCAACGAAATCTTTGATGATTTTAAATTGATTGACTGACTCATTAACAGCTATACTTCCAGCCTTCGCTTTTTCTGTTGTTTTCGTTGAGAGATCTGATACCGTTCCAGATGCCTCAGCAATCTTTTGAATTCCTTCAGCCATCTCCTCGGAAGCTAATGTACTTTCAGTTGCGCTGCTCACTTGTGTTTCTGCTCCATTTGCGACCTCTTCTATGACGGTGGCTACTTGTTTTACTGCTTCTGTTGTTTGATCTATACTTGCTGTAAGTTCTTCAGATGATGCCGCGATTTGTTCTGATATCTCTTTATTACTAAGGATAATCTCCTGAAACTCGCTAGCCATTTTATTAAAAGCTTCTCCAATCTGACTTGACTCGTCTTTGGTTTCCAAGCTCGTTTTAGCTGTAAGGTCTCCATTCGCAAACTGTTCCATTTTCTCCTTAATGTGCGTAATTGTGTTCCTAACACCAAAATAAAAAGACATAAAGAAATATATGATTAATAAAGTTACAAAGATCGATATCGCAATAACCGTCATCACTCTCGATTTTAATTCACTAATTTGCTGGTCTAAGCGATTATCGATGACAATCATTCCTTGGTTCATCAATACGTATATGTTATCTAGTGACTCAGTGATTGTAGAAAAGAACATACTTGTATCAACCCTTATTGACGAAGCATTTAAGATCTGTTCTTCAATCAGGTGAATAGACTTTTCTGCAGCTAATTGTGCCTCTCTATATTCAGCTGCAAGTTGTCTTTCAACTTCTGGACTTGCTGTAAATGCAAATTCTAACTTTCTACTTGTCGAGTTCAGGTAACTTTCCATTGTCTTTAGGTTAAATAACAAATCTAGACGTTCTTGATCTGACATTTCCTTGTTATTTACAATCGCTGTACCTACCGCACGAGACATCCCCATATATTCTGCCATATTAGGGAGATCTTCTAATAATGAACTAACTAGAAAAGAATTGGCCTTATCGGTATCTAAGATTAAGTTCGAAGTCGTTGCGATATACATCTGAAAATCAACTAGCTCTCTAATATAGTTACTATGTACGCTAATCGATTCTTCTGAGTTATAAGAGTATACATTGGAACTGATTTGGTTCCAGCCTTGTTTAATGTCATCCCATTGATATTCTACATTTAATCCCTTTCCTAACCGCTGATTAACTTTATCAATGTTCTGAATAACCGCTGCGATACTTTCCTGTCTTTGTCCCATATCTTCTTGAACATGAGTTCCTCCTTGCAGATACGTTACAGAAAGACCCCTGTGTTGCTGAACGAGTTGGACAAATTGACTCAATTCACTAATATATTCAATTCCTTCTCTTTCCTTCTCAGCAAAGGCCAATCTATCATTGGCATCATCTATCAAAAAAAATAATACGACAAGTAACGGAACTAGAAATAAAACTAAAATTAATGAAAATTTCTTTATGTACGAAAGCTTATTCATAAGGTGAATACCTAATCCAAAAAAGTTCCTCATATTTCTTCTCCTTCTCTGCCCACTCTAAGATCGCTCACATTGCTAGGAGAACCTATTACTGATTGGATCATTTTATAAAAGTGTGCCGTAAGTTTATTAAAGAAATCATACTAAAAAAGCCCTAAATTAGATGTGAAAAAAGTCACACTGTTCCACTTTGAGTTCATCATCCTTAATCTATTATACAGTCCTATAGACACCTACAACTTGTTGGTTCATACGTAAAAAAACGTCATTCATTACGAATGACGCCTTGCCAATCTTTAAGCATTCCAATAGACCTCATGCTCCCATAACCCCAGTTTTCCTTTAGCTGGAATAAAGTGATCTAACAGTCGCATATCCTCAACGACCCAAACATAGCCGCCTTCTGGATAACCACCTAAAAAGTAGTCATTCCCAGATACTTGTCGTCCATCTTCTAACACTGCCCAAGTTTGGTGGTTTTCCAATACCTTAAGGCACTCCTTCAGCTGGCAGACAGCAATTATTTGCCCGGTTGGCAAATCCTGAACGCTATACCCGTGCTTGCCTAATAATGACTGTACGGCAGGATGGCTACATACAGCCTTATCCACTTTTTTACTTGTATGTATCGCCAAAGACCCGCGGTAATTTGTCTTCCAACTCCTCGTTTCGTACTGAGCTTCCCGAAGAACAAAAAGGCTGGCCCAAGGCTGTATCATTGATAATACTTTCATGTCTTCGTCCTCCAACCAAAAAGCTAACTTTTTTTTATAGCTTTCCCCAGCCTAAAATATATTAAGCACAGTGACATTGGAAGACTTAAGTGTTGAGAGTTAGTACTATTTATATATTTTTTTCTATTACATAGTTTGTGATACAAAGGCTTCCTGTTTAATGATGGAGTTGACAATATGGACCGAGTCCCATTCCCCAGCAGAAAAAAACGTTATCGGATATTTCTTAGGAAACAGCTCATTATTAATGGCCTCTGGAGTCTTCCCTTCTTCATACAGCTTTAATATATTTCCTTGGATGTCCAACAAATAATTTAGTTTGTTTTTTAAAGCCGTTCGTCCATTGCTCAAGTGGCCCGCGTGATTGCAAAACACATCATCAAAGTCATAGGTTAAGACTCTTTCCAACGAAGCGATAATCTCAGGAATGCTCTCTTCCCGCAGCACCACCTTTGTCTTCTCCTGACAATAAAGGTCCCCAGTAAAAAGCTGTCCGGTTTCCTGATTTAAAAAAGCAAGGTGGTCAATCGCATGTCCTGGAGTTTCGATTACACTCCATGTTGCATTTGCAGATTGAAAGGTGTCACTAATTGAGCTGGCATGGAAAGGTCTGCGTTTCCCCCAGAACAATTGGCGATAGAGCAGATAATCGGCCTTTTTCTTGCAGTATTTAATCATTGTATTCTTCATAAAAAGAGGCACTTGATGCTCCTTTTGTAAATACGCTGCACACCCTGTATGATCTTCATGGAAGTGTGTCATGATTACTCTTTCAATATCCAATTGTTTAAAAAACGGGACAAATAATTTTTCTAATGATTTAGCACCTGTATCAATTAATACACCATCAACGAAAAAGCAATGAACATTTAGCTTTACACTCTTAAAAGCTACCGTACCATTGCCCATCTGTACCCCATTCACTGTCTCCTGGCCAAAGCTCTTTCTAAATAACACAGCCTCTTCCCCTCGCTTTTACTTCTTTTTATCATAGTAACACGTAATGAATGATTATTCAGTCATTTTGTTCAAGGAGGAGTTCTATTCCCATGCATTGCTGGAATTCAGTGCAATTGCTTTTACCGTAGATCTTTCCTCTACCATACACCATTCCGTACTTTTGGTGACTGCTTTCTGCTATCCCTCTTCTTTTTCGGGCGTCAAGAAGTCTTTTGCTTACCGTTTCCTCCTTTCCCCCTTCTTTTTCGGGCGTCAAGACGCCTTTTGCTTACCGTTTCCTCCTTTCCCCCTCCTTTTTCGGGCGTCAAGACTCCTTTTAATTACCGTTTTCTGCAAGAAAAAACCGCCGTCAATAGACTGACGGCGGTTACCTTTGATTTAGTTACCTGTTGTTTGAGCCTTTTTATCAAGCTTAAGATCGAAACGGTCTGCATTCATAATTTTAACCCATGCAGCGATAAAGTCATTTACAAACTTTCCTTTGTTATCGTCTTGAGCATAAACTTCTGCAATACCACGTAGAACAGAATTTGAACCGAATACAAGGTCAACACTCGTTGCTGTACGAAGTACTTTACCTGTCTTGCGGTCACGTCCTTCAAATACATCCCCTTCTGTCGGGTTCCACGCTACTCCCATATCAAGCAAGTTAACAAAGAAGTCGTTAGAAAGAGTTCCCACACGATCAGTGAAAACACCATGTTGTGTGTCGCCGTAGTTTGTACCTAGTACACGCATACCGCCAATAAGTGCCGTCATTTCTGGTGCAGTAAGGTTAAGCAGTTGTGCTTTGTCTACTAGAAGCTCTGCTGCACTTACACTATACTGTTTCTTTTGGTAGTTGCGGAAACCATCTGCGATAGGCTCCAGCACTTCAAATCCTTCTACATCTGTTTGCTCTTGTGTTGCATCACCACGTCCAGGAGCAAAAGGAACTGTAACATCAAAGCCTGCATCCTGTGCCGCTCTTTCAATGGCTGCACTTCCGCCTAATACAATCAAATCAGCGATGCTGACTTTTTTATCTAATTGACTTTGAATGTCTTCTAATACAGCAAGCACTTTTGTAAGTTGTTCCGGTTGGTTAACTTCCCACTCCTTTTGAGGAGCAAGACGGATACGAGCACCGTTAGCGCCACCACGGTTATCTGAGCCACGGAACGTACTAGCTGAAGCCCAAGCCGTTGTTACTAACTCGCTAACTGTAAGTCCAGAAGCCAAGATTTTTGCTTTAAGTTCTGCTACTTCTGCATCTGTTAGCTCATAATCAACTGTTGGTACAGGATCTTGCCAGATAAGATCTTCTTTTGGAACTTCTGGACCTAAATATCTTGCTTTAGGACCCATATCACGATGTAACAGTTTAAACCAAGCGCGAGCAAATACGTCTGCAAACTCCTCTGGGTTTTCATAGAAACGGCGAGAAATCTTTTCATATTCCGGATCATAACGCAATGCCATATCCGCAGTTGTCATCATCGTCGGAACACGAACGGATGGATCTTCTGCATCTGGTGCAAGATCTTCCTCGTCAGGATCAACCGCAAGCCACTGATAAGCACCTGCAGGACTCTTTGTCAGCCACCAGTCATATTTAAATAATAGTTCAAAGTAACCATTATCCCACTGTGTTGGATTAGCAGTCCAAGCCCCTTCAATACCGCTGGTGATTGTGTCACGTCCTTGACCGCTGCCATGCGTGCTTAACCAACCTAATCCTTGTGCTTCTACAGGAGCAGCTTCTGGTTCTGGACCAACCTGAGCAGCATCTCCTGCACCATGTGCCTTACCAAACGTATGTCCTCCGGCTATTAGCGCAACCGTTTCTTCGTCATTCATTCCCATACGAGCAAATGTTTCGCGGATATCTCTACCACTTGCAACCGGGTCTGGTTTTCCGTTAGGTCCTTCTGGATTTACATAAATTAGACCCATTTGAACAGCCGCTAATGGATTTTCAAGATCGCGGTCACCTGAATAACGTTTATCTCCTAACCATTCTGTTTCAGCACCCCAGTAAATATCTTCTTCTGGATGCCAAATGTCTGCACGTCCTGCTCCAAAACCAAACGTCTTACCGCCCATTGACTCAATAGCAACATTACCTGCTAGAACGAACAAATCGGCCCAAGAGATCTTGTTACCGTACTTTTGCTTAATCGGCCATAATAGTCTGCGGGCTTTATCAAGGTTACCGTTGTCAGGCCAGCTGTTAAGTGGAGCAAAGCGTTGATTTCCTGTATTCGCACCACCGCGACCGTCACCTGTACGGTATGTACCCGCTGCATGCCATGACATCCGGATAAATAATGGTCCATAATGACCGTAGTCAGCAGGCCACCAATCTTGACTTTCTGTCATTAGATTATGAAGATCCTGCTTGAGAGCATCGTAATCTAACTTTTGAAATTCTTCAACATAATCAAAGTCTTCTCCCATAGGATTCGTTTTTCTATCATGCTGATGTAGTATATTTAAGTTTAACTGATTTGGCCACCAGTCTCTATTTGATGTACCACTAGATTTACTGCTAGTAGCACCTCCGTGAAATGGGCATCCGCCAGTGTTAGCATTGTTTTTTGTATCCATATTTTTCCCCTCCGTGTAAATGAAGTAGTAAAGCAATAAGCCACTAGTCCTAAGAAACTTATAAAACAGAATATAATAATAACTTTTATTTAATTATTATTATAAGGTATTCCAATTTAAAGTAATAATGACAAATTTAGTACAAGTCTACTTTCCATATATACTAACGTTGAAATAGCTTGGTCTTATCACTTAAATATGTTTATTCTCGTAATTGTTAGGATAGACCAGATGAAATTCAGTAGAACTTCCTAAGGTTCATATTTCTTTGATTTGGATTGAATTAATACACAATTAAAACATGCTCAGCTAATGGCTTATCACCTTGTAATAGCTATAGCTCATTTGCTATAACTAAATGATAACAGATTTCAATTTAAAATCAATACTTATTTATAATAATTATTAAATAAAAAATAAAACTATTAAAAAGTCATTAAAAAAGGATATAAACGAGGTAATATTACCTGACTTATACCCTAAAAACGAAAAACTGAAACTTGTTTTTACTTGTTTTAGAACTATTATTAATTATTTCTATGCTTCCATATTTTAAAAATTTATTATAAAAATATGGATATGTTTGACGAATTTCATGTAGTTCAAGTCGATGATCGTTCTTTGTATTTTTCAATAAACTGATCCATATCATTAAAATCTTCTAATCTCTCTTTTATTTCCTCGTGACTCCAATTCCACCAAGCAATTTTCTCCAACTGGTCAATGACTTCTTTAGGAAATCGACTTCGAATGGGCTTTGCTGGATTTCCAACTACAATGGAATAAGGCTCTACATCTTTTGTTACTACACTGCTTGATCCAATGACAGCACCGTTTCCAATTTTTCTGCCTGGCATTACAATCGCTCCGTGACCAATCCAAACATCGTGGCCGATTGTAACATGATTTTCCTTACGCCAATTGAAAAGTTGTTCGTCATCTGTGTTACCAAATTGATATTTTATCCTTCTATAGGTCGCATGGTGCTGCATGACTCTCCAGGTAGGGTGATTACCAGGATTGACTCTAACATGTGAAGCAATAGAACAAAACTTTCCTATGTTTGCATAGGCGATTTGTACATCTCCAGCTGTATATGTAAAATCTCCAATAGTGGACTCTAAAATAGTTGTGTTTTTCCCAAAATCGGTCCACATTCCAAGTTCACTGTCTATTATCTTACATTGTTCACCAATTGTCGGACTTTCAGAAAGTATCATACACTATCCCTCTTCCTATAGCTGATTGATAACTTCTTTTTTTATAACTCCGTTTTTCATAGATAAATGATGATCTACAACCGTTTCCATAAACTCTAAATCATGAAAAATCCCCAACATGCTTGTTCCTTGTACCTTCAACTTTATGATCATATCGCGAACAGCTTCTTTCGAGTCACTATCTAGCGAGGCTGTCGGCTCATCTAATAATAGAAAACGGGGTTCTTTTACCATTGCTCTTGCTAAATTCAGCCGGAGTTTTTCACCGCCGCTGAACGTATTCGGGTACGCATCCCACAGGTTTTCAGGTAAGTTAAAGTGTTCTAACATTCGTTCGGCTTCTGCCATGGCTAGCTCTTGACTTTTACCAGCTTCAACTAAAGCTTCCATGACAACTTCGCGAGCCGTTACTCGGGGCAGCACTTTTAAAAACTGGGATACATATCCAATTTCCTTAGAACGTATGGCAATGATCTCCTGCTCATTTGCTTGGACTAAATCGATTTCCCCAAATTGCTTAGACTGAAAAATGATTTTTCCGCTAGTCGGCAAATAGGTGCGATATATACATTTTAAAATCGTAGACTTTCCAGCCCCGCTCTTCCCTGTAATACCGATAAACTCCCCCTGCTGTAATGAGAGATTAACATCTTTACAGCCATGGATTTGTTTATTGTTTAATTGATGTAATGTAAAAGTTTTGGTTACATTTTCTATATTTAAAATGACACTCATGAAGGACCTCCTTACTTTTTAAGATTTTTATATGAACGTTTTTTCATAACGATAATTAATTCCGTATACACATTTGCCAGACACAAATACCGTTTCAATGATTGGTCTCTTGTGATGCTCCCCTACAATCAGTACATCTCCTTCTTTTCCTTCTTCAATGGATCCTGTATGATGAGCAATTCCAAGTGCCTTTGCCGGGTTAATTGACACCATATTCACCGCATGAGGAAAGGTCATTTTCCCCTGATGATAAAGCTGAAATACTGACTGAATTAATGAAGGCGGATAATAGTCCGAACAAAGGACATCAACTACTCCTTCTTCAATAGCTATGTTTGCAGATAAATTATTACTGTGCGAACGCCCTAACAGGACATTAGGTGCGCCCATAACGACATGTAACCCGCGTTTTTTGGCTTCTCTAGCTACTTCAAGCTCAATTGGAAACTCACTAATACTAACAAACCAATCTTTAATAATATCAAGCTTGCTAATTGAGTCATCATCATGAGAAGCGATTGGAATCCCGTACTGGTAAGCAACGCTGGCAATCTCTTTTAATTGATCGGTATCCAACTTTGGCAGTTGTTGTCTTTCAATAATAATCTTTTCAATCTCTTCTTCTGTATAATCATGTTTACTTTTAATGAGCTTTTTTTGCAGTTCAATATTTCTCCATTGACCTTGTCCTGGCGTATGGTCCATAAAAGACAGTTGATCTAACAGCTTTTCCTTAATTAATTGCTCTACAATAGGAACAGCCGCAATATTCGTAATCTCAAAACGCAAGTGAGCTTTGTGGTTGACTAAGGATTTATCCTGAGCAGCTTTTTTAATAAATCGGATGTATTCTTCAACTTTCTGATTTTTCCTAGTGTCATTATCTGTATAATCACCGTGCATACTTAATGAATGGTGCATTGTTGTAATTCCGTGTCCCGCTATTTTACGCTCTAATTCAGAAAATGAAATATCAATAGGGAAAATACTCCCAGGACGAGGCTGAACTTCTCTTTCGATCGTATCACTATGGGTGTCAATGATTCCCGGCAGGATCCACTTTCCGCTTGCATCGAATCCGCCTTTTACAGGTATGCTTCGATTCGCAATATCAATGATCTTTCCATTTTCAATTGTAATGGTGCCGCCCCAAATTACCTTTTCTGGAGTAACAATATTTCCGCCATATATTGTTGTAATGCCCATTTTATTCACTCCCTTATAGCATGGAATTAATTAATAACTGTGAGTATTCGTGTTGTGGATCCTCCATAATTTGATCCGTAAGCCCAGATTCTACAATTCTTCCATTTTTCATAACGATTGTTCGTTGAGTTAACATTTTGATGACAGAAAAATCATGAGAAATGACAATCATCGTTACCTTTAATTCTCTTTGAATCTGTCTAATTAAATCTAAGACACGTGCTTGTACGGATACGTCCAAACCAGTTGTAACCTCGTCTAATAATAAAATGGGAGGATTATTAGCTAGAGCTTTAGAAATTTGCACTCTTTGTTGCATTCCCCCGCTAAAATATTTAGGGAGATCATCCATACGTTTAATGGGGATTTCAGTTTGCGTCAATAATTCTTTGGCTCTCTCTCTTATCTTCCCAACATGATACACATCAGCAGTTAATAGTTTTTCAGCAATATTACCGCCGCTGCTAAAATCGAGTCGCAACCCTACATGTGGGTGCTGGTAAACCATACCCATTAAGTGATTTCTAATCCAGCGCTTCTTTTGATTACTTAAAGTAAATAAGTTACTTTCTCCTTCGTCATAACAGGATAAATGGGCACTTCCGGACGTATGGCTTTCATCAAAATACAACATTTTAACGAGTGTACTTTTTCCAGATCCACTTTCACCGACAACCCCTAATATTTCGCCGGGATAAACATCAAAATTAATATCACCGCAAGCAACAATCGATCCACAGTTTGGACAAATATTGGTTTGTGCATGGGGACCCGTTTCTTCTAAGCAGTGCTCACAACCAGTTCCATAGATTTTAGATAAGTTCCTTACTTTTAATATCGCTTCATTCATCTCACCAAACGCCTCCAATCTGAACTGGGGTCCCTTGTCTCTCTTTCCTTTTCTTGTTACAGTAGCTCGTATCCGAACAATAAAAATTCTTTTCTCCTGTCTCTTGATCATAGACTTCGTCTAAAAATGTATGTGTACTTCCACAATGAGCACACTCACGGTCTGGTTTTTCGACTTGAAATTTATAATCTTCAAACTGTAACGGATCCACATCTGTATAAGGCGGAATGGCATATATTCGTTTTTCTCGGCCTGCCCCAAACAAAAATAACGTTTCAGCTTGATGTAATTTAGGTACATCAAAACGAGGAATTGGAGAAGGATCCATAATATAACGGTGGTTAACCATGACGGGATAACGTGCCGCTATTGTGATTTCGCCCCATTTAACGATATTTTCATAAAGTAAAACCCATAGCTTACTGTAATCCTTCTCCCCGTGCATTTCCCTGGTTTTTCTTTCACTCGGCTCTACTTTACGTAACGGTTCTGGAATAGGAACTTGAAAAACTAGAATTTGATCTTCAGTCATTTTTTCTTCAGGTATTCGATGTCTCGTTTGGATAATACTTGCCTCCAGCGTATCAGTTGTTGTTTTTACGTTCGTTGTATTTTCTATCAATTCACGAATATTACAAGCATTTACGCTGTCATCGCACCCTTGATCAATCACCTTAACCACATCATCATTCTCAATAATCGACAGGGACACCTGTAACCCGCCAGTTCCCCACCCTCTTGCAATTGGCAGTTCTCTAGAACCAAACGGAACTTGATAGCCTGGAATAGCAACAGCTTTTAAGATAGACCGGCGAATTTCTTTTTTTGTATTTTCATCTAAAAAAGCGTAATTATATCCCTTCATGATTATGTCCCTCTCTTTCTTGTACCGAACGCAGTCTTGATAAACCGGCTTGGAATGTAACGTAATGCGGAAGCTTCCAGTGAGAAACAAAGCCTGATGATTCGATGCCATCAATATGATACAAAACAAATTCCTCATCTTCGGCTGGTGCTGTCGGTTGCTCCACTTCCATCGCTCGATCTAGAGTCGCCATCGCCATCACTTTTACTTCGTTTTGTCCAAAACATAAACCGTAACCAATTGAATATTGTGCCTTGGAGCTTTCTTCCTCGTTGTCTTTCTTTTTCCCCGCACTTAACTTCGCAATAATTTCTGCTTCACTTATCATAATTTTGCCGATGGTAATTTGCTCTCCCTCATAAATGGGGTGTGGAATTGAAATAGGCACATAACCTACTCTTAATTCTCCTAATGTTGGGTGGACACTGCCATAACCACGAGCACTTGAATAAGCAAGCATCATCATCGCACCCGTTTCCCCTCTTGCCATCGCTTGGAGTCTTACTGCTCTTGATGCTGGAAATTGTATCGACTTTCGCGTAATGTCTTCAACTTCATCGAGATCGGTATTAGTAACTGAGCGGTCTTCTACCAGTCCTTGTTCCTTTAGTAAATCAATCACACGGGGGAAATCAGGTAGTTGTTCACTGCTGATTTTAACCTCATCATGACTTTCCATATTATCTAGGAATTCTTGCATATGTAATTCACTTTCTTCCATCAACTCAAAATCAAATAATCTCTTAGTATAGTCTTTTGTCGGGCCTAGATACTGACCACCAGGTATATTTTTAAAAGCAGCCGAAATTCGACGGATTGGTTGGATATCGGTTGTATCTACCACGATGGAATAGTGGTTTCGAGGCAGTGTTGAACGAAAGGCTCTCATCATAAAGGAAGCTTCAATTGTATCCCCCTCTGCTTGTTTTAAAGCAAGTGCCGCCAAATCCTCAGCATACAAAGATCCTTCTCCCATCACTTTATCAACAGCTAACCTTAATTGGTCTTTAATTTGTTTCACTTCTAAAGGAGAACTGCCGCCTCTTAAACGATAATAGTTTAAGAGCTTTTCAGCCTCTTCAATTGCCTTTTGGCCTCCTTTTACAGCTACATAAGCCACTTACAGCACCTCCAGCCCTATTTTTACACTACGTGGTAAACAGCAAACTTGACCATTTTCATCTAGTAAGATCATATCGATTCCTAGTGGAAATTCAGAATTACATACATTACGTCTTTCCATGATTTCTTTTTGGAGGCCTTTAATAATGCAGCGGCTCTCCGTTTTCACCCCAGGGCCAGTAATAGTTAGAAGGAGGCCACTTTCTAATCGACTCTCTTGGGATTGAATACTCTCAACCTGACAAATTACGGTAGCACTATCATCGGGATAATGAAGAGTACCTTTTTTTAAGTTTTCATATTGAAGCTTGTCTGTACCGTTCATAAAATAATAGTCGCACGTTTCTACTGAAGCATGCTTTGCCATCGTATGTATTTGCAAAAATGAAATTTGTTCCTGATCTTGAGCATGAATATGAAATTTCACTTCGCGGTCCAATAACGTCGAAGCTATACTTGAAACATATCCGCTAATACTGGTGTCATAACCGAAGTCCATTTGATCGATAGAACCTATTTTTCCTGGTCTAGCCATACAATCTAGTAACGTTCTAAATACTTTTTGGGTATGAAACACTTCTATATTTGCTTCTAACATTATGGTTCCTCCTAGTCATCCATCACATTAAAGTCAACTCGACTCTGTTTCATTAACTGAAACTCTTTTATTTGTTCTGTCTTTTGTCTTTCTTCTTCTAGTACCAGCCAGTTACTAAACTGTACTTTGAACTCAGACCATTTGGAGGAAGAGTGATGAAATACAGCGTCAATCATTGCAATTTTCTTCACTTTTTCTTCTTCATTTCCAATTAATGCAGCAAATCCAAGAGCCCCATCTACGGATACTGTTGCTTCTGTCATTAATATTTCTCCAACATTAAATACCTGTTTCTCCACGGACTCTTTTGCGCGCATCATGACCAATCCTAAACTAGGCGGTTTCACAATTTTCACTTCACCCATTTGTTCAATCTGCGTTTCCCAATGGACTAAATCTTCTTCAGTAGCATTAGATAGTATTTTCGTTCTCATTGCTGTGTCCATCTATGAATACCCCCTTTGTTGTTTCTATGTTCATCGTAACTTGTCGCCAAGTGAGTGATATTAAGAGATTGTTAAGTTCTTTTTAATTGTAGAGATAAATTGTAAACTTCTCTTAAAATGTATAAAAAAAGAAACTATTCGATCCCGGCTTATAAGATCCAAAACATCAAATAAGACTCGTCCATTGAATAGTTTGCATATGCATATTGACTTGCTATTTTTGTATGACTTTTAATCTTTCTTTTAAAGTTTCAATACATTCAACTCCTGGGCAGTTTAAACCAATTGTATTGTTTGGATCTGCTCCATATGGTCCATGAAAATCCGAACCGCCCGTCATTAATAAATTGTATGTTCCCGCCAAAGCTTTGCATCTCTCTATATCTTCTTCCTTATGGTCATGATGGTAGACCTCTATTCCTTGAAGGCCTAAATTCACCCATTCTGGAATAGCGTCATAATTGTTCATTTGACCTGGATGGGCAATAACTGGTATTCCACCAGCTTCGATAACCGCCGTAATAGCATCACAAACATCAATATACTGTATTGGCATAAACGCAATACCAACATTTCCTTTATGGTCTCCTCTTGAAAACAGTTTTTTATAAAGTGGACCATAGATTTCCTCTTCATATCCTGCATCGATTAGAGCATGCATAATATGTTGCTTATAAACTCCAGTTCCACCTTCTGCATGCCGTTCAACTTGTTCCCAAGTAATCTGATAACCTGATTCTATTATTTTTTCGACCATTCTTTTTGAAGTCTCGTGTCTCTTTTCTATTAACGGTTGGCATATCTTTTCAATCGCTGGATGGTTTGGTTCAATGTAGTACCCTAAAATATGAGCTCTTGTATTTCGTTTATAATCATAGGCTGAAATTTCAATTCCAGGAATGATCTCAACACCGTTTTTTTCACCAATGTCTTTGGCTATCGGAAGTCCTTTCGTCGTATCATGGTCGGTGATAGCAAGATGTGTTACACCATTGGACTTGGCTAGCTGGATTACTTCTTCGATCGTCATTGGATTATCTGATATTTTCGTATGACAATGTAAATCGACAACCATTTCATTTTCCTCCGATTCGAGTTTTACTTATAAACTTTGATTAAAAGACCAAGCAGCCTTCATACTATTAGTTTCGTAATAGTTTGACGGACACAAAGTAGCTAGAGCTAATGTCTAATCACTCCAACACCTTGTGTCCATTTTATAATTATATTTTTATAGTGTTTTAGCTAAACATTAATCCATTTGTGAAACATCTAAACCTAGAATATCTGCAGTTTCACGAATAATATCATAGCGAGCATCTTCCACTGGTTGATACCCATCTTCCAAGCCCATCTCTTCAATATATGTCTCAAGTTCTGGATGATTTAAAATATCAAAGAACGCTTCCTTAATGGCTTCTTTTAGACTTTCTGGTAAATCACCAGCAACCGTAATAGGACTTCTTGGAATTTGTGCTGTTTCTTCAAAAATTTTAATTTCGTTAATTCTTGGGTGATCTTTAAACTCATCTAAACGGCGGTCCCAGTGACTGCTTGCCATTGGACCTGCGTCAATATCACCATTTAAAACAGAGATGAACGTAGAGTCATGTCCCCCTGTGTACACTTGATTAGCAAAGAAACTATCCAGATCTGTCTCCTCTGATAATCCAACTTCACTCATAATATGTGCTTTTGGAAAGATAGCACCTGATGTAGATGCAGGGTCTACCCATCCAATGGTACGTCCTTCTAAATCAGCTACAGACTCAATTCCAGAATCCTCCATTGTTAGGAAAGCAGCTGTATAATAATCTAGACCACCACTTAAAGTAGTAGCAAACGCTTCTACACCGGCTCTTTGATTTGCTAATACGTAAGAGAAGGGCCCCCAAAATGCAATATGTGTATGTCCAGCTCGAGCAGCTTCAACCGCAGCTGTATAGTCTGATCCAACAAACATTTCGACTGGAATTCCTAATTGAGCTTCTAAGTAATCTGTAAAGTCAGCATAACGATTTGTAACTGTTTGAACATCCTCAGCTGGAATGGAAGAAATAACTAGCTTTTCCGGCCAATCTGCACGCTCGTCATTTTCTGCTGTTTCACTCGTTTGGTTAGAGCCTGTATTTTCAGAACTAGAGTTGCTTGATGTGGTATCTGATGAACCACATGCTGATAAAGCTAACAATACACTTGATACAATCGACAGTGAAAATAACTTTAAACTTTTCTTCATCTTGGAATTCCTCCTAATTTTTAGTTTTCCTGTTTTTGGATAAATGGATGGTACAAAAGATCGTTCTTTGTATCACCCCTTTCAAGGTTTTAAAAAGTATATATTTATTTACATTCTTGCGGCTTTGGCTGTTTCTGCATCAAATCTTCCTTTAATAAACCTTGAAATATATTCAACTGAAATGATCATAACGAAAATAATTAGTGTAACTCCAAGTACTTGACTGTAATCAGCCATTCTTGAGGCTCTCATTAATTCAAAGCCAATTCCACCAGCTCCAACGATTCCGAGAACAGCCGCATAGCGAATATTAATATCAAAGCGGAAGACGGACCAAGAGATGAAAATACTCATAATACTTGGAATAACACCTTGCATAATCACTTGAAACTTAGTTCCGCCAGCTGCCTGAATAGCTTCTACTACACCCATATCGATCTCTTCAATTGCCTCTGCGTAAACCTTTAAAAGCATTCCAATACTGTTAACAGCAAGGGCCATAATACCTGGCGTCGGTCCAAGCCCTACTGCGACAATGAATAAGATCGCCCAGATTAATGCTGGAACCGCACGAACAAAGCCCGCAAATGCCTTGATCGCATAGCTAATTGAAATATGCGGGGTTAAGTTTTTTGCTGCAAATACAGCTAAAACCATTGAAAAGACAATTCCAAACAGTGTACCGATTACGGCAACTTGGATCGATTCTATGGCGGCACTAAATAGATTTTCCGGTCCGTTAAAAGTAGGAGGCACCATAACCGAAATGATATAAGAACCTCGTTCAATACTATTTAATAGACGCTCTGGCATAATATTCATCTGCATTAAACTCACAATCAAGAAAACCGTTCCAAGGAAAAGAAATATAATTTTAGTCAGTCGATCTTTTTCCTTTTGTGCTTGCTTTTTTATCATATAATTCTCTCCCTTAGCTTAGCTGTTGTATATTCAACTAAAAGAATCATGAAGAATATCATCGCAATCGCTACTACCGCTTGATCATATCTAAATAGCCCGATATCAGCCATCAGTGCTGTCCCTAATCCACCAGCACCAATCATCCCAAGTATTGCAGACTCGCGGATGTTTAAGTCCATCTTGTAGAAAGACCAAGCGACAAAACCAGCATAAAATTGCGGCCAAACCGCTTGTCCCATCACTTGAAACCAGCTTGCTCCCGTAGAGCGTACCGCCTCTACTTGACCTGCATCAATTTCTTCAATAATGTCAGCAAAAGCTTTTGCTAAAATGCCGACACCCGCTATACCAATTGCTAACGTTCCTGCTAAAGGACCTAATCCAAGAGCTGCGACAAAAAAGATACCAATGACTAGAGTTGGCATCGCTCGAATGAAAGCAATCACCGAACGGCTCACTGAAGCTAATATAGGATGAAACGATGTGTTCTTGGCTGCTAAGAATCCTAAGAATATGGATAAAAACACCGAAATTAACGTTCCGACATAAGCCATATATAACGATTCAAAGGCCGGTTTTATATATTTTGGTATTGCACTAAGATCAGGAGGCAGCAAATCATTCCAAATAAAAGAAGCCATATTTCCTATCCCGCTAAAAAAGTAGGCTAATTTAAAATTTGTCCCCACCCATGACCAAATAATTAGGGCTAATATAGCTGCCCAAACAATGAATAGATTTTTTACTAATCCTTTATTTTTAGCCTTCAAATCTTTGTACATTTGATCGACATCAAATGCTTCCTGTTCTGCTGGCGCCACTTGATGCTTCTGAAGCTTTTCAGCTGGCATACTCATGTTTTTATCCAACTCCTTTCTTCATAATAGAAAAACTAGTTATATAGATATTTAATAACTTCATCTGTTAATTCTTTGGCTGTTCCATCAAAAACAATTTGGCCTGCCTTAATTCCAATAATTCTTGTTGCAAATTGCTTTGCTACATCGACTTGGTGGAGATTGACGACTGCTGTAATCCCATCTTCTTCACAAATTTTCTTCATATAACTCATTACACGTTCTGATGAAGCCGGATCTAGACTAGCAATAGGTTCGTCTGCAAGAAGTAACAATGGCTTTTGAGCTAAAGCCCTGGCAACACCAACCCTTTGCTGTTGGCCGCCACTTAATTCGTCTGCTCTTTTAAATGCTTGATCGGCAAGCCCCACTCTTCCTAATAACGTTAAAGCTTCCTTTGTATCTCCCTCTGAGAACAGTCCTAGACCACCTTTAATGGAAGAAACATAGCCGAGTCTGCCATGTAGGACATTTTTTACTGTTTGAGACCTTTTAATAAGATTAAATCCTTGAAAGACCATTCCAATTTCACGTCGGATATTACGCAGATCCTTACCTCTAGCTTTAGTAACTTCTTTACCGTTAAAGAGGATACTTCCACCAGTTGAAGTATTCAGACGATTAATGCATCTTAGAAAAGTACTTTTCCCTGCTCCACTTGAACCGATAATGGCAACTAATTCGCCCTTTTCAATAGTGACTGTAATTCCCTTTAAGGCTTCAGTTCCATCAGGATATACTTTCTTTAAATCGTTAACTTCAATTATCGCTTCTCCCATTTTGTAATTCTCCTTTTTGTTAATCTGTAATATCTCAACCGAGTTCAATTATGAATTATCTATCTTAAGAGAATATTATAAAAACGTTAAACATTTAAAAGAGTTAATAAACAGATTATTAACTCTTTTAACTTGTTTGTACTTGTACATTTACAATTTACATTTTCATTACATTACTAAAGTAAAGACAAATTCCGTGGCAGTTGAAATTATAGAAAAAACTCCTACACTTGTTTCAATGCAGGAGTTTGGAATACCATTTTTTATAGCAGCTATTCACTATCAGTTACCAACTTTCAATGACTCACATTTTATTAACAGCACTTGGCGTGTTTGTATAAAGATACTCTAACTCTCTAGCTACTCCTTCATCATTATTGGTTAAGGCTATCTTATCAGCTGCCTTCTTTAAGCCTTGCGGGGCATTATCCATCGCGATTCCCAGTCCTGCAAGTTGGATCATTTCTAAATCATTAAAATAATTCCCAAAGGCTACCGTTTCGTCTAAAGCAATATTATAACGATCAGCCATAATTGATAATGCGTTTCCTTTATTTACTGAAGGTTGAATTAAGTCCAGCGTATCTTCACCACTGCGAACGAGTTTTGTTGAACTCATTCGATTTAGTTGCTCCAAATACCACTCTATAGAATCCAGTTGCTCCTCGCTGGCCAAAATAGACATCTTAAGAATCTTCTCTTCAACACCCATCACATCTTTTAATACGACTGGATGATAAAAACCTTTACTATACCGTCTAGATAGGTAACTAGTATCCTTTTCGATATACATATTACTTATTGTATTTACTGTAAAATTCAACTGATGCTCGCGACAGTAGTGAATAATAGAGGAAACATGATTGATAGAGTAGCCCTCTTCTAATTCAACCTGTCCTGTTTGTGTGTCAATAATTCCTGCTCCATTGTAGACAATAATAGGTTCATGTAACCCTAATTCTTCGGCAATAGGCAGCGTCCTTTTCGGACTTCTTCCTGTAGCCAAAACCACTTTTACTCCTTCATTACGGATGTGCTGAATGATTTCTTTCGTGCGGTCACTAATCTTTTTTTCATCGTCTAGCAAAGTACCATCTAAATCTAGCGCTACTAATTTATACTTCATCCTTCACCACTCCTACTCTTTTGTCAGATCAAGCTTAACTAAGCATTTATTCATATCTCCACGTATTCTAGAATGTGTATACTCTACTGGAGTTCCATCCGGATGTACGGCAACACTTTCAATCGACATTAATGGGACTTCATTTGAGACGTTTAAATGAAACGACTCTACGCTGTTCGGTAATACAGCTTGAAAAATAGAATACTCACGTTGAGGAATAAAACCATAATTTGTATCTAATAACTGATAAAGAGAAGCAAAATCTCTTAAATACCACTCGAGATCAGGCACCTTGCTTTCTAGTAAAATCGTAGTTGAGTAGGTAATTGCCTTATTCTCAACATAACGAAGAATTTCTAAACGATAAACAGGTTCACTAGCAGCGAGCTTCAAATACTCCATTTCTTTTTTAGACGCTCGTTTTTTTTCCCAGTTTAACAGTTTACTGCTATGGTGCTTGCCGTTCTTCATCATATTCCGTGAAAACTGCGGCTTCCCTGCAAGAACATATGTTGTGGGAGTGGGCTTAGAAATGACATAATAACCTTTTCCCTGCTTGGATGAAATGACTTCTAAGTTAACAAGCTTTTTTAATGCTTGTCTGATCGTATAACGGTTTACTTGAAACAAATCACTTAGTTCCATCTCTGAAGGAAGTTTTTGATCTTCTTCATAAACCCCATTATTAATGCAGTCAATTAAGTAATCAGAGATAAATGCTGAGTCGTACACCTCATTATATTGTGTGTTCACTGTAACCCCTCCAACTTCTTAATTTTAAAAATTATCTCAATTTTACCTTGGCGCCAAGTGAAATTGATTAATTCTATATGGTTTTTTTACAAACTTTGTAATAATTTTATGAACAGATTGTTAATGAATGGTAGAGTTTGATAGGAGCGTTCAATAAAATTTGCAATTAAAATAGGCAGCAACTACTGTTGCCACCTTAATTGCCTTTATTATCAAAAAAATGAATACAAGCTAACGGATACTTGAATGAATTATGCACTTTTTCCTATCAAGTTTTTCCTTTGTTCCACATATTCTGTAAACCAAATATATGCAAGTACGAATAGAATAACTCCACTCACCATATAAGTGATGGCAATTCCATGATTTAATCCAAGAATAACATAACTAATTAAAGGCCCAAGAGCAGCTCCCGTATCTAAGAAAACAGCATAATAGGTCATTACAGTATGTTTGTCTGTGGTCATTGCAATATCAGAAGTTACAGCATCGCTGAGAGTTGTTAATATGGTGGAAACGCCCATAAAAACAAGTACAATAAACAGCCAAATATAAATAGGCATCTGAATGGGCATCAGCCATAGGCAAACGGCGCCCAACAACATAAATACAATAAATAACGGTAATCTGCCTCTCTGTCCATCAGATACCTTACCAAACCAAATGGCTAGAAAAGGCTCCCAAGCCCATCGGATCCCTTGTAGTATTCCAGCTAGAGCTGTAACACCTAGTGTTATACCAAATAGTATGATGATTTCACCATAATGACGACTCATCACTAGAGCGATCGTCGAAGCAAACATTCCCTGAATAAGAAAGGCTAATAATAATCCTGTCACAACAACTTTTAAGACAGGTATTGTCATCCAACGATAAGAAAATTTCCTCATTTTGTTTTTGGGCGCTGCTTCTTTCTTTCCTTTTGGCATCATCACCAAAACAAACGGGATACCCAATATCATAAGCAAACCAAAAATAATAGCTACTACACTGATACCGTATAGGCTAACTAAAATACCACCAACTAACATACCAAAAAGACTTCCTAACCGGTAAAGACCATTATAAGTCCCCATCAACTTTCCGCGATTCGCATCAGTTGAGCATTCTATGACTGTAAAAAATCCTCCTAATCTAAAAAATGACCAGGCGACTCCCCAAAGGATCCTAAGAATAATCCAGGCCACTAAACCATAGGCAACTCCATACCCCACTGTAGTTACTATAGCTAGAATAACAGCTAAAAACGTTCCTATTCTTAAAGACATTCTACGATAGAACCAACCGACCAAAGGATTTATAGGAATCCGAATTAATCGATTTAATGAGAGAATTAGACCAACTTCCCACAACGATTGAAGTCCCACCTCTTTGTAATAAATAGGAAGAGCAATATAAAGCATGGAGTCTCCCAATAAACAAAGAGCTGTTACTAACGATATAACAATTACCGGCTTTGTTTGATTTGTTTCTTTACTCAAGTTTCCAGCACCCTAACACTCCTCTTATTTCTGATGAATACTCCCCATACTACAAGATGTTGTTTAAGGTAAAATAAAATTAACGTAAAAATTGTTTAATTTTTGTACTGAAAGCTGTATTAATAGAACTCCGTATTGTTATATTTTTTCAACAATGTCTCTTGAACAAATTGTCTGCACTCAGTTGATAAGGGAGATCTGTCTTCATGAATGATATCCCCAAATGGCCTGCCACCTAAAAACTTAACTTCACCTTCAAAAGATTTGCCCATAACATCATCGTACACTGAGAAGGTCACAAAGGTTGTATTGTGTTGTGTACTCTGAAAATCGGTTATACTTAAACCATGTTTATAATGTTGCATTTAAAATTCCCCCTACTTATTTCTTTATCATGATGGTAGATTTTATTGATACTACAAAGGAAGGAGCCATAAAATGTCGACGATAGATATTAATGCTATACGTAAATGGAAAGCAATTCCTGATGATTTCAAACAGAAAATTCTAAGTAATGTATTTTGCGTTAACTGTGGCGTTACAACCATTATCAATTATAGTATACATGATGATTCAGACGGCATTCTCCTTAAAGGAGTCTGTAAAAAGTGTAAAGAACCAGTGGCCCGATGTATTGAGGATTGATAACCCTATAATTTTAATTTTTCGTTCTCTAAGTATTAAAACAAGAGAGAGGGCAAGAATGCTGCCTGTCCTCTCTCAACTTCTTCCGTATCATATTACACATTTTCATATAACAATCCCTTTTCATCCACAATTGCGTCTGGAACCTCTGTCTCAATATTTCTAACTCTAGGCTGAAGATAAACAATAGTTGTCACCATGACAAATAATAATCCAACGAAAATGAATAGTAATCCTATGCCGCGGCTTTCTCCTACGCCTATCAACTGACCTAAACTATTGGCAAGAAGTCCGTCTTGCCTCAGCAAAGGGTTAAACACATGGTCGACTAAAGGACCTGCGATTATGATTGCTAAAGGATAAAGGGAAGTACCCAGCATCCTTCTTATAGTAAAAACACGACCTTGGATCGCAGGATCAACTTTACTTTGCCAGATGGCCTGACTGCATGAATTGATAATTGGGATAAGAAAGAGAAATAATGTGAAGCTAGCCGTAATAAAAATAATAGACGTTGCAGCACCAGCAAAAGTGATCATAATACCTGCGATAGCACAGCTGAAGAAAACACCATGAATTCGATTTTTCGGGCCACCCCACGCACTAATTACTATCCCTCCAAGAAGCATTCCAAAACCTGAGATCGATAAAACAATTCCCAATGTTTGTTCTGATGATAACGAAATAATTAATGGTTGAAGCAGGACATTCACAAATCCGAGCAATAAATTGATCGATGCAGAAAAGAATAATAACCACTTAAACCCAGGCTGCTTCATTACGTATTGCCAGCCTTCTTTTGCTTCTATAATAAATTGTTTTGTGTCTAATTTAGTAGATCGCTTCTCTACAAGTTCAGGTATTTTAGCGAAAATTAAGGTTGTTACCGCTAAGGTAAATGCTGCCAAATCAACAAAGATAACTGCTTGCAACCCATATAGATGAACTAGAAAACCAGCCAACATTGGTGCAATAATAATTGAGGCTGACTCTCCTATCTGAATTAAGCCATTTGCTCGACCTAACTGATGTTTTGGGACCAATAAAGAAATCACCGATTGGTAGGTTGGCATTAAAAACGTATTAAAGCTAGACGCTAACGCTGTTGTTACGTAAATATGCCAAACTTCCAAATGACCTGTCAAAACTAATGCTAGAATAATTATGGTTGAAAACGCAGCTGCACTATTACTCATAATCATTAATTTCTTCCTCGAAAACCGGTCAATAATGACACCTGCAAATGGTGATAAAAGTAACGTTGGAAGTACTATAGAAAGAATAATCATAGAGAACTGTGTAACCGAACCTGTTTCTGTTAGGACCCAAAAACCTAAAGCAAATGAAGTCAAACTAGTTCCGATGACAGAAACAAATTGGCCCACCCATATTAATAAAAACATGTTAAAACTTTTAATATCCATATCCATTCCTCTTCTAGTCATTTTCCCTATTGGAAAGAGCCTATTTATTAAAGGGAAAGTTCACCTAAGTTTTGGATGAAAGATACCTTTTCAATAGATCTTTCTTCTCTAATTATTCCCGTTTTCAATCGAACGAGTTTTTGTAACGTACCTATATTTTTTTTCTCTGGAACAATTACTTCACCTAAAACGTCTAATGTTAAGATCTTGGTTGAGAGCACTTCTTCCGTCACATCGCTGTTTAAGGTTAATTGACCATTTACGATGAAATTCATCGGTTTTTCAAGGGCTAGAAATTGGTCATTCGTCCACTCTTCCTCACCTTCGATAAAAACAAATGTATTCTCATAAGTCAGCACTTCTGTTTCTACTTCTACACAACGTTCATATACTAAGTCTTCAATGTCTTCGTGACAAATAATAACGGAAGTTGAATGAATGTTTTCAATTGATTGAGAAAACACATCTCGTATAACATCCGCTTCTATAATGATAGGTTTTTGAGTATAAAGGTTTCCATGTTTCAATCGTTTAATTGATCTTGCATTTAACCTAAGTTGTTTTTTTATTAATTCATATCCCGACGGAATCACTCGAACAACACATGAAGACAACGAAGACGTTTTTTTATACAAATAAGCTTCTTGATTTTCATACATATAAATAAGCCCGTTAATCTCCATTTTCTTAATTTTTTCGCAAAATAAATCCATATCTAAATCCTGGCTGAATTGAAGCATTCCATTTACGATTAAATGGCTGGAAGGCTCAATCGCTAAAAGAAAAGAATTTGTAAGTGTAAATTTTCCATTTTCAATTCTCGGTAATTCTCCTTCATAAGTCTCAATCATCATTGAACCGTTTGAAAAAAGCTGACTCACCTTGCCAGAGAGGTGAGCTGGGCAAAAAATCTTTCCACTCACCAGTAATTGTAAAAAGTCACCTTTTATATGCTGCCCTTGAACATTTTTGTCGAACATCACCATACCGTTCACAACTAATTGGATAGGCGCATTAATTGATCGTAAGTATGCTTCATCGATCATTAAAATCCCGCTATATAACTGATATCCATCAGGTACTTCAATACCTTTTCCGATGTTCCCAATATTTAAAGAAGTTACCAAATGTGCATTTTCCTTCCGATAAATAACTAATCCAACATTTTCAATTCGTTCAATTTTCTCAACACTTGCTTCTGATGCGTTCATTAAATTAAGTACACCAATATTTCCAATTGTTTGTTTCATGTGTTATCGCTCCTCAATAATTATTCTCAAACGTTTTATTGCGATATGAAGCTTGTAGCGTACAGATGAGGGAGGTATTCCTACCTGTTTACCGATTTCTTGACTTGATAAGCCTAACCAATACTTCTTAAAAATTAAATCACTTAAATCATTAGGTAAATGGGACAATAATTCAGTAATTTCAAGATGATTTCCGACTATATGTTGCACTGGAAAATCTAGTTCTTCCTCCCATGAGGTCGTTCGCTTTTCTTTTCTACGAGCATCAATCAACTGATTTTTCATTACTCGAAAAAACCATGCCCGCTGCTTATGCAAAGGCAGACTGTGAATTTTTTCTTCACTTAATAATTTGATAAGTGCCTCTTGCACAAGATCATTCGCCTCTTGTTCATGCCTGGCAATGGACCTGGCAAAACGATGAAGATCATCTTTTAAACTGTTATAAACATCACTCGCTTTCACTTACACCACTCACTTTAACTTATAAAATTTCACTTAAACTACGATTTGAATAAACTCAATTTTTTCATACTTCATAAGGATAACGAATGAAACGACCAAAGTGTTTGAAAAAATTTTTTTATATCTATAGTATTCTCACTTCAATTAATAAAAACAAAAAAGAATGTTAGCAACTCATTCGTTTAGACTAAAAATATAAGTGGTTCCCCTTAGTGAGTTTGTTGTTTCTCAGAGATGTAAGACACCCTTCACAAAAAATTCCCCCAAACTAATAGTTTGAGGGAATATGTAATCTTCTCTAAACCTGTTCTATCAACACGACTGGTCTCCACATGACTTGAGTGGTGATCGCAGACATAATGATGTAGCAGTCTGTAGTTTTTCAATTACCTACTCTACTACACATGCATCCGTTGAACAAACAACTCTACAAACTTTTCACAACGAATTTGGTCTTGGTCTTGTGGAGTTAATTCGACTTTTAAAGTTACTGCTAAGTCTGTATGAACAAACAACATATCACGGAAGTGGTCAACGGCTCCGCAATAGTTAGGATAAAACCGATCTCCTGTACCAAAAACACCTGTTTTTATATGTTTTGCATTCTTTGTTTCGATAGCTTCATATAAATGAGTCCATTCTTGTGGTATATCCCCGTCTCCCCACGTATACGTACCAATTGCGAGTCCATCGTAATGTTCAATTGTCGTGACCTGAAACTCTTCGATAGAATACAACGAAACATTTAAATTATACTTTTTAAAGGCTCGGTAAATCATTTCGCTTAGCTGTCGAGTATTTCCTGTAATTGATGTATAAACCATTGCAACTTTCATTTTATAATTCATCAAATCCGTTCGACTGACTCACTTTTGTATAGGTTCTTGATTTTTGTTCAAAGAAATCCGACTTTGTTTCATTCATCATTTCATCACTAAATATATGAATCCACGGCATAGGGTTATCTCGTTCTTCAAAATAATTCGCCAAACCTAGCTGACGAAACCGCTTATTCGCTAAGTATTCTACATATCTGTCATATTCTGATAAATCAATGCCTTGTATGCCTTTTAAAATGGCATGCGCCCACTCTTTTTCTAGTTCTACTGCACTGCCGATGGTTTTATATATATATTGAATGTTTTTTTCACAGTTGAGCTCTGGGTTTTCTGTCATTAAAATTCTGATAAATTGGGAAACAAAATATGCATGTTGCATTTCATCCCTTTGAATGTAACTGATCATCGTGCTCGTACGTAACATTTTCTGCTGACGGGCAAGGTTATAGAAAAACGCAAATCCTGCATAGAAATAAATGCCTTCTAGATTAATAGAGTTTACACATAAGGAAAATAAATTCTGTAAGGTAGGGTTCTTACGAAAGGATTCATACGACTCCAATATAAGCTCATTTCTTTTCTGTACTAATGGATCATCTTTCGCTTGATTAAATTGATCAATTTGCTCATCTAAAGGAATAAGAGAACTTAATATATAGGAATACGATTCATTATGGACCGCTTCTTGTTGTGCGATGACTGCAAAAATCGCTTTAAAACTAGGATCTGTCACATAGTCCATCACGTGTGTCATCGTCGGTGTTTGAAGACTATCGAGAGATGCTAATTGTGTATTAATTCTTAAAAAAATTTCTTTTTCTTTTATCGTTAACTGATCCCATTGTTTAATATCATCTTGCATATTAATTTCTTGAGCTTTCCAAAAGTTAGATAATAACACATGATAAAAATCATACATTTGCGGATACGCTATATCGTTCCAATTTAATATTCCAGATGACTCTCCATTTACGATGCCTGTTGACTTATTAGGGAATTCTGGGTTAAGTAATTTAATTTTTGTTAACTCACTGTGTATATTCATTTATGGTCCTCCTAAATCTCCTCTAGCTGTGACAAGCTTGACATTCATCCATTTCAGCTTGCGAAGTGCTTCGAACATAATAGGTCGTCTTTAGCCCTTGCTTCCAAGCCTCTAGGTGAAGGTTTAATAAATCTAACGCTTTTACATTATGTTGAACATATAAGTTAAAGCTAACTGATTGATCAATATGTCGCTGTCTAGCGGCATTCTGCTTAATACTCCACTTCTGTTCTATTTCATGTCGTACTTTTTGATAATACGGATACGTAATATGAGTTAACTCGGGTGCCGTTACGATAAATTTAAAGTTTTTCTTTTCTTCGGCATATTCCACAGCGTACAACGGATCAATCCCATCAGTTGAACCACCAATTTTAGCTGTTGACGAGTTAGGAGCAATAGCCATCATCCAGCCATTCCGGACGCCATATTTTTTTACTTCTTCTATCACGTTTAACCAAGGAATAGAATTGTAACCTTTTCGTTTAAAATAAGCCCCGGTGTGCCATTCAGAACCTTCGAACTGGCTATAGGCTCCTTTTTCCTTAGCGAGTTCCAGTGACGCCCGTATCGTATAATAGGCAATCGTTTCATACAGCTCATCTGCGTATTGAACGGCTTCGTGAGACTCCCAGTGTAAGCCTTTAATTGCTAATAAATGATGCCAGCCAAATGTCCCTAAACCAACGGCTCGATATTTTTTATTGGTTACTTGCGCTTGTCCCACCGTAATGGTATTAAGGTCAATAACATTATCTAGCATGCGCATTTGGATTCGGACTAACCGTTCTAATGCATTCGCCTTCACCGCATTAGGTAGATGAATAGATGACAGATTACAAACGACAAAGTCACCTGGTTTACGAACGATCACAATGTTTCCATCTTCATCTCGATATTCGTTAACGATTTGCGTTGCAGACATATTTTGAGTAATCTCGGTGCATAAATTACTACAAAAAATGGATGTACGCCCTTTAGCAACTATATGTTTATTTGGATTTTGACGATTTACTTCGTCCCTATAAAACATAAATGGAGTCCCTGTTTCTAGCTGAGCAACCATTATTCGTTTCATGACATCCATCGCTCGATATGTTTTTCGAGGCAGTAATGGATGGTTTACCGCTTCTTCGTATTTCTCCTTAAAGTACCTTCTATCTGTTTCATCATAAAAATCTTCTAACCCTAATTTAGCTCCTCTTTCATCTTGCCATCCCATCATTTCCTTTACTTGATGTGGACAAAATGTATGCCAAACTCCACTACTCTTTCCAGTTTCATCAACTTCTTGTAATTTCTCCATAAACAAATCTGGTACTGTTACACCTGTAAAAATATCATGTGCTTTTCTTCGCTCATCGCCGTTATTTGTTTTCAAATCTAAAAACCCATTCATAATATCCTTATGAAAAAGATCAAGATAAACAGCGACTGCCCCTTGACGTTGACCGAGTTGATCAACACTCACTGCTGTATCATTAATGAGGCGGATCCACGGAACAACCCCAGAAGAATTTTCTTTAAATTTTTTTATATCAGAACCCAGTGCCCGAACCTTACCGTAGTATACTCCTATCCCCCCTCCATCTTTACTTAACCTAGCGATATCCCAATTGTTTAAATAAATGCTATCTAACGAATCCTCTACTGTATCAATAAAACAAGACGATAACTGACCAAAACTCTTCCCTGCATTAGCTAATGTAGGCGTTGCCACTGTCATAAAAAGATTACTTAATGCCCAATAGGCTTCTTTTACTAGAGATAAGCGATTTCCCCCTTTTTCGTCCTGCATCAAGGTCATCGCAATGATCATAAAACGTTCTTGCGGTAACTCGTATAAGTTTTGGTCATGATCTTTTGCAAGGTACCGGTCTGCCAGTAGGAAAAGACCAATAAAGTTAAACAAGCTGTCACGTTCGGGTTCTATTTCCTCCCTCAGCTCGTTAATTTCTTCAATACTATATCGTTCTAATAATTGTTGCGAATAAATCCCCTTTTCAGTTAACATCTTGATAAGGTGATAAAAGTCACCATACTTTTGTGTTTGGTCATAGCCGCGGTTGTCTGACGCTTTCTTATATAATTCATTCAAATATAGAGTTGCTGCAACATACGTCCAATCTGGTTCATCCATTGAAATTTGATTTAATGCATAAAATAACGCTTGTTGGTTGGCCTCGTTTTCTATATCTGGACCGCTTAATTCCTCAATACGGTTTATTAGCTTCGTAACGTCTATCGAATACCGTTCAGACGCTTCCTTAATAGCTTTCACTATACTTGTGTATTGTGTTTCTATTTGTTTAATCATACTCAGCTCCCTTGGTGATTTTTTCGGTTAAAAAGCTAGATAAAATAAAAAAACTCTTCCGATAATGGAAGAGTAACTGTCGTAAAAACGGCACAAATTGACATATGTAAAGAAATTTTCTGCACCGTTTCGACTTCTCACCCCCCGAAGAAATGAAACTTTTGGAAAGAATAGGCAGGTCTCCTGACTTGTGTTTCTCTTTACTCTGAGCCTTCCCATATAAGCACCAATTAAGTGAACTTATACAGTGGTGACCTCATTTCATCCACACTTACAGTTGCGGGGACAGTTCTGGACTTTCACCAGATTCCCTATTAAGTCTATTATCAGACACCTATCATTCCATCATATCAATATTTAGTTAACTACAAACAAAAAAACACTATATATTGTATATAGTAAAAGAAAGTCTAGCAAATTTCAATCTTTTTTATAAATATATCATGTTATAGTCAATCTCATATTGGTTCTATGATTTAGTTATAGAATTGAGTTTATACGTTGTTTCTTCCGTTCTTGTGCATGGTTATATAACTCTTTTTCCTCTTCTGTAACAGGGACCACACCTGGGACTGGTACTGGAACACCTCGTTCATTAATTGCAACCATTGTTAAGAATGAGGTAGTGGTAATTGTTCGCTCTCCCGTTTGTAAATCTTCACATTCAACTTTTACGTAAATTTCCATCGATGTTCTTCCTGTTGAGACTACAACAGCCTCTAAATATAAAATATCTCCTACCTTTGCAGAAGAAACAAAATTCACCCGATCAATGGATGCCGTTACGACAACATGCTTGCTGTGTTTCATCGCAGCAATAGCAGCTATTTCATCTATTTGCGATAAAACGGTCCCTCCAAAAATAGTCTCTAGATGATTTGTATCAGCAGGCAGGACTAACTTTGTTTGGACGGTCCTTGATACATCAGTCAATAAGGTTGTTTTCATTAAAATCACTCCAATGTATTAATAACAGCGAAATTTAATTTAATAGAAGCATTTTAAACCAAGTGGGCTAAAATGCTTCATAAATTTTATTAAACAGGTTGTTCTTGAACGCTTCGTAGCTTCCTAGTGGCTTCGACCATATTTTTTAACGATGCAATTGTTTCTTCTTCACGACGTGTTTTTAAACCACAATCAGGATTCACCCAAAACTGTTCTTTAGAAATAACTTCTAAGCTCTCTTCTAGGATCGTACTAATTTCTTCAACACTTGGGACACGCGGGCTGTGAATATCGTAGACACCTAACCCAATCCCAAGTTCATATGGATTTTGTTTTAGAGATTGTATGAATTCACCATGACTTCTTGATGTTTCAATTGAAATTACATCTGCATTAAGAGCACCTATTGGCTAAATAAAATCATTGAACTCGCAATAGCACATATGTGTATGAATTTGTGTTTCATTTTTCACACTTGAAGTCGCTAACTTAAATGCTTTTACAGCCCAATTTATATATTCATTCCAATTTTCTTTACGTAACGGTAACCCTTCTCGTAAGGCCAGTTCATCTACTTGAATGATAGAGAGTCCTGCTTCTTCAAGAGCATCTACCTCTTTTCTAATGGCCAAAGCAATTTGATAAGCTACTTGTTTACGAGAAATATCATCACGAACAAAAGACCAGTTTAATATTGTCACAGGGCCCGTTAACATTGCTTTGACATACTTAGAAGTTAATTGTTGTGCTTCTTTTATCTCTTTAACTGTCATCGGTTTAGTCCACTCGACATCACCATAGATAATTGGAGGTTTTACACAACGTGAACCATAGGATACGACCCATGCGTAGTCTGTAAAGGCAAAGCCTTCTAGCTTCTCACCAAAAAATTCGACCATATCTGTACGTTCAAATTCACCGTGGACTAAAACATCAAGTCCAATTTGTTCTTGAATTTGAATCCAGCGAGCTGTTTCACTTCTCACAAACTCTTTATAAGCTGAATCTGTAATTTCTTGATTACGCCATGCTGTACGTGTACGTTTTACTTGATCTGATTGGGGAAAGCTTCCGATTGTTGTTGTTGGGTAATCTGGTAACTTCATCGTTTCTTGCTGCAATGATTGACGTTCCTTATATCTCATTGGACGACAAAAATGCTCTGGCCTCACTTGTGCTACAAGCTCTTTTACACGTACATTATTTCGATCATCATGTTGAGCTAAAGCATCTGTAGCTAGCATAATTTCCGACACACTTTTTTTTCCCCGACCATTCTCTATCACGAATATAGGATGTGATATGAGTTAACTCCTTAATTTTTTCATCAGCAAATGACAAGGCATTGGTAAGAGTAGGGTCCAGCTTTTTTTCAGACTGTGTTGTTACTGGTACATGTTGTAAACTGCATGAAGACTGAATCCATGCTTCTTTTACACCACTTAAGGATAAAATGGCTTGGGTATTAGTTGCTTTTTCTGCTAAACTGGCCCGCCATATATCACGGCCGTTTATAATCCCAATTCCCAATACTTTATCTTGTGGAAAGCCATGTTTTCGAAGTGCGGTCATGTTTTCTTCAGCACCATGGATGAAATCTAGACCAATCCCTGCAACTGGTAATTTTGATAATTCTTCATACTCTGACAGTCCTTCAAAATAAGTTTGTAGCATAATTTGAACGTTAGGTACAATTTCTTCCAATTGTTTGTAAATTTGATGTACTAGTTTTACTTCATCTTTTGTTAAGGAAAGTACTAATGCTGGTTCTTCAACTTGAATCCAATTAGCACCTGCATCAACAAGTTGCTGTAAAACTTCCGCATATAGTGGTAGTTTGTGTTAAACCATTTTGTCATTTCACAAGCTACAACACTTTGTGATCCACGCGCCATTGCGTAATAGGTTGCTAGATCTACCTCATCGCCTCGCCAGTTATACCGGTTTGGTACTAAGCCAAACATTGCCGCTAGGTCAAGCATACGATCATAAAATGTAAAATCTCCTACAGTTAGTAATTCTATCCCAAGAGATTGCTGGCGCTTCAAATTATTTAAACGAATTTCTTTCATTTCTAAAACAAATTGTTCCTCTGATTTTATACCCTTCCAAAATGACTCTAAAATGCGTTTCCATTCACGTTTCTCACCTATATATGGGTAACCAACAGCCGTACTGATTAAATTCATATTCAATCCTCCTGGTAAATTTACATATTATAAAACGCAAAAAAACCATCTCCTAAATAGAAAATGGCTATACAATCAAGTTAAAGGGATGCTTAATAAAGAATGCTTAATCAGCATTGCTCTTAACTAGTTTGTCGTACAAATTGAATGTCACCACCTATTTCCACGTAGGTATTTGGTGTGTACTAGAGATAGGCAGGTCTCCTGGCTTATCATCAACGCTCCTCACACCTTCCCGTCACAAGACAGTGGTATTTGTGATTCACTCCGACATACAGTTGCGGGACAGCGACGGAATTTCACCGTTCTTCCCTTTTAAGCCAAACCGTGGTTTGGCACCAACTCTTACACTATATTTAATTTTTACTAACTATATCATATTCATTTTTCCAAGTATATAATTTCCTGAAAAAATAATTTTTTGTTTGAATGTCAAGCTTTAGAAATGACGGCGGCGAGAACCATAAACCACACCTCAATTCTTATCTAAATTGAATAACGCCATTGATACCTAACTATTTCAACTCTATCAACGCGACGGCCTCAACATGTGTTTTGATAGAATGATGATACTGAAACGCGTAAATATTGAACTCGCGTAAAAATGTACCCCCTATAATTATAAATAGCTTCTCGGAAATAAATTTTCCGTACCAGCTTTAGTCTTTCGACTAGGGATTTTTTATTGCTTCACCCCAAAACAGGAGTGCGAACAAACTTTCCTCTTGACGAACATTCGTTCCCTAAACAATTAAGTGAGGGTTTTTTCATCACTTAAAATGGGGGAACTATATGCTTACTAAGATTCGTACACATGATTCTTATCTTAATTTTGTAGTTGAACAGCTAGATTTACAATTCAATGACAAAACATTTTTAAAGGATTTTTACTCCTATCGCTTGGTGTTCTTTGGTTGATCTTACCGATGCTGGCACTCTTCTAAAACATCTCTATCCTCAATCCCAGAGGAAGGAAACCTCGTAATCCTTTTGATATGCTTCGCAGTTTAATGCTTATGCATCATCAAAAGATCACAAGTGTAGACCAATGGGTGTTCACCTTAAAAACAACTCCCATTTTTGCTATTCTTAGTGGTTTTTCTCCAGACGATATTCCTGGAGTCGGAACCTTTTATGACTTTTCCAACCGCCTTTTGCTAGCTTCAACTCCACATCTATCTCAAAAGAAGAAACGAAAGCTAAAGAAGCCAAGAAAGAAAGGGAAAAAGAATCAGAAACTTGAACTGAAAAAACCTAACGTTGTTCAGAAGCGCGTGAAACGTGCCTTACGAAACAAGAAAGTTCGATACACGCCTAATGCACATGATCAACTTCAAATCCTTTTTCAATCCTTGTTCGTCTATCAGTACGCATCAAAAGGTTTATTAGGAAACACGAATTCACTAAGCATTATGGCTGATGGATCTCCCGTAGTAACAGGAGGTCGACCTTATGGTAAGTTCCTTTGTGACTGCCGTAAACACGGCAACTGGAAATGCCAATGTCAACGACAATTTTCAGACCCTGATGCCGATTACGGCTGGGATAGTTCTCGTGAAAAATACTATTATGGTAGAAGTCTTTTCATGGTAGCTGCTTCGGATAGTCTTTATGATTTACCCATCTACCCAAGGCTCCATCGGGCCAGTAAACATGACTCCGTCTTGTTTGTGAGTACCTTCCATGAACTGAAGCATTGGTATCCAGATTGGACAATTGGAGAAGTCATCCTAGACTCAGCTTTGGATGCTTATCCCATCTATGATATGTTAGAGCACCATGATGTTTCTGCCATCATTGACCTCAATCCGAGGCGTTCGAAACAGTTCATCTACAATGAAATGGACATTAACTTAGACGGCGTCCCGGTCTGCCCTATCGGCCGAAAAATGCTCGATTGGGGAGTGGATTAGAAACGATATCGCCTTAAATGGCGCTGTCCAGCCGCAGTTGGAAAATGGAAATGTCCAACACCTTGTTCAGAATCTGCTTATGGACGGACTTTTTATACATCGACAAAGGATAACCCTCGTCTTTTTCCCTAGAGTCAAGCGTGATAGTAAGGAATGGTATAAGCGTTATGCTTTACGTACTGGGGTCGAGCGTTGTATCAAACGACAAAAGGTTGATTATCGTTTAGAGGATTCAAGAGGACGTAGTTCAAGACATTGGAATATTCGAAGTTACATCATCGGCATGTGCCACCATGCCGATGCGTGCTTCAAGGAAGCAAAAAAGAATAATTTTTTTAGCCTCCATCAAGGAATTAAATCTCTTTTGTCCCTATAACCTCATCTTAAAGTGCAAATTTTTAAAAATCCACTACCAGTGGTTTATTTGATATGCACTTTTTTTTTTGAAAATGGCTGTGAAAATTCCAATTAATCCTCTAGAAACTTGCTTTCATCCCCCATCAGACCCAAAATCAGTTACTTAATTTCCGAGTCTCTATTATAATAAATCAAATTAAATTCCACTCGTGTTTATTAGTTGTTTTATGTTCTTTCAGTAATATGAACGTTACATATTACTGAAAATCAATAATGTTATAATACGTTTAAAATAACAATAATAAGATTGAACTAACTTTTTAGAATTCTATAGTGATTCATTGTTATATTCAATAAACCCTATATACATCTGGACATTCGGATTCAACAGGTGAGTAGAAGCAATGAAGTTTATATCGGCCACTGTTCCACTGATT